>CALVHG010000029.1 GCA_944327285.1 uncultured Desulfovibrio sp. | reverse complement strand
GAGGGGGCTTGGGGGAGGGGAACCCCTCTCGCGTTAGCAGAGGGGGTCCCCTCCCCCAAAAAAATAAAAGAAAAAACAGCTCTACCGGCTGCGGCCCTGCAGGCGCAGCCAGTCGTCGAGGATGGAGACAAGCAGCTGATCGCCGCGCTGTGCGGCGAGGCTCCGGGCGTGGCGGGCCTGCTGCTGGCGCAGACGCGCGGCGTCCGGGGTGTCGCGCAGCATGTTCAGAACCGCGTCGGCCAGCGACGTTTTTCCCTGTCGCCGGGCGCAGGTCAGCAGGGCGCGCTGGGCTGTCGGCACCGGGAAGAAGCTCACAGCCTCGCCAAGACTTTCCAGAGCGGCCGCCCCCTGTCCCGCCTGCTCCTGTATGGCGGCCAGCCGCAGCCAGCCGTCCAGCCAGAGGGGCTCCCGTTCCAGCGCCAGCCTCAGGGCGTCTTCCTTATCCGGCGTTGCCGCAAGCTCCCGAAGTCGTTCCGCGCAGGGCTGGAGATAGGTGACGAGCTGGGGACTCAGGCAGGCGACATAACCGTCCGTCTGGACAAGGCGATGGATATCGGGACGAACAACGTCGCCCCAGCGGGCGGCAAAAAGATCGGCATTGGCCTCATTATGGGCTTTGCGGCCGGGCGTTCGTCCTTCGTGGTGGGTAACGACGCTTTCGGGAACGACGCGCAGCGAGAGCCCCCGGCGGCGCAGAGCGAAACAGAGATCCATGTCCTCATAGCCGTTGCGATAGCCTTCATGAAAGCCGCCGCAGGCGTCGAAGTCCGCGCGCCGCAGGGCCAGACAGGCTCCCGTGATGGCTTGCAGCGCGTGCGGGCGGCGCAGCGCCGGATGGCTTCCCGGAAAACGGGCGTAGAGATGCCCCGGATTGCCGAACAGGGAAAAGCAGATGCCGCAATGCTGATTGCGCCCGTCAGGGTAGAGCAGCAACGAACCGGCAGCGCCGACGCCGCTGTCTTGCAGGGCCTCATGGAGAGGCGCAAGCCAGGGAGATGCTACGGTGGTGTCGTTGTTCAGGAAGAGCAGCAGGGAGCCGCGCGCGGCGCGCGCGCCGATGTTGCATCCGGCGGCAAATCCCTGATTTTCCTCCAGCCGCAGCCGCGTAAAGCGACTTCCGAACAGCGATTCGCCCGTTGCGGCAAGTGCTGTGGCCGTGGCGTCCGTGGAGCCGTTGTCCACAACCAGCACTTCGGCAAGCAACGCCTCCCCTTCATCCTGCGCCGCCAGCGAGCGCAGGCAGGCCAGCGTTGTTTCCCAAAGATTCCAGGCTGGAATGATGATTGAAAAGCCCATGCGCGGCTCCCGGATGCGCGTTATTCCATGCTGACGGGCGGGCGCCGCAACTGGCGTTGCAACTCCGCCTGAGCCTCTCCGGCATCAAGCCCCATGCGCTGCGCCAGCTGCGGCAGATTGTCCACGGCGTCGCAGGGCCGGACATAGAGCGGCTCGATATCCTCGCGAGCATAGTCCCCGTGGCGCGCCAGAAGGCGCAGCGCATCCACGGAAGGAAGACGCAGCTGATCCAGGCAGAGCAGCGCAGGCTGTGCCGCAAGCCGGGCCAGGAGATCGGGATTGCGTTGCAGTCCGCTGCCGCAGACAGCGCCGGGGTTTTCTACCGCCGCAAATTGAGCAAGGACGTCCTCAGGGCTGCATAGCCGCACATCTTCGGCTGGTTGCGCGGGGATGCTCCAGCCATAGGAAACATAGGGCTGAAAGTGCACCAGATTACGCCGGGCATGCGTCAGAACCGCTATGGGCGTGCCGTAAGGCAGGCGGCGATCCATGGCCGCGGACGTAGCCAGGGCCTGCAGGTAGTCGAGCCCGGCCAGTTGCAGCCCAGGGGCCGTGCGACGCAAGGCCGCGGCTGTGGTGAGCACAAGACGGACGCCGGTAAAGGAGCCCGGCCCGCGCACGCAGGCGATGCGGCGCAATTGCCGCAGGCGCAGACCGCAGGCGCGGGCCATATCCGCCAGCGCGGGCGCCAGAATCTCTGTGGCGCGATCGCTGCGGCCCCAGCGCTGGGCGCAGATCAGTTCTTCGTCATGCGTCAGCACCAGTTGCAGCGCGCCTTCCGCGGCATTGAGAATGAGTTCCCAGCCGGTACCTTCGGAATCTATATCCATGACGCTGTGTCTCCCGTTCTCTCTAGAGCATTTCAACTATGTGGCCTGTCGTTTCGCGAAAAAAGCGCGTTGGGGGAAGGATGGGGCCTGGGGGGGAAGGAAACCCCCTTGCGCGCAAGCCGCGACCGAATGGCGGCCGCAGGCCGTGCCCGTTAGGCGACGCAGGAGCCTTACGGGCATCGACAGCAGAGATAAGGGAGTTTCCTTCCCCCCAGAAGAACGATTCTCAGTGTTAACCAGGACTACCCCCGCAGAATGCGCATGATGTCGTTATAGGTGGCAAAGATCATGAGCATGGCGAGCAGCACCACGCCGAAGCGCATGCCCCAGGTCTGGATAACCTGCGGGACAGGGCGGCGGAAAATAATTTCCAGCAGGAAAAACAGAATCTGTCCGCCGTCCAGCACGGGAACGGGCAGCAGATTGAGGACGCCGAGGTTGATGCTGATCAGGGCCGCCAGTCCGAGCAGGCCCACGAGACCCTGCTCAGCCTGCTGGCCGACCATCTGGGCAATCATGATGGGGCCGCCCACCTGATCGGCGGGGATGACGCGCTGCACCAGCTTGACGATGCTTTTCCACGTCAGGTCCAGAAGCCGTCCGGTCTGGGTCAGGCCCTCGCGCGCGGCCTCAAAGAAGCCGAGCTCTATGCGCCGCACATTGCCGGAAGCGGTGATGCCCACAAGCCAGGCCTTTTCGTCCTCGCGGAAAATGTTCTGGCGGACGGACAGACGGGGCGTGACGGTGACTTGCAGCACCTGAGCATCCTTGGAAACCACGCCGGACAGATTTGTTACGCCGACAGCGCTGTCGGCGGCGGTGCGCGGCCGGGAAATCATAAGCTGCAACGGACTGCCGCCGCTGTTGTTGATGGCGTCGGCCATTTCCTGCCATTCCTGAATCGGCGCGCCGTTGATGCGCAGGACGGTGTCGCCGGGGAGCAGACCGGCCACGGCCGCGGGACTGCCGGCCTCAACCTTGCCCACATGCGGCAGCAGCACGCCCATGCCCCAGCCGTAGGCCATAATCCAGCACAGCAGCCAGGCAAGAATGATATTGAAAACCGGCCCGGCCGCCACAACCAGCAGTCGCTGCCACGCGGGACGGAAGGAAAAGCATTCCTCGGACGTGAAACCGTCGGGCAGTTCGGAGGTCTTGTCGCCGTCCTCGTATTCGCCCACCAGCGCCACATAACCGCCCAGCGGCACCAGCGACAGCGCATATTCCGTCTTGCCGTGCTTCCAGGTCAGCAGCTTGGGGCCGAAGCCCAGGGAAAAGGTCGAAACGCCCATGCCCAGAGCGCGGGCTGCGAGAAAGTGCCCCAGTTCATGAAAGAAGATCAGACCGCCCAGAACAATGACGGCGGCAATAATGGTTGTCAGCACTCGTTTACTCCGGAGCGCGCCAGCTTGCGTGCCAGCGCGCGGCTTTGTTGATCAAGAAGGATGATGCGTTCCATGGCCTCGCAGGCATGGGCCGCCGCGCTTTCCGGGCCGATTGCCGGATCGGGCAGGCTCCACGGTTGGCTGGAATCGCTTTCCCGCTCATGACGCGCCATGACTTCGGCGATGATGTCGGTAATATCGGTGAAGCCGCAGTGTCCGGCAAGGAAGAGTTCCACAGCCGCTTCGTTGGCGGCATTCATGACGACGCAGGTTCCGCCCCTGCGTTTCAGCGCCTGCCATGCCAGCGAGACGGCGGGGAAGGCTTCCGGGTCCGGCTCAAAGAATTCCAGCGGCCCGCAGGAGAACAGATCGAGCCCCGGCGCGTTCACAGATAAGCACTCCGGCCAGAGGAGGCAATGCCCGATGGGCAGGCGCATGTCCGCGGGACCCATTTGCGCCAGCAGACCGCCGTCCCGAAAGCGGACAAGCGAATGCACCACGGATTGCGGATGCACGGCCACGCGAATGGCGTCCGCCGGGATGCCATATAAATGATAGGCTTCGACGACTTCCAGCGCCTTATTCATCATGGTCGCGGAATCAATGGTGATTTTTGCTCCCATGCTCCAGTTGGGGTGCTTCAGGGCCTGTTCCCTGGTCACGTGCAGCAGTTCGGCGCGGCTGCGTCCCCGGAAGGGGCCGCCCGAAGCTGTCAGGATGAGTTCCTGAGCATCCTGCCCGCGCCCGGCGAGGCACTGGAACAGGGCGTTGTGCTCCGAGTCTACCGGGAGAATGACGGCGCCGCGCGCCGTGCAGATGCGGCGCAGCAGATCGCCCGCCAGCACAAGGGATTCCTTGTTGGCCAGGGCGATAATTTTCCCCGCCAGAGCCGCCGCCAGCGTTCCGGCCAGTCCGGCCGCGCCGACCTGCGCGGAAAGCACCATGCGGGTTTCCGGCAGGGAAGCCATGCGAGCATAGCCGTCCGGGCCGATCAGAATTTCCGGCGCGTAACCGTCGAGGCGCGCTTCGTTCAGCTGCGCTCGTAAATCCGCGGCGGCCTGTTCGTCCAGCACCGCCAGAAAGGGGGGACGAAATTCCGCCGCCTGCGCGGCCAGCACTGCCACATTGCGCGCGCAGGCGAGCCCCAGAATGCGAAAACGGTCGGCATGCGCGCGGATAACCTTGAGCGCATTGCCGCCAATGGAACCGGTGGAACCCAGAATGACAAGGGGGCGTCGCCCCTGCAGGGCTTCGGGGGCGGGAGGTTCGGAAATATAATTGATGGTCGGACCGCCCCGACCGGGCCAGAGTGCCGTCATCACGAACTCCTTGCTTCTTGTCGTCATTGTTTGTTCGGAGAGGGAAGGGGACTTAGAGCCTTTTCGGCCTGTCGTTTCGCGGAAAAAACGCGGTTTTCCCTCTCGTATTGGCCGGGCGGCGCTGTGCCGCCGCCTCGCGTTTCACCTTTTTCAAAGTTGAAACGCTCTATGTCCGGTCTTTCAACGGAAAGGCCGGGCTCTCTGCATGCGCGAGAGGGCCCAGCCGAATGGTCTGTCGTTTTTATGAAGACATTCTAAAAGAAATGGAACCACTGATCGACGACGGCAAACATGGGCATGGCGAAAAGAACGCTGTCCGCGCGATCCAGAACGCCGCCGTGTCCGGGCAGCAGATTGCCGGAATCCTTGACGTTGACCGAACGCTTGAGGGCGGATTCAAAGAGATCGCCCATCTGGGCAAAAGCGTTGATGGCGATGCCGAGCAGCGCAAAGGAGATAATCCCCGCCGTGCCGAAGATGGCTCCGTAAATGACGCAGAAGACCACGCAGCCCGCGAGGCTGCCCAGAGCGCCTTCCGAACTCTTGTTGGGGCTGACGCGGGGCCAGAGCTTGTGGTGCCCGAAGCGGGTTCCCACAAAATAGGCGGTGGTGTCGGAGGCCGCCACGGCCGCCAAAACAAAGATCAGCTTGGTTGTGGAAAGATAGGTGGCGGGCAGCAGCAGCAGCGGCACATAAGCCAGACCGGCCATGAAAATCCCGCTGGGCGCAAAGGCCGTTTCCTCGCCGACAACATCCCAGCGGAAAAGGAAGTTCAGGGACGCCAGGACAAAGCCCGCGCCGAGGAAGACGAGAGCATCCTGCGGCCGATGCAGCCAGGTAAGCACTAACATGCCCCAGCCAAGCAGAATGGCGCAAACGCGGGTGGGAATACGGCCGCGCGCTCCCCAGAACAGCGAGAAAAATTCCCAGAGACCCAGCGCCGATACCAGCATGATGAAGGCAAGCAGAGGCCAGCCGCGCACTGTCAGAACGAGGATAACAACGGCGGCAAGCACGACGCCGGTAATAATCCGGCGCATATCGGTCGCATGATCAACGGGCATCTATTTGCTCCTGTGTTTTGCCGAAACGGCGCGAGCGCGAGCCGTAGACGGCCAGAGCCTCATGCAGCTGCGGCACGCGAAAATCGGGCCACGGCACGGGGGTAAAGTAAAATTCGCTGTAAGCGCACTGATAAAGCAGATAATTGCTCAGGCGCTGTTCGCCGCTGGTGCGGATGAGAAAGTCCGGGTCCGGCTGTCCGGCCGTATAAAGATGACGGGCAAAACTTTCTTCCGTCACTTCGTCGGGGGAAACGCCCTCGCGCAGCAGCTCCCGCACGGCCCGCACGATCTCGGCGCGCCCGCCGTAATTGAGCGCGAGATTCAGCACCATGCCGTCGTTGGCGGCTGTGCGGCGCATGCCGTGACGCAGAGCCGTGCGGGCGGCAAGCGGCAATCCCTCAATATCGCCGAGGATATTCAGACGAATGCCCTCGCGCTCCATGCGCGGCACTTCCTGGCCAAGAAATTCCAGCAACAGGCTGAAAAGAGCCGTCACTTCCGTTTTCGGGCGGTTCCAGTTTTCGCTGGAAAAGGTGTAGAGCGTCAGATAGCGGATGCCGATCCTGCGGCATTCGGTCACGATGTCGCGCACGGTTTCCGCGCCGGCACGGTGCCCGGCTTCGCGCGGCAGGCCGCGCGCCTGCGCCCAGCGTCCGTTGCCGTCCATAATGACGGCAAGATGCACGGGCAGCGGCAATGAAGTGACGTCGTCGGTAGCGTTCATACGAGCCTGTACGCACGCGGGGCGCGACACTGTCTGCCGCGCCCCGCATGCCCGGTTAGATATCCATGATTTCTTTTTCTTTGGCCGCGCACTTCTTGTCCGTTTCGGCAACGAAGCGGTCTGTCAGCTTCTGCACGTCGGCTTCGGCCTTTTTCTGCTCGTCTTCGGTGATGGTCTTGTCCTTCTCCAGCTTTTTCAGGCTGTCGTTGGCATCGCGACGCACGTTGCGAATGGCGACCTTGGCGTCTTCGCCGTACTTGCGCGAAACCTTGACAAGCTCCTTGCGGCGCTCTTCGGTCAGCGGCGGAATGCTGATGCGAATCAGGCGGCCGTCATTGACGGGCGTCAGGCCCAGATCGGATTTGAGAATGGCTTTTTCCACCACGCTGATACCGCCCTTGTCCCAGGGCTGGATGGTGATGGTCCGGCTGTCGGGCACAGCCACGGAAGCCATCTGCGAAATAGGCGTGGGCGTGCCGTAGTAATCGGCCTTGATGCCGTCCACGAGAGCCGTTGTGGCGCGGCCGGTGCGCAGCTTGGCAAATTCGCGCTCCAGCGATGCCAGCGCCTTTTCCATGCGGTCTTCGGTATCGAGGAGAATGCCGTCGATATCCATGCGGGACTCCTTGAGGTTCTCGGTTGCTACTTATGAACGATGGTGCCGACGGCTTCGCCGAGAAGCACGCGGCGGATATACCCGCCGAACATGCGGCACACGATGATGGGCACGTTGTTGTCGCGCATGAGCGCAAAGGCGGCGGCATCCATGACGCCGATGCGACGATTCAGGGTTTCGTCATAGGTCAGGCTGTCGTACTTGACGGCATCGTCATGGACGGCGGGATCCTTGTCATAAATGCCGTCTACCTTGGTCGCCTTGATGACGGCGTCGCACTGCAATTCCATGCCGCGCAGGGCCGCCGTGGTGTCCGTGGTAAAATAGGGGTTGCCGGTGCCGGCCGCGCAGATGACCACGCGCCCCTTTTCGAGGTGGCGCAGAGCGCGACGCCGGATAAAGGGCTCGCAGACTTCCTGCATGGTGATGGCGGACAGAACGCGGGTGGGATAGCCCTGCTTTTCCAGCATGTCCTGTACGGCCAGCGCGTTGAGCACCGTGGCCAGCATACCCATGTAGTCGGCCGAGGATCGCTCCATCCCCTTGGCCGAGCCGGAAAGGCCGCGGAAGATGTTGCCGCCGCCGATGACAAGGGCCAGCTGAACGCCCAGATCGAGCAGGCCGCCTATTTCGGTGCAGATTGCGGCGACGGTATCGGGATTGATGCCCGTCTTGAGTTCCCCGGCCAGAGCTTCGCCGCTCAGCTTGAGCAGGACGCGCTTGTACTTCAGTTCCGCCATGACTGTTTTCCTCGCAGGTCTGCGCGGCGCATCCGCAGGGAGCGGAGGCCGCAGTGGACATGCCGCCGATGCGGCAGGTCGTTGCGGACAGCGCGCCCATGGCGCGCGACGGGGGCAGTGTATCAAAATATTGTTCCAACTCAAAGACCCTTTTGGCTCCTGCCCCTCGCGGGAATCTTGCAAGACAGGAAGCGGAGGCTTATGCAGAGGCAGGCGCCGCGCGCGGCGCAGTTTTTTTCAGGGAGTTCCTTATGCTTATCTTTCTTGCCATGCTGCTTCTCGGAGGCATCGTGGGTTTTGTCGGCGCCGGAGGGGCGGGCGTCACCATTGCTCTGCTGACGGCCTTTTTCGGCGTCCCCGTGCATACGGCGCTGGGAACGTCGCTGGCCGGGATGATGTTCACGACGCTTTCCGGGTCGGTCAGTCATTTTCGGGAAGGCAATGTTCTTTTGCGGCTGGGGGCTTCCATCGGACTGTTCGGGGCGGTCGGGGCCTTTGCGGGGGCTTCTTTTTCATCCGGTCTCGACGGCGACACGCTGCGGCCTTTCACCGGGGTGGTGCTGCTCCTTTCTTCCTGGCTTTTCTACCTGAAGATATTCCGTTCGGACTGCTGCCTCTTCCGCTGGCAGGTGCGGGACGACGGCGCGCTGCGCCACTGGCTGCATGTGGGCGGGCTGGGCCTGTTTAACGGGCTGTTGTCGGGAGCCTTCGGCGTAGGGGCCGCGCCCTTTATCCAGTTGACTCTGCTGATAGTTTTCCATGTGCCGCTCTACATGACCGTAGGCACGACCATGATGGTGATTCTGCCCATTGCGGCTATGGGCGGCGCGGGCTATCTCTGGCACGGGCATCTTGATCCGCTGCTGTTTGCGCAGGTGCTTTCCGGGCAGATGCTGGGGGCCTACGTCGGCGCGAAGTTCACGCGGCTCGCGCCCCTGTGGCTGCTGCGCGCCTGCGTGGTGCTGACGCCCGCAATCGGCGGCTTGATCCTCCTTCTCGAATAAAAAAGGACTTTTTTTCGCGTGCTCTTTCCCGTTGATTTTATTTGATAAAAAAAGATTGAAAGGCTTTTTTTTGAAAAAACGTTGGGAATTTTGTCACAGACCCTTTGACAGAACCGGTTCTTCGGGCTACGTTTCGTATGCTTCTTACAACATTTTGCCTTTTTACAGGAGGGGGCGGGAATGCTGGATCTCAATATCACCCTGCTTTTCCAGTTGGTGAACTTCTTTGTGGCGCTCATTCTTTTGAACGTGCTGCTCATTCGCCCGATCCGGAACATCATCCGCCAGCGCAAATCCGTTATGGACGGCATGGGCTCCGAGGCCGCCTCCTTTGAAGAGCAGGCCGCCCAGCGTCTTGCCGACTACGAGGCGCAGCTGCAGGGTGCGCGCCAGGAAGCCGGCAAGAATCGCGCTGAAGCGCGCGCTGCCGGGGCCGCCGAGCAGGCCGCTCTTGTGAGCGCCGCCCAGCAGGAAGCTCAGACGATCATGGCTCAGGCCCGCGAAACCCTGCGGGGCGAAGCCGACGCCGCCATGTCGCAGCTGCGCGGCCGGATTGACGAATTTGCCGACAAGGCCGTTGCCCGCGTTCTGGGTTAGCGGTATAAGGCGGATCGCGCCCGCCCGGCGGCGCGCGAACTGGTCAGGGGGTACGGGCCTGCGCGCCCGTTTGTGAGTGACCCAAAGAGGGGGTGGGCTTTGAACCGGAAAAAATACGCCATCTCACGCTTCGTGCGTACGGCCGCTGCCGTCGCGCCCGTCGCCGTCGTCGTGCTCCTGAGCGCTTCGGCCGCATGGGCTGCCGAGGGCCACGGGCCCCGCTGGGACGACTTCGCCTGGCGCGTGCTTAACTTCGTGCTGTTCGCCGGCATCCTGTGGTACTTCATCGGCGGCAAGGCCAAACAGTTCTTCCGCAATCGTCGCGAAGGCATCTCCAGCGAGCTGGACAGCCTGGATGCCCGTCGCAAGAGCGCCCGCGAAGAGCTGGACAAGGTCGAACAGCGCATCCGCAACCTGGAAGCAGAACGCCGGGCCATTCTTGATGAAAGCCGCGAACAGGCCGAAAGCCTGAAGCAGGCCATCATCGACGAGGCTCGCGCCCAGGCGACGCAGATTGTGGAACAGGCGCGTCGCTCGGCGGAAAACGAAGGCCGCGCCGTCATCGCAGAAGTGCGCGCGACCATCGCCGACGAGATTGTGGCCGCCACCGAAAAGGCCCTGGCCAAGAAGCTCGGCCCTGCCGAGCAGGAGGCCCTCATCGACAAATCCCTTAACAAGGTGGTGCTCCATTGACCGACGCCATAGTTGCCCGCAGGTATGCACATGCGCTATTTTCGCTGGGTCAGGCCGGCGGCGCCAAGGTGCTGAACCGCTATGGCGATAATCTGTTCGCCATCGGGAGCCTGCTTGAATCCTCGGCCAAGCTGGAACAGGCGCTGAAAAGCCCTGTTATCAGCAGTGAAGAGAAAAAGAAGGTTCTTCAGGCCCTTTTCAAAAAAATTAATGCCGACCCCACCGTCCGAAACTTTTGTTTCTTGCTGGCTGACAAAGAGCGCCTCGCCTGTCTCGGCGAGATTGTCGCCTGCTTCCGCAAGCTTCTGGACGATGCTAAAGGCATTATCCGCGGCAACCTCACCACCGCCGTGGAACTGACTGATGCGAAGCGCGGCCAGCTGAAGGCCGCGCTGGAGGAAAAAGCCGGAGCCGGCATCGAACTCACCTTTGACGTTGACGCATCCATCCTTGGGGGAGTGGTGCTGAAGGTCGGTGATCGAGTGCTGGACGCAAGTCTGCGCGCGCAGTTGGCGATCCTTCGGGAGACATTCAAGAGGGGTGAATAGCACATGCAGATCAAAGCGGAAGAGATAAGCAAGATCATTGAGGATCAAATCAAAAACTACGAGCAGCGCGTAGAAATGAGCGAAACCGGCACTGTGCTCTATGTCGGTGACGGCATCGCTCGCGTGCATGGCGTACAGAACGCCATGGCCATGGAGTTGCTGGAGTTCCCCGGCGGCGTCATGGGTATGGTGCTCAACCTCGAAGAGGACAACGTCGGCGTCGCTCTGCTCGGCTCGGACACGGGCATCAAGGAAGGCGATCCGGTCAAGCGTACCGGAAAGATCTTCTCCGTGCCGGTGGGCGACAAGGTTATGGGGCGCGTGCTCAACCCCCTGGGCCAGCCCATCGACGGCCTTGGACCCATCGAGTCCGAAGAAGTGCGCCCGGTGGAAATCAAGGCCCCCGGCATCATCGCCCGCAAGAGCGTGCATGAGCCCATGCCCACGGGTCTGAAGGCCATCGACGCCATGACGCCCATCGGTCGCGGTCAGCGCGAGCTGATCATCGGCGACCGTCAGACTGGCAAAACCGCCGTCTGCATCGATGCGATCCTCGCGCAGAAGGAAACGGACATTCACTGCTTCTACGTGGCCATTGGTCAGAAGAAGGCCTCCGTTGCCCTGGTGGCGGATACCCTGCGTCGTCACGGCGCCATGGAGTACACCACCATCATTTCGGCGACGGCCTCCGACCCTGCGCCGCTGCAGTACATCGCGGCCTATACCGGCTGCACCATGGCGGAATACTACCGCGACAACGGCAAGCACGCTCTGATCATCTACGACGACTTGTCCAAGCAGGCCGTGGCCTACCGCCAGATGTCCCTGCTGCTCCGTCGTCCTCCGGGGCGTGAAGCTTTCCCCGGCGACGTGTTCTACCTGCACTCCCGTCTGCTTGAACGGGCTGCGAAGGTGAACGACAGCCTGGGCGCCGGCTCGCTGACGGCTCTGCCCATCATCGAAACTCAGGCCGGCGACGTGTCCGCGTACATTCCGACCAACGTTATTTCCATTACCGACGGTCAGGTGTACCTTGAGCCCAACCTGTTCAACGCCGGCGTGCGTCCGGCCATTAACGTGGGTCTTTCCGTGTCCCGCGTGGGTGGCGCCGCGCAGATCAAGGCTATGAAACAGGTGGCAGGCACCATGCGTCTGGACCTCGCCCAGTATCGCGAACTGGCTGCCTTCGCGCAGTTCGGTTCCGACCTGGACAAGGCCACCAAGGCAAAACTGGAGCGCGGCGCGCGTCTGGTCGAGCTGCTCAAGCAGCCCCAGTATCAGCCCATGCCCGCTCATGAGCAGGTTGCTTCCATCTACGCCGCCACCCGCGGCTACATGGACGACGTGCCTGTGGATCAGGTGCGCACCTTCGAAAGCCAGATGCTGGCCTTCATGCGTGATACCAAGAAGGATGTGCTGGACGCCATCAAGGAAAAGAAAGTCATTGATGAAGCTGTGGAGAAGGGGCTGAACGACGCCATCGCCGCCTTCAAGCAGAGCTACACGGCCTAACGCCGGGAGTTGCGTATGCCTTCACTCAAAGACGTAAAAATGAAAATCGTCGGGGTCGGCAAGACCAAGCAGATCACCAAGGCCATGAACATGGTGGCTTCGGCGAAACTGCGCGGCGCGCAGGCCCGGATCGAGCGCTTCCGGCCCTATGCCGGCAAGTACCGTGATGTGCTCGCGGAACTTGCCAGCAAGGTGGAGGGCACGTCCCATCCGCTGCTGGCCGAACACGAAGAGAAGAAGAACTGCGCCATCGTGCTTGTCACGTCGGATCGTGGCCTGTGCGGCAGCTTCAACGGCAATATCATTGCCGCGGCTCTGAAGCTGGCTCGCCAGAAACAGGACGAGGGCATGAAGGTTCGCTTCGCTTGTGTGGGCCGCAAGGGGCGCGACGCTGCCGCCAAGAACGGCTACGAATTGCTGACCTCCTACGGCGACCGCATGGGCAGCCTTGATTTTGCCCTTGCAAGCTCCGTGGCGCAGGAAGTGATTCACGGCTACGAGACGCTGGAACTCGACGAAGTGTGGCTGGTGTACGGCGAATTCGTCTCCATGGGGCATCAGCCCCCGCGCAGCCTGCGGCTTCTGCCGCTGGCGACGCCCGAAGCCGAAGAGGCCGAAGGCGAGGCGGCGGGCGCCCGCTGCGAGTATGTGTACGAGCCGCAGGAAGAGCAGTTGCTGGCGGAGCTTTTGCCCCGCTACGTCAAGGTACAGGTGTACCGCGGACTGCTTGACACCTCGGCCAGCGAGCATGCGGCCCGTATGGCTGCCATGGACAACGCCACGCGCAACTGCAACGAGATGATCAATACGCTCACCCTGCTGTACAACAAGACGCGGCAGGCCTCGATTACGAGCGAGCTTATCGACATCGTCGGCGGCGCGGAAGCGCTGAACGGGTAACAGGAGCCAAGCACATGAGCAAAAACATCGGTAAGATCGTTCAGGTTATCGGCGCCGTCGTGGACGTTGAGTTCAGCGACGGGAACCTGCCCAATATCCTGACCGCTTTGGAAATCAATAACCCCAACAATGCCGACGCGCCCAACCTGGTGTGCGAAGTTGCGCAGCATCTGGGCGACAACATCGTGCGTACCATCGCTATGGACGCCACGGAAGGTCTGGTGCGCGGCATGGAAGTTGTGGACACGGGCAATCCGATCATGGTGCCCGTGGGCAAAGCTTCCGTGGGGCGTATTCTCAACGTTATCGGTCGCCCCGTGGACGAACTGGGCCCGATCAACGCCGAGAAATATTATCCCATTCACCGTCCCGCCCCTGAGTTCACCGAGCAGAACACCAAGGTTGAGCTGCTCGAAACCGGCATCAAAGTCGTGGACCTGCTCGTGCCCTTCCCCAAGGGCGGCAAGATGGGTCTGTTCGGCGGCGCCGGCGTGGGCAAGACCGTTATTCTGATGGAGATGATCAACAACATCGCCAAGCAGCATGGCGGCTCGTCCGTGTTCGCGGGCGTGGGCGAACGCACCCGTGAAGGGAACGACCTCTATCACGAACTGAAAGAGGCCGGCGTTCTGGAGCGCGCCACGCTTGTTTATGGTCAGATGAACGAGCCTCCGGGAGCCCGTGCCCGCGTGGCCCTGACCGCTCTTGCCTGCGCGGAATACTTCCGTGACGAAGAAAACCAGGACGTGTTGCTCTTCATCGACAACATCTTCCGCTTCACGCAGGCCGGTTCGGAAGTGTCCGCTCTGCTGGGCCGTATGCCTTCGGCCGTGGGTTATCAGCCCACCCTGGGCACCGACCTCGGCGCCCTGCAGGAACGCATCACCTCCACCAACAAGGGTTCGATCACCTCGGTGCAGGCCGTGTACGTGCCCGCTGACGACTTGACCGACCCCGCCCCGGCGACCACGTTCTCGCACCTGGACGGCACGCTCGTGCTTTCGCGTCAGATTGCGGAACTGGGTATTTATCCCGCCGTGGACCCGCTGGACTCCACCTCCCGCATCCTCGACCCCAACGTGGTGGGCGAAGAGCATTATCAGGTGGCCCGGCAGGTGCAGATGGTGCTGCAGAAGTACAAGGAACTGCAGGATATCATCGCCATTCTGGGTATGGACGAACTGTCCGACGAGGACAAGCTCACCGTTGCCCGTGCGCGTCGTATCCAGCGCTTCCTGTCGCAGCCCTTCCACGTGGCCGAAACCTTTACCGGTACCCCCGGCCAGTACGTGAAACTTGAAGACACCATCGCTGGCTTCAAGGGCATCCTGGAAGGCAAATACGACCATCTGGCGGAAGGCGACTTCTACATGCTCGGCAGCATCGATCAGGCTGTTGCCAAGTACGAGAAGCGCATGCAGGACGAAAAATAAGGAGCGCCCATGAGCACGCTGCAATTGGAAGTGGTCACGCCCGACAAGACCGTGGTCAGCGCTGAGGTGGATATGACTGTCTGCCCCGGTGTGATGGGCGAGTTCGGCGTGCTGCCGCATCACGTCTCGCTCCTGTCCGCCCTCAAGACCGGCTGCCTGCGGTATACGCAGAACGGTATCTCGACCAATGTGTTCATTTCCGGCGGTTTTGCCGACGTGAACAATAAGGTGCTGACTGTTCTGGCCGAATCCGCCGAAGTCGCGGCGGATATTGATACCGCTCGGGCCGAAGCCGCCCGGGATCGCGCAGAAAAGCGCCTTGCCGAAGGCGGTGAAAACATCGACCACGCCAGAGCCGAGGCTGCTCTCCAGAGAGCTATGATGCGCCTGCAAATCGCCAACCTGCGTTAAGGGCGTTCTCCGCAGATACGACAGGGCCGGAAATCTTTCGATTTCCGGCCCTGTTTTTTTGCGGTTCGTGCGTGCGGGAGGATAGAGCGTTTTATCTTTGAAAAAGATAAAGTGCAGTACGAGGCGACGGACACAGCGCCGCCCAGCCCGAAGCGAGAGAAAAAACGTGTTTTTTCCGAGAAATGACAGGCCGTATGGTTTGAAACGCAACCTGAGTTTCTGAGTCTGGCCGAAGGATTTTGTGCGCGGAATCCGAGGCACAGGGAGTGGGCCATACGACCCCAGAATATCTGGACAATTATCGTTTTTGGGACGTATTGCAGCAGCGGCAGGCATCCGTGTTCGTGAGCGTGCGGGACGTCGCTTTGGAGCACTGGCAACCGCAGCTGCACCCGCCGGTGCCCTTAATGGCCCGGTAGGCCTTGTGTGCGATGAAAGCCACGGCGGCGGCAAGACAAAGTCCGATGATGAGGGTGTCCATGCTCATGGGAAAACCTCTTGTGGAGAGCGTTTTTCTTCTTTTTATTAAAATAGAAAATGAATGTCAAATTCTTAAAAGATCTTTTCAGATGCTTCGCCGCTGGCATTGAACGGCATTTCAACCGTTATCACACCAGCTGGGACAAGTAGTGTCGCGTGCAGATTAAGCGTTCAGAAAAAGGTGTGTGCGCAAAGCTCGGTCTCGCTGGCCCGCGATAAAGGTATGACGTCGTGCCGCGCTGCTTTTAGAGCATTTTCAGTTTGAAATGCTTCGCATTTCAAACCATACGGCCTGTCGTTTCGCGGAAAAAGCGCGGTTTTTCCGCTCACTTTGGGCCGGGCGGCGCTGTGCTGCCGCCTCGCGTTTCATCTTTTTCAAAGTTGAAACGCTCTAGTTGCTGTGCGTATCGCGGGCAGCGCGGCATGCCGGGCATATGCCGTAGAGATTGTGCACATGGCCGCTCAGCACAAAGCCATGCGCCGAGGCAATGTCTTTTTGCAGCTTTTCGATGCGTTCATCGCAGATTTCTACAATAGTGCCGCAGACAAGGCAGACCATGTGATCATGATGACTGTCGGGGTGAGCCACTTCATAGCGGGCAATGCCGTCGCTAAAGTGGGTTTCGGTAGCAAGTCCGGCATCGCACAGGAGTTTCAGGGTCCGGTAGACAGTCGTTTGTCCGATGCTGGGATCTTTTTTTTGTATATGCAGATAGAATTCTTCGAGCGAATGATGTCCGGGAAAGTCGAAGAAGGCCTCGGCAATGGCCTTGCGCTGCGCCGTCGTGTTCAGTCCCTTGCGCCCCATGAAGTCCAGAAAGGCGTGGACGGAAGGCTGCGGCGTTGTGGTGTCGGCTTCTTTTTTCATGGTACTCCCCAGGATATGGCAGTGCATGCTTGCGCATGCTCATGTAATGTAAAATTATCACGATGCCCGGCGCATGCCAAGAGAGAAGGGGGATGATTGACAGCGCTCCTGCCCCCTTCTAGGGTGGGCTGCAAGGCGTAGCGCATGTTGCTTCACGGAGAATTGGGTCCCGATCTCCGCGTGAAAAAAAGCGGCATGTGCGATTTGTCTTTCCCAGGAGGATTTTCTTCATGGCCGCTGCCCCTTCTTTTTTTCACGTCTTTTCGCATCTTTTCCTGCTCTATATTTCATGGGGATCCAGCTACGTCGCCATTAAATGGTGTCTTGCCGCGCTTGGTCCCTTTTTGCTGGCAGGATCGCGGATGCTGCTGGCGGGGGCGCTGCTGTCCCTGCTTCTGCTGGCGACCAGGCATTGGAAGCGTCCGACCCGTGCCGATTTGCTGCATGCCGTGTGGCTGGCAGTTTTTATGGTGCTTATGGGCTGCGGCTTTCTTGCCAAGGGGCAACAGCTCGGCGTGTCGGCTTGCGCGGCGGCCTTGATTACCGGTTCCACGCCGGTTTCCATGTTGCTGGCGGGCTGGCTGTTTGCTGGGGAGCGCCGCCCCTGCCTGATGCAGTGGCTTGGGCTTGTCGGAAGCTCCATCGGGCTAGTGATGCTGGAAATGGGGCAAGAGGCCGCGCGACTGGAGCAAGGACTGGTTGCGGGATCGGGAGAGGGGGGCCTCCCTTTGCTCGGTATGGCCTGGGTGCTGGTGGCCACATGGGGCTGGGTCGCCGGTTCTCTGCTGTCTCGGCGTTTCCCGCACGTGTCCAGCCTTTCGGGGCTGCAATCCTGTGCCTTGCTGTTACTGGCAGGCGGGCTTGAGTGCATCCTCGTCGGTCTGCTGTGGGGAGAAGCCTCGCTGACGCATTGGGAAGTGCTGAACGTTCGCTCTTCCCTTGCCTTCCTCTGGATGAGCATTGGCGGCGGGATTATTGCCTATTATTGCTATTTCTGGCTGCTGGAGCGTGTCTCCATCGCCATTGCCGTTTCTTATGAATATGTCGCGTGCCGGTAGTCGGCGTGCTGCTGGGCTGGCAGCTGGCAGGCGAACCTGTCAACCTCATGATGGCGGGGGCATGCGCGCTGATCGTGCTTTCCGTCTTCTTCATCATGTGGCACAGGAGCGTAAAGGCGTAGGCGGACTCTTGACTTTATGTCGGGGCAGCACTCTTGAGAAGAATGTTTATGCTGGTTGTCTAAGCGCATTTTTTATTAATTCTATATTGCTGCCCCTGACTTGAAAAATGAGTGGTGTTGTTTTTTGTTTAATTTTGTCTATAATATAATCTAGATGCTTTGGTAGTTTTTTTGCAAAATCAAATGTAATTTCAATATCGTGATTGTTTCTGTTTAGATGGATAAAGTTTATAGATTTTATAATAAGCAATGAAGGTTCTATATTTTGTCTTTCTGATCTTAGATTTCTATAAATTCCAATCGCATATACAGTGTTTGGCAGCAGTGTTTGGATTCTTTTTACAGTGGGCAATTCATATTGTGAACTGAATGTTGCTTTACCTTTTCCTTCTTGCTCCCAGACTCTTTTGTAGTTGTTGTCTAGTGTTGTAAGTATAAACATTGTGACCTCCTAAATTGAATTGCTGTTCTAGAATGGTTTAATTTATACCATATGAAATGGCACTCATGCTATGAGACAGAAAGCATGTTTGTTTATCATTGGATAAAACAATCTTTCTGGTGCGATGAAAATAAAAAGCATGCCAATTTATTTGTTGTTATTTTGCTGCGTGTTGTTTTTGCTCTCTATATATTCTTCTAAATCTAATTCGTGTAGCTGATCAATGTGTGTCAATATTTCATTGTACTTTTCAAATTTTTGATCTCCGCTTGATGATAGCTTTTCTATTGCTTGAGAAACTTCATGCGAAGTTAATATAGAAATCATTTTGTCTCTAGCATTAATTAGTATTTTTGCATAGTGGATTTTTTCTTCGTTTGTTAGATTATTCTTTTTAATTTCATTGGCTATATAAAGAAGAGTGCTATGTATAAGGCAATCTCTTGATATCCTTCGTTCATGAGATATATGCGTAAAAATTTCTTTTGCTTTGTTGCTGATACTGAAACTCATTCGAATACCGTCTTGGATTGGAGGAAAGTCGGGAAGTGTATTTTCCCTATGAGCTTGTTCGGCAATCGAGGCAAGGGTATCAAGGAAATCGCGCAAGGTTAGTTTCGAACTTTTGGCGAGTTTCCTTAAAAAATTATTCCATTGAGGCGAGAGTTTAAACATAGTTTTGCTTATTTGTTCTTTTTTAGCTCCTAAGATATCAAGGACTTTGGTGTTAATAAGATCTGTAGGCTCTTGATTAGATTTCATAGCGCAACCTCCGTGATTTTTTTTGTGCCTATAAAATGACATGATGTCAATATTATGGTTGAAGAATTTTTTAGATTTATGGATTCTTTGTAGATATCCTGTTTTTTTTCAATGTGTTATAGTAACTATGGGCGAGAATAAGCCTTTCGTAAGAAATTTTTATGATACTTGCGAAGGCTGCTGGGCAGAAGAGATGAGGGGATTCTTTGTGTGGTGGGAGGTCAATATCGAATAGAACTTTGGAAATTATTAATAATAACAGTATAGTATGGTGAAGATATCAAGAGCTTTTTCTGTGCAATACGATAAAAAAGAAAAGTCCGCGGGGCGCAAGGCCCTGCGGACTTTTTGACGTTCTGGCTGGTGGAGGCGGGGGGAGTTGAACCCCCGTCCGAGAACATTCCACGCGAAGCTTCTACAGGCTTAGGACGGACTTATATCTCGTTGTGCCGGTAACCTCCGCCCGGGCGCAGCACAACCAGTCCGCCGGAAACAATCCTCGCGAGCCTCCCGGCGGACGCCGAACCTCGCCAGCCTGATAAAATGTCGCCGGAAAAACATATCAGGCGTCAGCCCTTCCGACGTGACCGTCTATGCGGTCAGGTGCTTTGCCGCATTAGGCAGCGCAAGCGTATTCGTAATCGTTGTTGGCAATTACTTTGTTGCCGCTTTTTACGAGGCCAGCGGCGCCTCGGCCTGCCGCATCGGCTTCCACATCCCCGTCGAAACCAGTGCGCCCCCGAAATCGGCCTGCGTATGCATGCCGTTCGTTATCTGCTGTTTAATAACCGCATACGTGATCTTTGGCAAGTAAGAATATTTTGCGAAAAAGTCTAAAGATTGTCTCTGGAGAGCCGATAGGCTTGAATGAGTTCTCGGCAGGTGTCTGCAGGGCACAACATTCAGGGAGGAATGTATGCAGAAGACGTCTTGTGCTGCTCTGGGCCTTGGTTCCGCCATGCTGCTGATGATGCGCTACAAAGCTGTGCGCATGTCTGCCGGGTATCTTGGGGACATCCTCCATGTTGACGCGGGGGGGCAACCTCAACGCCTGCACCATAACGACTGCGCGGCGCTGCTTCCTGCCGCCACGGTGGAAAAATTTCTGCTGATGCATCCTTTTGAGGAAAGTCTCGGCAGTGTGGCGGATGAGTTGCTGCGGCTGAAGGCTGCGATCGAACAGCGGGCGCTTGCTTTTTGCCCGGAGCAGCAGCAGCGCCTCATCGAGGCAGAGTACCGGCGTATTGCGTTGGAGGTATGTCGCAAGGCTGCCATGATTTTACCGCTTGAAGTGCGGCAGATCGTGAAGGCGGAACTCTTTCCAGAGCGGGTTCCGGAGGCCGGAGCCTGATATTCGGATGATTCTGTGCAAGGGGGAAGGGAAACCTTCCCCCTTTTTGCATCTGTCGTTGAAGTGGCAGACCGGCCTGCCGCGCAGAGCGCAGTCTGAATGGGCGTTATTCCTGGAAACGACCTATTACCAGTTCGTCGAGGGAAAGTTTGGGGACGTGATGAACATTGTCGGCATCGCGCCAGTAGGCAAGCCGTCCGTCAGCGGGGACGGGGGCGACAACGCGTGTTTCAGCAGCTTTGCCGAGTCCGAGTATCAGCCGGGGGGCCAGTTCTTCGGGGATACGGCAGTGCGTCCGGCAGTTTTCGACATCAAAGCTGGCAAGAATGCAGCATCCCCATGCGCGGCTCGTTGCAGCCAGCTGTATGGTTTGGGCTGCGATGCCCAGATCTACCCAGGTCAGATGTCCGGCATTGCCGGGCAGACTGATGACGATGAAAGCCGTGGGGCGTTCGCCGGGATGGGGGCCGCCCCAGTCTTTGAGGGCTCCGGCCCAGGTCGTTTTTGCAAAAAGAGCATCGCAGATTTTGCCCTGCGTAACCAGCGAATAACGCAAGGTCTGCTGATTACGGGCGCAGGGCGTCAGGCGGGCGCAGTCGATGAGCCATTCCAGATCTGTCATGGTCAGCGGCTCTTTTTCCACAAAGCGACGGCAGGAGCGGGCCTGCTCTACTAGCGTTCTGAAGTCGGTCATAGACTCCTCCTGAAAGGTAGTTGTTCTGTCTGTCCCTGACGGTCAGGGGGCTTGCCTGATAACTGCCTTCCGATGCACGGCATCGCGGCATGGTTAGTCGGTGAAAGATTGTTTTCCGTCGCCGTAACAACATGAATGTCCGGCTTTTTTCAAGAGCGTTTTCCAAGAGCAGACTTTTGGAGTTCTGCTCTTTTTTAGCATACTAGAGCATTTTTAGTTTGAAATGCTGTGCATTTCAAACCATACGGCCTGTCGTTTCGCGGAAAAAACGCGGTTTTTCCGCTCACTTTGGGCCGGGCGGCGCTGTGCCGCCGCCTCGCGTTTCACCTTTTTCAAAGTTGAAACGCTCTAAACTGAGATTGCCGGTTAGTTGCTGGCGCAGCCCCTTTTAGTGCGAAGGGAAAGACGCGGCCATTGCGACGGAATCCACGGGCATCGGCGGCAGAGCAAAGGGGGGCCCTTTCCCCTCAAGATAAAATGTAATGAATCCGAGCCTAGAGCAGCGCCAGCAGGAACCAGAGCTGGGCGCTTTCAATAGAAGCGCCGAAAAAGTCTCCGGAAATGCCGCCGTGGCGATGGGCAGTAGCGGCGAACCAGCGATGGAGCAACCATTGCCCAATGAAAAGAAGGAGGAGGCGTTGCCAGGCAATGCCGAAGGGCAACAGAGACAGTGCCAGAAGTCCTCCCCATACGAGACTCCAGCGCAGGCGTGTCGGCGTCATGCTTGCGCACACAAGTCGTCCGAGCATGCCGTCGCCATGAGGCGGCGTTGTGGCAGCCAGCCAGAGCGAGGTTATCCGTCCCCATGCCGGCGCGATGATAAGCGCGGGCCAGTGCGCCTGCTGCATATGGGCGGCAATGCAGATCCACTGTCCGAGGAGGCCCATGAAGAGACTCATACCGCCAAAGGCGCCCATGCGGCTGTCGCGGAGAATCTGCCAGAAGCGTTCTTCCTGAGCGCCGCTGCCGCAAGCGTCTCCCAGATCGGCCATGCCGTCCCAGTGAAGGCCGCGGGTCAGCCATACGGCAAGACAGAGCCAGCCCCAGGCAGCGAGAAGCGCGGGAAAGGGTGACGGCAGGCGAGACAGCTGTTCGAGATACTGGAAAAGACAAAAACCGGCAGACGTCCAGAGCAGGCCGAGGAACAGACCCGCGAGCGGAAACCAGGGGGTCGCCGCGCGCAGCTCTTCTTCCGAGCGGCAGGGAATAAGGCTCAGACGACTGAGAAAGGCCAGCGCGTGGCATCCATGTAAAAAAGGCGCACGGAGAAAACCGCACGCCGTAGAAAATATGCCCATATGGCAGGCCTATTGCGCGTGGTGCTGGGTGTGCTTGAATGCCAGCGAATAGAGATGATGGAAAAAGTCCACATATTCTACGTTGACATGATCCGGCACCTTGATCCGGGCGGGGGCAAAATTAAGGATACTGGTGATGCCGGCATCCATCATATGCTGGGCCGCGCGTTGCGCACGTTCGGGAGGCGTTGTGATGATGCCGATTTCGATACCGTATTCGGCAACCATGCCGGGCAGATCCTTGGTGCAGTGCACTTCCAGACCATGCACAATTTCGCCTATCTTGAAGGGGTCACAATCGAAGATGCCGACAATATTGAAACCGCGGGCCCGGAATTCGCTATGGTTGAGAATGGCCTTACCGAGGTTGCCGATACCAACAACCGCCATGCGCCATTCGCGATCCACGCCGAGAGCAGAGGTAATGGAACTGATGAGCGAAGTAACATGATAGCCGACGCCGCGAATACCGAATTCACCAAAATAGGCGAGATCCTTACGAACCTGTGAACCGTTGACCCCGCAGGCCTCGGCGAGGGGGTTGGACGAGATAACCTCGACGCCGTCCCGCGCCAGATTCTCCAGTACCTGCACATACGTGGCCAGACGCTGAATCGTGGCGCGCGGAATGTGTTTGCTTTTGGGAGGATTCAACATGAATGCACCTTTTATCAGCCGTCCAGCTGATGGAAGACTTGTGAAAAATTACTTTTTTGAAAGTACGAGAAAACGGGATTCATGGCAAGAGGACTTGTCTATTTGTTCCTGAATAATTCTTAAAATAACATGTAGGTGTTATTTGGGGCTTCCTGGGGGAACGTTTGCGGGAACATGCGCAGGCACAAGCTGTCGGGGAAAAAGGGAAAAGACATCGGTGGGAGTTTCTTGTGTCAGCGGGGTGTCTTTTTGTCTGCGCTGACATCTGCATGAGCCGCAAGCTGGGGCTCGGAAGTTACGCAGTCAGATTTTTTTGGAGTTGCGTCGCCCGGAGGCGATAGCTGCTGCGAGCAGGCTTCAGAGCGTTTTGCCTTTGAGAAAGGTGAAACGCGAGGCGGCGCCACTGCGCCGTCCGGCCCAAAGTGCGTGGAAAAGCCGCGCTTTTTCCGCGAAACGACAGGTCGTATGGTTTGAAACGCGCAGCGTTTCAAACTGAAAATGCTCTAAAGTCCGTAAAAAGGAAGAGAGGCGTCCCCCTCTGAAGGGAACGCCTCTCTTTTCAAACTATGCGGAGAGATTGCCTAGCCGACGAAGGGGTTGGCGAAGAGCAGAATGAAGCTCACGACCAGGGCGTAAATGGCCAGGGATTCGATGAAGGCGAAGGCCAGGATCATGGTACCGGTCACCTTGCCGCTCACGTCGGGGTTGCGGGCGATGCCTTCGCAGGCGCCCTTCAGACCGAGACCCATGCCGATACCGCAGCCGAAAGCGGCGATGCCGATGCCCAGGGCGGCGGCAAGGCAGGTATAGCCGAGGGAAGCGGAGTCCAGGGTAGCGGCGGACGCCATGCTGGCCATACCAAGAAGCATCACGGTGTTCAGGGCGATCATCAGAAATTTACGCATGAGAAACTCCTTCTCGTTTATTGTTGGGCCGGAAACCGGCCATTCCCCCAAAGGATGTTTGGTGCTCCTTCGGCGCCGGGGAAAACCGGGCCGAGGATGGGCGCGTCAGGCGCGCCGCTCTGCTAATGTTCCGGTGCTTCGAGAGCGCCCTTGATGTAGAACATCGTCAGCATGAAGAAGACGAAGGCCTGCATGGTCTTGCCGAGCAGGAACAGGGCGTAGATCGGGATGGTGCCGAGAATGGGCGCCATGACGAAGAAGAGCACCATAACGATTTCTTCACCGCGGATGTTACCGAAAAGACGGAGAGAGAGAGAAACCGGACGCGAGAGGTGCGAAACGATTTCCAGCGGGAACATGAGCGGGATCAACGCCTTGGAAGGACCGGTGAAGTGATGGATGTAGTGATGCTTCCAGCGGGCCAGACCGACGGCATTGTAGAACAGCAGGACAAAGACGGCCATGCAGACGGTAGTGTTGAGGTTTGCCGTCGGCGCATCAAAGCCCGGCACAAGACCCATAAGGTTCATGCCGAAGATATAGATGAAGATACCGGTCAGCAGCCCCACGTACTTGCGGCCTGCTTCGCCCATGGTCGTGCAGATGAAGTTCTCGATAGTATCGATGAGCGTTTCAAAGAAATTCTGCATGCCCGAGGGCACCATTTTCAAGCGGCGGCGGACGATAAGAGAAACCACCACCAGCAGGGCGATGCACACCCACGAGTAGAATACATGCTTGAATTCCAGCGTCTGTCCATTGATGACAATTTCATCCATATTGCAGAATGTGGACAGCAATACCGGATGCGGCAATCCACCAGCCATGAGTCAAGCCTCCCTCGGTTAAATCCCCAGTACACCTACAGCATGGGTGAAACTGAGCTCCCCCAAACGCTGCCCTCTGTCCGCGGCGGGTCAGAACCCGCTGTCGGTCAGCGGCGTGTCGCCGACCGTGAGGTCGCGGCGAACGTCGCCAGGGCGACGGCAAAACCTGCCGTCAGTCCTCCGACAAGGGCGAATGGCGGCGCCGCGCACTCCACGAGGGCCACATAGACCGCCACCGCAAGCACCAGCATCCGCGCGCCGAAGCGCAGCAGCACCACGCGCAGAAATGCGGTACTGTATTCGCCTAGGGGGCGGCGCAGAAAAAAGCGGGCAAGCCCCCAAAAAATCCAGGCCGACATGGCTGCCCCGACGCCTGTCCACAGAGGCCAGGAACGCCAGTTCCAGGCTGCGGCGCCGACTGCCAGCAGCAGCAGCGCGATCAGCAGCACATTTCGGACCACTGGCGTGATTACCGGATGCGCTATGCCCCGCCGCTGCAACCAGGCATCGCAGGGATTAGGCATCCTTGTGCTCTCCGTCGGTATTTTCGACCCTGGCCGCGCCGGTTCGCCGGGCGTCCTCCGCAGCCATTTTTTGCAGCAACCGGCGGGAATCCCGATACACATTGAGGAAACCCGCGCCGATACCCACAAAAAGAAAAATAACTTTCATCCACGGGCCGATGCCCAGCCAGCTGTCCAGACCGAAGCCTATGGCGACGCCCACAAGAGGACCGCTGACAAGGTGCAGACCAATGGTCCCGGTAGATGCCGCCGCTTCCATGCCGTGTCGTTGTTGATCGAGAATATCCTTGAAGGACATGCAGGCTCCTTGCGGCTGCGGGCAGGCAGCGGAACGCGTGGTCTTGTCTCCGTCGCCATCATGGCGATAACGTGTGCAGATTATCACAGCAGGGTAATTCCGTCAACGCATTTGCGGCAAAAGCGTTGACTCGCCCGTGCGGGTCCGCTGTCCGTCGGGGCGGCATGGTTTCTTTCGTCATATCCTGCGTTGCCAGAGGCTGACGCACTCCAGATGCGGGGTATGCGGGAAAAGATCGACCGGTTGAAAGGCTTCGGGAGTCCAGGTGCGGCTTAGCTGTGCGGCGTCTCGCGCCAGCGTCGCCGGATTGCATGATATATAGATGAGGCGTTCCGCCTTCTGCTGTTCCAGCGCCGCGATAACCTGCGCATCCATGCCGGCGCGGGGCGGGTCGGCAAGAATAACGTCGTGGTTTGCGGACAGCTTCCGGACAAGCCGGGCCGCGTCGCCCGCCTGATAGCTGGCCCGTCGGGAAAGCACGCGGGCATTGCGGGCCGCCAGTTCCGTTGCCCGCGCGTCATATTCTATGCCGTCAAGGCGAGCGTCGGCATCCACACATAGCAGACCGGGGACGCCGACGCCGCAGTACAGGTCGAGCAGCGAGGCGGGGGAGGGGGCGGTCGGCGGCATCAGAGCTTCCGTCGCGCTTGCGGGCAGCGTGCCGCGCGCGGCGTGGGCAGCCAGACCGGCCAGCAGTTGGGCCGCGGCCGTGTTGACCTGAAAAAAGGAGGCAATATCCAGTTCCAGGCAGTGTCCCAGCAGCGGCAGACGTAAGCGGGCCGCGTCGTTTTTCCCCGGCAGAGAGTCCAGGGTAAGAATACGGCGCTCGCCCCGGACCTGCCCGTCGGGGGCCGCGCGTTCTTCGTGGACGATATGCGTGAGGCCGGCGGCCTCCTGAAGCAGGGTTTCGGCAATCCGTCGCACGCTGCGGCGCTGTGCCGTATCGCCTGGGGACGTGAGCAGCAGAAGCGCCGCGCGCCAGCGCGTTTCGTCAGCATAGGCGGTCGGATCGTCCGGTTGCGGGGCCTGCGACTCTGTCCAGTGCAGGCGCAATACGGCATTGCGCCAGAATCCGGCGTGGGGCTGTCGGCTGCCGCGGCGGTTCGGGAGACTATAGGCCGGCAGTCCGGAATCGGCGGCCAGCTTTTCAATCCGTTCCACCAGTCGCGGCACAAAGGATGGCATCAGGGCGCATTCCGGCACGCGCACGACGCCGTGCCCGCTGCGTCGGCGCTGCCCCAGCAGCAGACGCCCCCCGGCGTCGATGCCAAAGGCAAATTCCATCTTGTTGCGAAAACCGCGTGTCAGCGGCGATGCCAGAGGCGCGGCCACAAGTGAGTCATCCAGACCGCCGATGCGGCGCAGCGTCTGACGCAGCAGCTCTTCCTTAGCCCGGAGCTGGGCCGCATAGGGCATGCGCTGCAGCGGACAGCCGCCGCAGGCGTCGGCATGAGGGCACAAGGGGGGAACGGCGTCGGGAGCGGGACGCAGAACTTCGATACAGTCGGCTTCCACATGGCGGGACTTGCGACGCAGCACGCGGGCCCGCACCTGCTGTCCCGGCAGGGCTCCGGCTACGAAGACCACCGGGCCGCTCTGTCCCTGCGGCCGGGCGACGCCGCGCCCGTCATGGCTCAACGACAGGATGTCGCAGGAAAAAGTTTCTTGCGGGGCATTGTGCATTTTGCCATCCTTCCTTATAGTGGGCGCGCGCTGACGCAATGCGCAGGAATTTGCAACATAACAGGGAAGAGGACTCCTTGCCAAGGCCGGAAGGGCCGTCGCTTCCGACAGGAAGGGCGGAACCGCAAAAAACTTTCATGTGACACTTGACATTTTTCCGAGTCTGGGGCAAATAGACCTCTCTCTTTTCGGAGGTTACACCATGTACGCGATTATCGAAACGGGCGGCAAACAGTACCGCGTTGAAGAAGGTTCCAAAGTTGTTGTGGAAAAGCTCGCGGCTGCTGCCGGCAGCGAAGTGAAGCTGGATAAGGTTCTGATGATCGGTGGCACCGATTGCAAGATCGGTGCTCCTTACGTCGCCGGAGCCGCCGTGACCGCCGAAGTGGTGGAGCACAGCCGCGGAGCCAAGGTGATGGTCTTCAAGCGCTGGCGGCGCAACGACTCGCGCAAGCTGCGCGGGCATCGTCAGGACTACACGACCATCCGCGTCAAAAGCATCAACGGCTAGTTTTCCTGGTGCGGCGTTCAGCGTCGTACCGGACTAAGCCCTTGCAAGGAGTATATCATGGCTCATAAGAAAGCAGGCGGTTCTTCGCGCAACGGCCGCGACAGCGCGGGCCAGCGACGCGGCGTCAAGCGCTTCGGCGGGCAGGCCGTTCTGGCCGGCAACATTCTGGTGCGTCAGTTGGGTACCCGCGTGTACCCCGGCGAAAATGTGGGTATGGGCAGGGACTACACCCTGTTCGCCAAGATCGACGGCGTCGTGCGTTTTGAAAAGTTCATTCGCAAGCGTCGCGTTCTTACCCGCGTGCATGTGGAAGCCCCGGCCGCCTAAGGCTTGGGAATCCGCACAAGTTTTGAAGAGGGAAGGAGTCGCAAGACTTCTTCCCCTTTCGTGTTGTCTGGGCGGCGCTTTGCCTTCCCAGTAACCTGCCCTGGGAGTATCTATGCGATTTGTTGATGAAGCAAAAATTCTGGTCAAGGCGGGCAAGGGCGGGCATGGCTGCGTGTCCTTCCGTCGTGAAAAGTTTGTGCCGCGCGGCGGGCCGGACGGCGGCAACGGCGGCGACGGCGGTTCCGTGATTCTGCGGGCCGAACCGCGTCTTCTTTCCCTCTACGATTTTCGCCTCAAGCGCGTTTACGAAGCCCGCAACGGACAGCCCGGCCAGGGCAGCCAGTGCGACGGGCGCAAGGGCGAGGATCTTGTTCTGAATCTGCCCGTGGGAACGCTGGTCTACGGACGCGGCCCCGAAGGGGAATATCTTATTGCCGACCTGAGCGAACCCGGCGCGGAAGCTGTGGCCGCGCGCGGGGGCAGGGGCGGCAAGGGGAACGAGCATTTCAAGTCCGCGACCATGCGCGCTCCGAGATTCGCCCAGAGCGGCGAACCCGGCGAAGAGGCCGAGCTGCGCCTGGAGCTGAAGATTCTGGCGGATGCCGGACTTCTGGGGCTGCCCAATGCCGGCAAGTCCACCTTTATTTCCCGCGTGTCGGCGGCTCGCCCCAAGATTGCGGCGTATCCCTTCACGACGCTGACGCCGAATCTTGGCGTGATGATTGACGAGTACGATCCGGATCGGCGCATGGTCATTGCCGATATTCCGGGTCTCATCGAGGGCGCCCATGAAGGTCAGGGGCTTGGTATCCGCTTCCTCAAGCATGTGGAGCGGACTCGCTTCCTTGTCCATATCCTCAGCATCGAGGATATCGGCGAAGAGGACCCCTGGGCCGGTTTCGATCTTATTAATGCGGAACTGAACAGCTTCAGCGAGGAGCTGGCAGCGCGTCGGCAGATCGAGGTCGTCAACAAGATCGATCTGGTTGATGAAGAACGTCTTGCGGCGCTCAAGGCGCGTGCCGAAGCCGACGGGCGCGAGATCTTCTTCATTTCGGCCCGCGAGGGTATCGGTATCGAACCGCTGGTGGCTGCCATGTGGCGACTGCGCGACGAGGTTGCGCCGCATGAACCGCTCCATCATTTTGAGGAAATCGAAACTCTGGACGAAGAAGAGTTTCCGGATATCGAAGTTATCTATACCCGCGAATAAGGAGCGGACAGGATGTCGCAAACGGAAGACTGGCGCGAAGAGCGGCAGCGATGCCTGCATCGGGCGCGCCTTGTGGTGGTAAAGGTCGGCAGCGCCGTATTGTCCGATGCGGACGGTTTGTCGGATGCCGTCATGGCCGATCTTGCCCGACAGCTTGCAACCCTGCGCGGCAGTGACGGCGCCCGTAAGGTTGTCCTGGTTTCGTCCGGTGCCGTCGCCGCGGGGCGGCGCGCGCTGGCCCGGCATGGACGCGCCTGCGATACGCAGGGGCTGGCTGCCCGTCAGGCCGCGGCGGCTCTGGGGCAGGGGCAGCTCATGCGTCTTTGGGACAAGGTGCTGCGCCCCTACGGCATCCCTGTTGCTCAGGTTTTGCTGACGCGCGACGACTTGCGGGCTCGCACCCGTTTTCTCAATGCGCGCAACACCTTTGCCGAGCTGCTTTCCTGGGATGCTCTGCCCATTGTCAATGAGAATGACACGGTTTCCGTGTGCGAACTCAAGTTCGGGGACAATGACTGTCTCGCCAGTCTTCTCGTGAATCTCGTGGGCGCGGATCTGTATATCAATCTGACATCCGCGCCCGGCGTCTACGCCTCCAATCCCGATACGGACGCCGAAGCGCAGATTCTTTCCTGCATTGACGACGTGTCGCGTCTGGATCTCGGCCGTCTGTGCGGCGGCAAGACTTCTGTGGGCACCGGCGGTATGTATTCCAAGCTGCTGGCGGCGCGACGCGCTTCGCAGCTTGGGGTCCCCACGCTGATTCTGCCGGGGCGGCAGGAAGACATTATCGGGCGCGCTCTCGCAGGCGAAGATGTCGGCACATGGGTGCGCCCTGCGGAACACGCTATTTCCCGCCGCAAGTTCTGGCTGGCCTACCAGTCGGATCCGGCGGGAACGCTCTGGGTGGACGAAGGCGCGGCCGACGCCCTCTCCGAGAAGGGCAGCAGCCTTTTGCCGGGGGGCGTGCGCCGTGTGGACGGCACTTTCCAAAAGGGGGCGCTCGTGCGCGTGGCCCGGCTGGGCTGCGACGGTCCGCAGGCCTCCTTGGGCGTAGGGCTGACCAACTATGCCGCTGGAGAACTGCGCAAAATCATGGGCCTGCGCCGCCATGAGGTAGCTGCCATTCTCGGCGATGCCCATTATCCTGAAGTCATCCACCGCGACAACCTTCTGCTGGATGCGGCGATCTAGGCTCTCAGGATGTATTACTTTTTTTGAGGGGGAAGAAACCCCTTTGCTCTGCTGTCGATGCCCGTAGCTTCCTTCGTCACAACGGGCACGGCCTGCGGCCGCCCGTCGGGTCGCTGCTTGCGGCAAAAAGGGCCCAGCCCTTCCGCAGCGAAGCGAGGAAGGGCGTTCCCGTAAACTCCCCCTCAAACTCCCCCATCTTCCCCAAAACCCGCGCACTGAAAGACAGGCCGTATGGTTTGAAACGCTGAGTGTTTCAAATTGAAAATGCTTTTGGCGGCTCTCTTTTCGGGGAGGGAAAACGCAGCGGTATGAGCAGCGTTTTCCTTCCCTGCATGCGTTTTTTACGGGCCTTTCGTTTTTTTTGTCTGCAAACTGTTCAGGCTCTGGACAGGTGTAAAAAATCTATCCAGATGGCGCGCCGTAGCTGGATAAAAACTGACCACTCTGATGTCCGGTAGCGCTGTTCTGTCGGTATGCTCATTGCCCTTTGGTGTGCAAAGTTTTATAATATATTGTTTTTAAATGGCTTTTTATGGAGCGTCTTCGCTTCGTTTTGTCTGGCACGCCTTCTGCAATATTTCAGGCGAAACCGAAAGGAGCCCCTCATGAAACTAGCCAGTCTTGTACTTTCCTTCCTTGCCGTGACCTTCCTGCTGGGTGGCGGCATGGCCCACGCCTGGTCGCCGGTGCCGACGGCGACGTTCGAACTGCAACATCGCGGGCATGGCGGCGGGTACGGCGGTGGCTATGGTGGCGGCTGCGGAGGCTGCTACTAGCACAGGTTGAGTGAAGGTCGGAGCGGCATCCCTGACGGGTTCGTCGCCCTCTGCGAACCCCGTTGCCGCTCCGCCTTCCATCTTGCTCCTTCTCTCCCTCCTCTCTCCTTTTCTCTCCCCCGAAGGCCCGTCTGCTCTGCCCGCAGCGGGCCTTTTCGTATCGTGACAGGAGCCGGGCAAATGCGTATGCTGCTCCCATGTCCGCCCCCAAGAAATCCGAATCTTCCCATTTGACGAGTCCGCAACTGGAAGCCCTGACGGTACGTTGGGAAGAGTGGGAATCTCAAGCAACCAGCCCTGGGCGCAAGATCGCCAGGGCGCGGTTGCATCTTGTTTTTTTGCTTGTGCGCTATGCGGGGCTGCGTCTCGGCGAGGCGCTGGATTTGCCTGTCAGCGCCATTGACTGCGCGACTGGCATGGTGCGGGTGGATGGTTCCGCTCCCCGTTCCGTGCTTCTGCCGCTTGTGGCCATGCGCGCCATCAGGCGCATTGCGAGTCTGCCGGAAGCGGCGCAACCAGACTTTCTGCATCTTGATCAGGGTTTTGTGCGCAAGCAGTTTTATGCCGTGGCCGCGCCGCTTTCTTTGCCGTCGGCGCTGGTGGGGCCGCGTGCGTTGCGGTATTCGCGCGGTCTGGAGTTATTGCGACAGCATGTTCCGTTGCCGCTGGTTCAAAAATTTCTGGGGCAGCAGAACGCCGCGCAGCTGGAAGCCTTTCTGCGTTTTTCCGATGGGGAGGCCGGTCGCGTGCTGCGTGCGCAGCATTCCATGCCGGATAATGAAAATATTATCGTCGGCATTGTTTCCCGTCTTGCCGTAGGGCTGCGCATGGTTGAAGTGGAAGTAACTTCCTTTTCCGGATTGCGGCTGGTGTCTCTCTGTCCCCCGCCCCTGGCCGCGCGTCTGGAACTTCATGAAAATCAGGTCGTAAGCGTACAGATTCTGCCGGAAGGTATTTCTCTGGCTGCTGGTCCGGATCGCCCTCAGATCAGCGTGGCCAATATTCTTGCGGCTACCGTGCAGGCTGTGCATCGCGATGCCTGCGAAACCTTTGTTCTGCTGAATCTGTCTGACGGAACCCCCCTGCATGCGGCTCCTGAAAGTCTGCCGCTGGGTAAGTGGCATCTTCAGGAGGGCAGGCAGGTTTTTGCCCTTGTGCCTGCCCGGCAGGTTACTTTATTGCCGGAATAGCGGCATTTTTCCCGCAGCTTTTTTTGACGGTCTGTCCGCTTGAGTAGCGGACAGGCGTAAGAGTGTGCGGCGAAGTAGTGGAGACTATCTTGGAAATTGGCGTGATAGGTTTGGGGAAATTTGGTTTACGGATGGCTACGACTCTTGTTTCGCTCGGCCATACCGTTGTCGGCTTGGATCTCTCCGAGGCGCGTGTGCAGGTGGCCGAAGAGCTGTTGCATTCGGTGTATAAGGCCGACGCCACCAGTGTCAGCGTGCTGCGCTCTCTGCATTTTCAGGATCTGGACTGGGTCGTCATCTGCGTGGGCGAAGGTTTTGAGCAATCATTGATCATCACTCTCAACGTGCAGGAACTCGGCGGACCGAAAATATGGGTCAAGGCTTCCAATGAGGAGCACCGTAAAATCTTGCATCGGCTGCACGTGGACAGGGCCATTGTGCCGGAAACGGAAGCCGCCGTTATGGCCGCTCATCAGCTGACCAATCCCGGCATGCTGGACCTTATTCCCAAATACGGCGGCATCGCTATACAGGAATTGACCGTGCATAACTGGCACGGCAAATCCTTGGTAGAGCTGGATCTCATCCGGCAGTTCGGGCTTGTCGTCATGGGCATTCGCTCCGCAGGTAAGCGCGAATTTGCTTTTGTCCCCCCCGCGCATACCGTCCTGCATACCGGCGACACCCTTGTTGTCGCCGGTCGCGCCGCAACCATGAAAAATATTGAGCCGTAAAGGTTGGTTGGGGGAGGGGGAACCCCTCTGCTAACGCGAGAGGGGTTCCCCCTCCCCCCTCAATCAGAAAAAACAAAAAACTTTCCACAAAAAGCTTGACGAACGGGGGGCACCGGCGT
>CALVHG010000028.1 GCA_944327285.1 uncultured Desulfovibrio sp. | reverse complement strand
AATCAGTAAAAAAACAGGGGGAAGGACTCCCCCGGCGGAAACGAGCGCAGCTTGCGGCGACGTTCGCATGATCCGCCGGAAAATCCCCTTCCCCCAGAGCTATTTCAGTTTGAAACGCTGTGCGCTTCAAACCATACGGCCTGTCGTTTCGCGGAAAAACGCGGTTTTCCGCTCACGTGAAGCCGGGCGGCGCTGGCCGCCGCCTCGCATTTTGCCTTTGAATAAGGCAAAATGCTCTAAAACGGCAAAAGGGGCCCTGAGGCCCCTTCAGATTTACACAGGGAAGACTAGTTCGCCGTATCGGCGTCAGTTCCCGTCGCAGGCGCGGCAGCTTCCTTGGCCGCGGCTTCAGAAGCCTTGGCTTCGGGCTGATGCGTGAGTTCAATAATCGCCATCGGCGCATTGTCGCCCTTGCGGGGCATGGCGAGCTTCATGATGCGGGTGTAACCGCCCGGCACGCCGCCGAACAGGGGACCAATCTCGTCGAACAGACGCTTCACCAGCGCGTGGTCGCACAGCACACGATAGGCCTGACGACGAGCATGCAGGTCATTGCGCTTGGCCAGGGAGATCAAGGGCTCCACAACGCCGCGCAATTCCTTGGCCTTCATTTCGGTGGTGCGAATGCGCCCGTGCTGCAGCAGAGCCTTGGCAAGATTGTGCAACAGGGCCTTGCGGTGCGAAGGCGTGCGCGAGAGTTTTCTGCCGGAATTGCTATGCCTCATTTTGCTGCTTCCTTTTCCATTCCTGATATTTCTTCTCGAAGCCGTCCACCTTCATGCCGAAGTCAAGGCCCATGTCGAGCAGCACGCCCTTGATTTCATCAAGCGACTTGCGGCCGAAGTTCTTGGTCTTCAGCATGTCGTTTTCGGAACGCTGCACCAGTTCGCCCACAGTGGCAATATTGGCGCTGCGCAAGCAGTTGGTGGCGCGTACGGACAATTCGAGATCGTCGATGCTCTTGAACAGATGCTCGTTGATCTCGCCGCTGTCGCTGCTGCCGAGACGCATCTCGCCGGATACCCGCTCATCGAAGTTGATGAACACGGAGATCTGGTCTTTGATGATCTTGGCGCTGTAGGCGATAGCGTCTTCGGGCGACACCGAACCGTCCGTCCAGACTTCGAGGATCAGGCGGTCGTAGTTGGTCATTTGGCCCACGCGAGCCTGTTCGACGGCGTAGGCAACTTTTCGCACCGGCGAAAAGCTGGAGTCCAGCTTGATGACTCCAATTTCGTCAGCAAGGCCCTCATGCATGTCGGCAGGCACATAGCCCTTACCCATGCGGACTTCAAACTCCATTTCCAGAGTGATGTCCTCGGTCAGGGTGGCTATATACTGTTCGGGATTCAGCACGACGACGTGCTGATTGCCCTGAATCTGGGCCGCAGTCACGGGACCCTTGGCATCGGCGCGGAGAACAAGCCGCTGAGGCTCGTCCGTATCCATGGCAAGACGCACCTGCTTGATGTTCAGGATAACATCCGTCACGTCTTCAAGTACGCCGTGAATGGTAGTGAACTCATGCTGCACGCCGGTGATTTTCACCGACACAAAGGCCGCCCCTTGCAGGGAGGACAGAAGCACACGACGAAGGGCGTTGCCGATCGTGGTGCCATAACCCCGCTCCAACGGCTCGCACACGAACTTGCCGTGCGTGCTGCTGGCCGTTTCTTCCTCGCGGGAGATCTGATCGGGCTTCACCAGCTCGGACCAGTTCCGCGCGTTGATAAGGCGTTCGCCTTGTTTGATAAGCATGGTCACCCCGCTTATTTGGAGTAAAGTTCGACGATCAGCTGTTCATTGACCGGGAACTGGATATCGTCGCGCTGCGGCAACGCCTTGACCGTACCCTTGAAAGCGGCGCCGTCGGACTCAAGCCAGCCGGGGCAGCCGCGACGGGCGATCACTTCCTGCGCTTCAGCGAGCACAGGGATCTTGCGGTTCTTTTCGGGAACTTCGATGGTGTCGCCCACCTTCACCTGCAGGGAAGGAATGGTCACTTTGTGCCCATTCAGGGTGAAGATGCCGTGACGCACCAGCTGACGGGCCTGATTGCGCGAGTTGGCAAAGCCCAGACGGTACACCACGTTGTCGAGACGACGTTCCAGAATCACCAGCAGGTTGGTACCGGTGACGCCCTTCTGCATTTCGGCCTTCTCGAAGTAGCCGCGGAACTGGCGTTCGAGAATACCGTAGGTGCGGCGGGTCTTCTGCTTTTCACGCAGCTGCACCGCATATTCGCTGACTTTCTTACGCGCGCGGCCGTGCTGGCCGGGAGCATAGGGGCGACGTTCCTGAGCGCACTTTTCGCTGAAGCAGCGGTCGCCCTTCAGAAAGAGCTTGCAGCCTTCGCGACGGCAAATGCGGCATTTGGCATCAGTATATTTGGCCATGTCAATAAACCTCTTGCGTTAGACGCGGCGGCGCTTGGGCGGGCGGCAGCCGTTATGCGGAATGGGCGTAACGTCGCGGATGAAGGCGACGCGGAAACCGATGGCGGCGATAGCGCGCATGGCGGCTTCGCGGCCGGAACCGGGGCCCTTCACATACACGCCCACGGTACGCATACCGTTGTCCTGCGCCTTGCGGGCGGCCGTTTCGGCAGCCACCTGGGCAGCAAAAGGCGTCGACTTGCGCGAACCCTTGAAGCCGCTCTGGCCGGAAGAAGCCCAGCTGACGGCATTGCCGCGCGTGTCGGTAAAGGTAATGATGGTATTGTTAAACGACGCCTGAATGTGGGCAATGCCCACAGGCACGTTTTTCTTCTCTTTTTTCTTGGCAACTTTCTTGGCTCTGGCCATGATGATCCCTCTTTCCGTCTATCAACGGGGAAAAAGCTTACTTCTTCTTGCCCACAGTGCCGCGACGGGGACCCTTGCGGGTGCGCGCATTGGTATGGGTACGCTGACCGCGAGCCGGCAGGCCGCGACGATGACGCAGGCCGCGATAGCAGCCGATGTCCATCAGACGCTTGATGCTGCCGGAAATTTCACGGCGCAGGTCGCCTTCCACCTTGTAGTTGCTTTCGAGTTCCTTACGGATCTCGTTCACTTCGTCAGCGGAAAGATCGTCAATGTTGCGTTCCCAGTTCACACCGGTGGTGTCCAGGATCTTGAGGGCCGTCGTACGGCCAATGCCGTAAATATAGGTGAGCGCAATGTCCACCCGTTTGCCGCGGGGCAAATCAACACCAGCTATTCTCGCCACAGTTCGTCTCCTGACCAGTTAGCCCTGGCGTTGCTTGTGCCGGGGGTTTTCGCAAATCACACGAAGCACGCCCTTGCGCCGGATCACCTTGCACTTGGGGCATATCTTTTTGACGGAAGGTCTGACTTTCATATCGCGTCTCCATGTATGGGCGGCAGGCGCTTCCCTGCCTGACCGGTTTGCCGTCGCCCGGCCGGACAACAGACACCCGGTTTTGACGGCTGTTCCCCCCGGCATAGCGAGTGGGAACAGAAACCCATATCCATCTTTGAATCGTCTGTCAACTAAGCGGCCTCGCGCCGCCGTTCTTTTTTTACACTGTGTGCCGGTTCAGCCCGCGATCCGAGATGCTCAGAATCTTGGGGCCGTCGTGGGTAATGGCGACGCTGTGCTCAAAATGGGCGGCCCATTTGCCGTCCCGCGTCACCGCGGTCCACTTGTCCGGCAGGATGTCCACTTCGTACGTCCCGGCGGTCACCATCGGTTCAATGGCAATGACCATGCCGTTCTGCAACGTCAGCCCGCGCATGCCGGGCTTGAAGTTGGGCACCTCCGGCTTTTCGTGCATCCGCGAGCCAACGCCGTGGCCCACGAACCGACGCACCACATTGAAACCGGCGGCTTCCACGTATTCCTGCACCGCCGCGCCGATGTCGTACACATCGTTGCCGGCGCGCGCCTTGTCGATACCGATGTAGAGACTTTCTTCCGTCACCTGCATCAGCCGACGGGCTTCCTCGCTCACCTCGCCCACGGGAAAGGTGCGGGCCGCATCGCCCACGAAGCCCTCGAACACGACGCCCATGTCCACGCTCACGATATCCCCCTCCTGAAGCAGCCGCGAAGAGGGAAAACCATGCACAACCTGCTCGTTCACCGAGCAGCAGGTGGCATAGGGATAGCCGCAATAGCCCAGAAAGGCCGGTTTCACATTGTAGGTCGCGCACATATCGCGCGCGATTTCCTCAAAGCGCTGAGTCGTGAGACCCGGCGCGACCACGTCGCCGATGGCGTCCAGAATATTGGCCACCATCCGGTTGGCTTCGCGCAGGCACGCGATTTCCCGCTCGTTCTTAATGAATGCGCCGTGGTATTTTTTCATGGTACTCTCCTCGCTACATGCGCCCGGTCTTGCGGGCCTTGTTCATCAGGCCCTCGTACTGGCTGGAAATCATGTGCGATTCGATCTGGTTACGGAAGTCGATAGCAACCCCGACAAGAATCAGCAAGCTGGTGCCACCGAAATAGAACGGCACGTTGAACTTGGCGATCAGCAGCATGGGGAGCAGGGACACCAGCGAGATATAGACCGCGCCCGAAAGGGTCAGACGCAACAGCACGCCGTCGATGTATTCCTGCGTCCGCTCGCCGGGACGGATGCCCGGAATAAAGCCGCCGTTCTTCTTCAGGTTCTCCGCCATATCCTTGGGATCAAAGATGATGGCCGTATAGAAGTAGCAGAAGAAGACAATCAGGGCCACATAGATAACATTGTACATGATGCCATGCGGCGAGAAGAAATCGGCCACGAGCTTGACGTACTCATTGGACGAAAACTGGCCGATGGTCGCCGGGAACAGCAGCAGCGAGGAAGCGAAAATGGGCGGAATAACGCCTGCCGTATTGAGACGCAGGGGCAGATGAGTATTCTGCCCGCCCATCATCTTCCGGCCAATCTGACGCTTGGCATAGCTGATGGGAATGCGGCGCTGCGCGCTCTCCACAAAGACGATGGCGCACAGCACAACCACCATAAGCAGCACCACGGCGCCCGCGACCACGGGTTCCATGGCTCCGGTCTTAAGCAGGGCAATGGACTGCATCACGCTCCGCGGAATGCCCACGACAATACCGCAGAAGATGATCAGCGAAATGCCGTTGCCGATGCCGCGCTCGGTAATCTGCTCGCCCAGCCACATGACAAGAACCGCGCCCGCAGTGAACGTGATCATCGTCATGAAGCGGAATTCCCAACCGGGATGCAACACCACGGCCGCGCCGCTCGGGCTGAGCATGGACTCCAGACCCACGGCAATGCCGAAACCCTGCACAAGGGTAATCAGCACCGTCAAATAACGCGTGTACTGCGTTATCTTGCGCCGCCCGGCCTGGCCTTCTTCCTTGGCCATGCGTTTCACATCCGGCAGCACCACCTGCAGAAGCTGCATGATGATGGACGCGGAGATGTAAGGCATGACGCCGAGCGCAAACACGGACACATTGGAAAGGCCGCCGCCGGAAAACAGATCAAACATGCCCAGCAGCGTGTTGGACATGTTGTCGAAAAAGGCTTTCAGAGCTTCGGTGTTCACACCGGGCACGGGAATGTGCACGCCGATGCGATAGCAGCACAGAAGCAGAAAGGTCCATCCCAACCGTTTGACCAGCGAGGCCTGACCGGCCAGATTGTTGACAGGTGTTGCCATGAACTACTCGTTGCTTTTGTCCGGCAAACCGCCGACGGCAAAGCCCCTCCGGGCCCTGCCGACGGCGGCATCACGGTTACTCGGCCGCAGGAACGGCTTCCAATTCGGACACTTCACCGCCCGCGTTGCGGATCTTTTCCGCAGCGGCAGCGCTGAACTTGTGCGCCTCGACCTTCACGGCGCTCTTCACTTCGCCGCGCGAAAGCACCTTGACGGGCTTGCCCATGCGGGCCAGGCCGCGGGCATAGATGTCGTCGAGGGTGATTTCGGTCTTGCCTTCGAAAGCGGCCAGCAGGGAATCAAGATTGATCGCCTGATAGGTCACCTTGAAGAGGAAGTTCTTGAAGCCGTGCTTGGGCAGACGGCGCTGCAGGGGCATCTGGCCGCCTTCGAAGCCGGGGCGGACACCGCCGCCGGAGCGGGCATTCTGGCCTTTATGACCCTTGCCAGCGGTGCAACCCAGGCCGGAACCGGAGCCGCGACCCACGCGACGGCGGGTCTTGCGTTCTTCCGGGAAGGGGAAAAGATTGTGCAGTTGCATGATCTATACTCCTCTCGCGGTTAGTCAACGACTGCCACGAGGTGCGAAACCTTGGCAATGATGCCCCGGATGGCGGGGGTGTCCTTGAACGTCTTCACCATTTCGCGGCGCTTCAGACCCAGGGAGTCAAGCAGGCGGCGCTGAGCGGGCGTGGTGCCGATGCGCGAACGCATGAGTTTTACGCGAATTTCAGCCATGACTTACTTCCTCGGAGCTTCCAGCGTTTTGCCGCGCAGGTCGGAGACCTCTTCGGCGCTGCGCAGGGACACGAGGCCCTGCATGGTGGCGCGCAGCACGTTGTGGGGGTTGTTGGTGCCGATGGCCTTGGCGAGCACGTCGCGCACGCCCACGGCTTCCATGACGGCGCGCACAGCACCGCCGGCGATGATGCCGGTACCTTCGGAGGCGGGCTTGAGCATCACGCGGCCAGCGCCGAAGCGACCCAGCACTTCATAAGGCAGGGTGCCGTCCACCAGAGGAATACGCACGCGGCTCTTGCGGGCGCGTTCGGTAGCCTTGCGCAGGGCTTCGGGCACTTCCTGAGCCTTGCCGAGGCCGAAGCCCACGCCGCCCTTGCCGTCGCCCACGACGACAAGCGCGCTGAAGCTGAAGCGACGACCGCCCTTGACCACCTTGGCCACGCGGTTCAGGGCGACCACCTTTTCGATTTCGCCCAGTTCGTTGGTCTGAGTTTCGGTATTGGTGCTTTCCTGACGCATATTAGAACTCCAAGCCGCCTTCGCGGGCGCCGTCGGCAACGGCTTTCACGCGACCGTGATAGATGTACCCGTTACGGTCGAAGACCACGCGGGTGATGTTCTTTTCCTTAGCCAGACGGGCAATTTCCTTGCCTACGCTTTCGGCGCCGCTCTTGTTGCAGTGCAGGCCGGGCTCGGTCTTGGAAAGCGCGAGAGTAGAAGCGGAAACCAGCGTCACGCCGTCAAGATCGTTGATGATCTGGGCGTAGATATGGGCGTTGGAACGGAACACCACCAGACGGGGGCGCTCAGCCGTGCCGCTCACCTTCTTGCGAATGCGCACCTTGCGACGCAACCGGGATTCATTCTTGGTAACTTTCATGACGCGACCACCTACTTCTTGCCGCCGGACTTGCCCACCTTGCGGCGGATAATCTCGGTCACATATTTGATGCCCTTGCCCTTGTAGGGTTCAGGCTTGCGGATGCGGCGAATCTTGGCGGCCATTTCGCCCACCAGTTCCTTGTCAATACCGCTCAGGGTCAGCACCTGGCCTTCAACGCTGGCCTTGATGCCGTCGGGCAGTTCCACGAGCACGGGGTGGGAATACCCCACGGACAGCTCGATGAGATTGCCCTTCACGGCAACGCGGTAACCGACGCCGATGACTTCCAGCTGCTTGGAAAAGCCCTTGGTCACGCCTTCGATGCAGTTGGCGAGCAGGGTGCGGCGCAGGCCGTGCTGCGAACGGCTCTGGCGGCTTTCTTCCTTGCGGGTCAGCGTCACATGGCCGTCGGCCTGCTCATACTGAATGAGCGGGCACACGGGCGTCTTGAGGCTGCCCTTGGGGCCTTTCACTTCCACGAAATCCGTGCCGATCTTGACTTCGACGCCATTGGGCACGGCAACAGGCAATTTGCCGATTCGAGACATGATCGCACCCCTACCAGATTTCGCACAGAAGTTCGCCGCCCACCTTCTTTTCATGGGCGGTCATGCCGTCCAGCACACCGCTGGACGTGGACAAAATGCAAATGCCGAGACCGTTCTGCACGCGGGGGATCTGATGAGCGCCCACGTACACACGGCGGCCGGGCGTGCTGACGCGCTTCAGGCCGGAAATGGCGGCCTTGCCCTTCTGATACTTGAGAGTGATGGTGATGTCGCGGTCAGCCACGGCCACGTCTTCGACGTAACCTTCCTGCTTGAGGATGGAGGCAAGCGCTTCTTTCATCTTCGAGCGCGGCACATTCACTTCCTTGTGGAGGGCCAAATGTGCGTTGCGGATGCGCGTGAGCATATCCGCAATAGGATCTGTCATCATCGAAAGCTCCTACAAAAATCGTTTGCGGGGTTGACGGCCCGATGCCGTTACTTCCCGATCGGGTGTCTATACCCGCCAAATCAGCGGTCGTCAAGAGGGAAGGCCTCTTCTCCGCATTTTTACCGCCCGGACCGGGTGCGCCTCCTGCGCGGGAACGCGGAAAGCAGCCCCGGCCCGTCATGGTTCCCGTTATTCGCATAAAGCATTTTGGGCTTAGAGCGTTTCAACTTTGAAAAAGGTAAAACGCGAAGCAATAGCGAATCCCGCCCGAAAACAGGAAAACACAAAGGCTCCCCCTCAACATCAAGGAACGGCTTTTTTACAAGCCTTGGGGCGGGAGCCACTTCGCCCCACGCGCATGAGGAAGACCAAGAAAATATTCAAGCCCCAGCTTCTCCGCTACACTTCGCCCCACGCGCATGAGGAAGACACCCGCGTGCCAGAGGTGGAACGCGTTACGGCAACACCCCACGATCATGAGAAAACACGGCTCTCCTGTCCGCCAGTTTTCCGTCTCCACTGCCGCCCGGCAAGGTCCCCCCATCCGCCCCTTGCCGCTGATGCAGCGTGTCGCGGGCGCGAAGGCGATCCCGGACGCCGCAGGGCGGACGGAGCGCCGCAGCAGGCGCGGACATCACCCCGGCCACAGGCCGGGGAAGGTTCGCGCCAATGCCCCTTGCGACACGCGACGGACGAGGTACAGCTCACCTAAAGAAACGCCTTTCGCGTTACCGCAAAAGGGGAGTACGGGGGTGCAGGGGGTGTAGAGGGGACCTCCCTCTCACCCCATGCCCCACGCCGGGCAGGCGACCCGCCGCCCGTGCCGGGCGCAGCTGCGATACACAGAGGGCACCGGCTCAATATAACCAGGGCGTTTTAACCTTTTTCAAAGGCGGAACGCTCAAAAAAAAGCGGCGACGGAAAATCCGTCGCCGCATCAAAAGCGGGAGCCTGTCCGCCGAAGCGGTTACCAGCTCGACTTACGCACGCCCGGCAGTTCGCCGCGCAGCGCCATGTTGCGGAAGCAGATACGGCAGATGCCGAACTGGCGCATGAAGGCGCGCGGGCGGCCGCAAATGGGGCAACGGTTATAGGCGCGGGCGCTGAATTTGGGCTTGCGCTTGGCTTTCACTTCCAGCGAAGTACGGGACATGATTTACTCCTTACTTGCGGAACGGCATGCCCAGCTGGTCCAGAAGGAACTTGCCTTCCTTGTCCGTGGTGGCCGAGGTAACGATGGTGATGTTCATACCCTTGGGATTTTCCACACGGTCCACTTCCAGTTCGGGGAAGATGGTGTGTTCCTTGATGCCCAGGGTGAAGTTGCCGCGACCGTCGAAGCCGCGATCCGGGATACCGCGGAAGTCGCGCACGCGGGGCAGGGCAAAGTTCATCAACTTGTCCAGGAAGTCCCACATACGGTCCTTGCGCAGGGTCACGCGGGCGCCGATGGGCATGCCTTCACGAACCTTGAAGGAAGCGATGGACTTCTTGGCGCGCGTCACCACGGCCTTCTGTCCGGCAATGGCCGTCAGTTCGGCCACGGCTTCTTCCATGAGCTTGTTGTTCTGGCTGGCGGCGCCGAGGCCGATGTTCAGAGAGATCTTCTCAATTCCGGGAAGCTGCATGGAGGAGGTGTAATTGAACTCCTTTTGCAATACCGGAGCCACTTTCTCTCGATAGATTTTTTCGAGGCGGGTCATTGCTTCACCTTAGTCCATGACTTCTTTGCATTCTTTGCAGACGCGCACTTTCTTCTGCTTGCCTTCGGCTTCCACGTACGTGTAGCTCACGCGGGTGGGCTTGTGGCACAGCGGGCAGATCAGCATCACGTTGGACACGTGCAGCGGCATTTCCTTTTCGATGATGCCGCCGGGCTGCTGGGCATAGGGGTTGGGGCGCATGTGGCGTTTCACCTTGTTGGCGTTTTCCACCAGCACGCGGTCCTTCTTGCGAAGGATCTTGAGAACCTTGCCTTCCTTGCCCTTGTCCTTGCCGGCAATGATCTTGACAATGTCGTCCTTGCGGATGCGGTACGATTTCATGTCTTGCTCCTACAGCACTTCCGGCGCAAGGGAAATGATCTTCATGAAGTTCTGGGCGCGCAGTTCGCGGGCCACGGGGCCGAAGATACGGGTCCCCACCGGTTCGCCCTGATTGGAGAGCAGAACAGCGGCATTGCCGTCGAACTTGATATAGCTGCCGTCCATGCGGCGCACTTCCTTGGCGGTGCGCACGATAACGGCCTTCATCACGTCGCCCTTCTTCACCTTGCTGTGGGGCATGGCTTCCTTGACGGAAACCACGATAACGTCGCCCACGGAGGCGTAACGGCGGTGCGAGCCGCCGAGCACCTTGATGCAGGCCACCTTTTTGGCGCCGGAGTTGTCGGCCACCTGAAGCGTCGATTCTACCTGAATCATGGTGTCACCCTACACAGCCTTTTCGAGAATGCTCACCAGATGCCAGCGCTTGTTGCGCGACATGGGGCGGAACTCGATAATCTTCACTTTGTCGCCAATGCCGCATTCGTTCATGGGATCATGAGCCGTGAACTTTTTGCGGCGCCTCACATATTTTTTCAGCAGGGGATGCTTCACCAGCGTTTCGACGCGCACGACAATGGTCTTGTCGTTCTTGTCGCTCACGACGACGCCGATGAGGGTTCTGCCCTTGCGATCTTCCAGAGCTTGCATGGTCGTCGCCCCTTAGTCCTTTTGATTCAGAATGGTGGAGATGCGGGCCACCTGGCGGCGCATGGCCTTCAGCTCGGAGGTCTTTTCCAGCTGGGCAGTGGCGTGCTTGAAGCGGGCCTGCATCAGCTCTTCGCGCTGCTCGGCCAGCTTGGCCTTGAGCTCATCGGCGCTGAGCTTGCTCAGTTCCTCGGCGGAGAGGCGGGCGTTTTCGTTCTTGGCCATGTTAGTTGCCCTCCTTCACGACGATCACGGTCTTGATGGGCAGCTTGTGGGCGGCGCGGGTCAGGGCTTCCTTGGCCAGCTCGATGCTGACGCCCTTGATCTCGTACAGTACGCGGCCGGGCTTGACCGGAGCGCACCAGCCCACCGGAGCACCCTTACCGGAACCCTGACGGGTTTCCAGAGGCTTCGCGGTCACGGGGCGGTCGGGGAAAATACGAATCCACACTTTGCCGCCACGCTTGATGTGGCGCATCATGGCGATACGGGCGGCTTCAATCTGCTGGCTGGACAGCTGACCGTGCTGCACGGCCTTCAGGCCGATGTCGCCGAAAGCGATGGAAGCGCCACGGCTGGCAAGGCCGCGCAGACGGCCCTTCTGCCATTTACGGAATTTTACTTTCTTGGGCGCGAGCATTATTGATCAACCTCTTTGTCAAGGATTTCACCCTTGTAAATCCACACCTTCACGCCGATGAGGCCGTAGGTGGTGTGCGCCTCGGCAAAGCCGTAGTCAATGTCGGCGCGCAGGGTCTGCAAGGGCACGCGGCCGTCGCGGTACCATTCGGTACGGGCGATTTCGGCCCCGGCCAGACGGCCGGCGCAGGTCACCTTGATGCCTTCGCCGCCGAACTTGCGAGCCAGGGACACCGTGCGCTTCATGGCGCGACGGAAGGCCACGCGGCGCTCAAGCTGCTGGGCGATGTTTTCGGCCACCAGCTGCGCTTCCACTTCGGGGCGACGGATTTCATTCACTTCCAGCGAGAACTCGCGGCCAAACTTGCGGCGAAGGTCGCCGCGCAGCTTTTCGATTTCAACGCCCTTGCGGCCGATGACGATGCCGGGGCGGGCGGTGGAAAGGATCAGACGAACCTTGCCGCCGGCGCGCTCGATTTCGATCTTGGCCAAGCCCGCATGATACAGGAGCTTCTTGACGTACGCGCGAATCTTGCTGTCTTCATACACAAAGGCAGGGTATTCCTTCTTGCTGAACCAGCGGGACTGCCAGTTCTTGTTGTACCCAAGCCGGAAGCCGAACGGATGTACTTTCTGACCCATAGCCTAGTCCTGCCCTTCTGCGAGAATAACGGTAACGTGGCTCGTACGCTTGTGAATCTTGGTGGCGCGGCCCTGAGCGCGGGGCATGAAGCGCTTCCACGTGGGGCCTTCGTTGACCACGATTTCCTTGACCACCATGGCGTCCACGTCCACGCCGCCCAGCTGGGAGGCGTTGGCAAGGGCGCTCTTGACCACACCGTACAACACGCCGGCAGGCTTGTTGGGGGTGAAACGCAGCACGTTCAGCGCTTCTTCCACGCCCATGCCCACGACATTCTTGGCCACAAGGCGGGTCTTGCGGGGCGAGACGCGCTGATATTTGGCGATAGCTTTCGATTCCATCTTTCTACCCTACTTCTTTCCGGCCTTGGCCTTCTTGTCGGCGGCATGGCCGTGGAAGGTACGGGTGGGCGAAAATTCGCCCAGCTTGTGGCCCACCATGTTTTCCGTCACGAACACGGGCACGAACTTCTTGCCGTTATGCACGGCAAAGGTGAGGCCCACCATTTCAGGCAAAATGGTCGAACGACGCGACCAGGTCTTGACCACGCGACGGTCATTGTTGGCCACGGCGGCGTCGACCTTCTTCATCAGATGGCCGTCGACGAACGGCCCTTTTTTCAACGATCTGGGCATGATCTACTCCTACTTCTGGCCGCGGCGCTTAACAATGAGGCGCGAGGAAGGCTTGTTCTTGTCGCGGGTCTTGAAGCCCTTGGCAGGCATACCCCAGGGCGACACGGGATGACGACCGCCGGAGCTGCGGCCTTCGCCACCGCCCAGAGGATGGTCGATGGGGTTCATGGCAACGCCGCGCACCTTGGGACGACGACCCAGCCAGCGATTGCGGCCGGCCTTGCCCAGGGAGATGTTTTCGTGGTGGATGTTGCCCACCTGACCCACGGTAGCCACGCAGGTGGCCAGCACCTTGCGCACTTCGCCGGAGGGCAGACGCAGCAGGGCGTACTTGCCTTCCTTGGCCACCAGCTGAGCATAGGTGCCGGCGGCGCGGCAGAGCTGACCGCCCTTGCCGGGGTACAGTTCCACGTTGTGGATGATGGTACCCACGGGGATGCGGCCCATTTCCAGCGCGTTGCCGGGCTTGATGTCGGCCACGGCGCCGGTGCGGCTGTTCACGCCGCTCATGACCACGTCGCCCTGCTTCAGGCCCACGGGGGCGAGGATGTAGCGCTTTTCGCCGTCCACGTAGTGGAGCAGAGCGATACGGGCGGTGCGGTTGGGATCGTATTCAATATGCGCAACGCGGGCTTCGATGCCGGTCTTGTTACGCTTGAAGTCGATGATGCGATACAGGCGCTTCACGCCGCCGCCGCGACGACGGCTGGTCACGCGACCGCGGTTGTTGCGGCCGGCCTTCTTGGTCAGACCTTCGGTGAGCGACTTTTCAGGGGTCGTCCGGGTGATTTCCGCAAAATCGGAAACCGTCTGGAAGCGACGGCCCGCGGAGGTCGGTTTCAGCTTACGGACAGCCATTTTTTACACTCCCTCGAAGAACTCGATTTTAGCGCCTTCGGCCAGGGTCACATAGGCCTTCTTCCAGCCGGGCTTGCGACCGATCACGCGGCCCTGACGCTCCCGGTTGGCAGGAGCCTTGCGAACCACGTTGACAGCCTTCACTTCCACATTGAACGCCTTCTCCACAGCCTGCTTGATTTCAAGCTTGTTGGCGCGGGGATGGACGAGAAAAGCCACCTGATTGGCGCCTTCCTTCACGAAGGTCGTCTTTTCGGTAATCAGGGGCTTCAAAAGCACTTGCGTAAATTCCATCTTAGGCCCCCTTCCGGGCAAAGCGCGCTTCGACAGGCGCCACGGCGCCTTCGAGCAGCACCAGCTGCTTGTGGCGCAGGATTTCCAGCACGCTCAGCTGCGACGGCGTCGTCAGCGTCAGGCCCGGAATGTTGCGGGCGGAGCGGCACAGGGTTTCGTCCAGCTCAGGGGCGACAATCAGGGCCTTGGTCAGGCCCAGAGCGCCGGCCACCTTGGCGAAATGCTTGGTCTTGGCTTCGGGCAGTTCGATGCCCTTGACCACCAGCAGGCTTTCGCCGGCAAGACGGCTGGAAAGAGCCATCTTCATGGCAAGAGCGCGAACCTTGCTGTTCACCTTGAAGCTGTAATCGCGGGGCTGGGGGCCAAACACGATGGCGCCGCCACGCCACACGGGCGAACGATTGGAACCGGCGCGGGCGCGGCCCGTGCCCTTCTGCTTCCAGGGCTTCACGCCGCCGCCGGAGACGAAGGCGCGAGTTTTGGCCTTATGGGTACCGGCGCGCTTGGCGGCCATCTGGGCGCGAACCACAAGGTTGAGGATTTCGGGACGAACCTCAACCTCGAACACGTCAGAGGCCAGCGTGATGTCGCCGCTTTCCTGTTTGTTCTGGTCGTATACTTTCACAGTAGCCATGATGTTCCCCTACTGCTTGCGGATCAGCACGAGCCCGTTCTTGGGGCCGGGCACGGAGCCCTTGATCAGAATGACGTTGTCTTCGGGGCGCACGTCCACAATCACGAGGCCCATCTGGGTCACGGTTTCATCGCCCCAGTGACCGGCCATCTTGCGGCCCTTGAACACGTGTCCGGGGAAGGTGGTGTTACCCACGGAACCGTTGTTGCGATGCACCTTTTCGCAGCCGTGCGTATCCTTGGAACCGGCGAAGTTCCAACGGCGCATACGGCCCTGGTAGCCCTTACCGATGCTCTTGCCGGTCACTTTCACCTTGTCGCCGGCGGCGAACATATCCACCGTCAGCTGAGCGCCGGCTTCCAGCTCAGGCGCGCCTTCCAGGCGGATTTCGCGCAGGTGACGGAACAGGCCCGTACCCGCCTTGGCGAAATGCCCCTGCATGGCCTTGCTGACGTGCTTTTCCTTATCTTCGGTGAACGCGATCTGGAGCGCGTTGTAACCGTCTTTTTCAGCGGTTTTCACCTGGGTGACGGGGCAGGGCCCGGCCTGAACCACCGTGACAGGCACAGAAGCGCCGTCACCGGCAAAAATGCGGGTCATGCCAAGCTTGCGACCCAAAATTCCCATTTTCTCAGCCATGACTGCCTCTCACTAGAGCTTGATTTCCACATCAACACCGGCGGGCAAGGAAAGCTTGCCGAGCGCGTCGACGGTCTGCTGCGTGGGTTCAAGAATATCCATAAGCCGCTTGTGAATGCGCATTTCAAACTGCTCGCGGGACTTCTTGTTCACATGCACGGAGCGCTGGATGGTGTATTTGCGAATGTTGGTGGGCAGGGGAATGGGCCCCGCCACGCCGGCACCGGTATTGCGCGCCGTGTCCACGATTTCCGCAACCGCTTTGTCAAGGATGCGGTAATCGTAGGCCTTGAGCTTGATCCGAATGCGATCACTGCTAACTGTCGTCATGTTGCCTACTCCATTTGGATAACATCCCGCGCCTGTTGGGGCGACGCGGGTTCCTTATCTGCATTTTCGAATCGGGTTCGATTCGCAACGCGCGTTATCGCGGGCCATACGGCCCGGCGGCCTCACCCTATGACGGAGGCTAGAAGGGGCAACAAAGAGGATTAGGGCGCTTGAAAGCAGCGCGTCACGAAAAGTCCTGAAAAGGACACGGAGAATGGAGCGGAAAACGCCGCATCACTCTCGTGACGCACCCGGCGCTTCCAGATAGCCGCCACAGAATGCGGCAGCCTGAAGGAACGCAGGGTCACCAAATCGGGGTTTGCCCCCTCTACACCTTACAGCCCCGGGTCGTTCGCACAGCGGACGGGATCCGTCAACGGGCTGGAACGGCTCGACAATGTCTCGGCATCTGGTAACGCCTGCACATGTCAAATCCCGCAGCCGCCACAGAGGGGCTTTGGGCGCGCAGGACAGGTCAACCTGTCCTTCCCTGCCGTCCAGGGACGTTCTTCCGTGAAGAACTCTGGCTTGTTTATCCGAACAAGCCGAGGACGTCAAGAATTTTTTCAGGTTTGTTTTTTCTGGGGGAGGGGGAACCCCCTCTGCTGGCGCGAGAGGGTGTTCCCCCTCCCCCAGGCCCCCACCCCTTCCCCCAGCGCGCTTTATTCAGAAGGATGAAACGCTGCGGAAACACAACCGCTTTACCCTGCGTCCGCCGTCCCCCGGTCAAAAAAAGACATCTGGAGATTCACAGGCAATCTCTCAGAGCGTTTTACCTTTGAAAAAATACAACGCGAAACGGCAAGCCGTATGGTTTGAAATGGAGAGAGCTTCCAGCCCCAAAACGTCAAAGGCCCGCCGAGGGCGGGCCTTTTGCTGAAATCTCCGGGGGACGGACGAACAGGGACTGCTCTGCGTGCCGCCGGGATCGGCATTTTCCAAATAAGCGCGTTTTGGGGAGGGAAGGGGGAGCACGAGGGGGAAGGGAACCACTTTTCTCGCGCCAGCGAAAAGGGGTTCCCTTCCCCCTCGTATCCTAATATTCCTCTCTCGCCTACTTGCCGGTGCCGACGATTTCGCCTTCGCCCAGCAGGGCGCGGGCGTAGTCGTCGCCGTTGAAGGGGCGCAGGTCTTCCAGCTTTTCGCCAAGGCCGATGTAGGTGATGGGCAGATGTTCCTGCATGGCCACGGCAATGGCCACGCCGCCCTTGGCGGTGCCGTCCAGCTTGGTGAGGATCAGCTCATCCACGCCCGCGGCTTCCTTGAAGAGCTTTGCCTGCGACAGAGCGTTCTGCCCGGTGGTGGCATCCAGCGCCAGAATGGTGCGGTGCGGCGCACCGGGATGCTTTTTGCCGAGGACGGTGCGAATCTTGGTCAGCTCTTCCATAAGGTTATGCTTGGTCTGCAAGCGCCCGGCCGTATCCACAAACAAGATGTCCACCTGCTCGGCCAGCGCGCGATCCATAGCCTCGAAGGCAACCGACGCAGGATCGGAGCCAGCCGCGCGGGCATGGAACAGGGCTCCCACACGCTCGGCCCAGACCTGCAGCTGCTCAATGGCCGCCGCACGGAAGGTATCCGCCGCCGCAATCATGACCTTCTTGCCCTGCATGCGGGCGCGATAGGCCAGTTTGGCAATAGTCGTGGTCTTGCCCACGCCGTTGACGCCGATGAAAAGAATAACTTCCGGCGCATTGAAGGCGGTAATCTTGCGCGGCACGCGGAAGATCTCCTCGATTTCATCTCGCAGCACGGCGCGCATATCCTCGGTTTTGACCACGCCCATGTCGGCGGCGCGCTTGCGCAGACGCTCCACCAACGCCAGCGAGGCATCATAACCGAGGTCGGCCATGATGAAGAGTTCCTCCAGATTTTCCCAGAACTCTTCCGTCAGCTCTCCATGCCCGCTGAATATGGCGTTGAGCTGCCGGGAGAACTGCTCGCGCGTGCGGGCAAGGCCGTCGCTGATCTTGAGGAAAAGACGGTTGCGCTCGTCTTCCTCGTCTTCCATGTCGAGAGCCAGCGCCAGACGATATTGCAGCTCGGAACGGAATTCATCTATATAATGATATTCCATGCGTTCCAGCCAGCGGGCGAACTCGTCCACAAAGGCGTCCACTTCATCCGCCGGAGCATCCAGCGACCGCAGCAGGAAACGCAGACGCCGCCACAGCTCGTCCCCGGCTTCTTCCACGCCGTCAAGGACAATGGCAAGCCAGGCCGACAGACTAGGCTCGGCTTCCCGCAGGCGCAACGTCATGGCGGCGTCATCAAAGTCAGCCGCGGGCGCAGCTGCGGCAGCGGGAGCTTTCTTCTCTTCTTCCTCGTCGTCTGAGCCGCCAAAGAGCGAGGCAAACCAGCCCTTCTTCTTGCGGGGCTTGGTTTCCGGCGCAGGCGTCCTGTCTTTCTCCGGCGTTGCGGGAGACACGGGAACCGCGACGGGTTCAGTCTGCGGGGCTTCCGCTGCTTCAGAGGACGCAACGTCCGACGCCGCGGGCGCGACGGGCGAAATTTCTTCCTCTGCCGGAGCAGCTGTGACAGCTTCCGGCGCAGGTTCGGACGCCGCCGGAGCGCTTTCTTCGGGAAGCGCCTCTTCGGAAGCCGCATCCTCTGCCGTGTCGGCGGCCACGGCCACAGCCTCTTCCGATTGCGCGGGAGCGGCAACATCCGCTTCCGCGACGGTCTCAGCCTGCGGGGCGTCCTCTACTTCAGAGGACACAACGTCCGACGCCGTGGGCGCGGCGGGCGAAATTTCTTCCTCTGCCGGAGCAGCTGTGACAGCTTCCGGCGCAGGTTCGGATGCCGCCGGAGCGCTTCCTTCGGGAAGCGCCTCTTCGGAAGCCGCATCCTTTGCCGTGTCGGCGGCCACGGCCTCTTCCGATTGCACGGGGGCGGCAACCTCCGCTTCCGCGACGGTCTCAGCCTGCGGGGCTTCCTCTACTTCAGAGGACACAACTTCCGGCGACGCGGGCGCGGCGGGCGAGATTTCTTCCTCTACCGGAGCAGCTGCGACAGCTTCCGGCGCAGGTTCGGATGCCGCCGGAGCGCTTTCTTCGGGAAGCGCCTCTTCGGAAGCCGCATCCTTTGCCGTGTCGGCGGCCACAGCCTCTTCCGATTGCGCGGGAGCGGCAACATCCGCTTCCGCAACGGTCTCAGCCTGCGGGGCTTCCTCTACTTCAAAGGGCGCAACGTCCGGCGACGCGGGCGCGGCGGGCGAAATTTCTTCCTCTGCCGGAGCGGCTGCGACAGCTTCCGGCGCAGGTTCGGACGCCGCCGGAGTGCTTTCTTCGGGAAAAGCCTCTTCGGAAGCCGCATCCTTTGCCGTGTCGGCGGCTTCGGCCACAGCCTCTTCCGATTGCGCGGGAGCGGACGCCTTCTCCACCTCCGAGGTGTCAACGGCTTCGGTTGCTTCGGACGGTTGAGTTACGGCGTCGGGTGCGGCTTCCGCGGTATCCGGCTGTTTTTCTGCGGGTGCGGCAGGCTGCGCGACCTTTTCCGCCGGATCCTCTGCTCCCATCCATTTTTTGAACTTGGAAAAGAACCCCATGCGGCCTCCTTCAAGCGTTTTTGCGACATTCTAGAGCGTTTCACCTTTGAAAAAAGCTAAACGCGAGGCGGCGGCACAGTGCCGCCGGCCCGAAATGAAATGATCGGGCCAGTCTCAGGCCAGCGCCGCCAGAACCTCATCCAGCGCCTGCGCGCAGGCCTCCACAGCCAGCGCGGGCGTTTCACATTGCGGATCATTCAGCGCCCGCTGCATGGCTCCGGCGGCTTCGGTCAACTTGTCCGCCCCCAGGCAGGGGGCCGCCACTTCCAGCAGTCGCCCCAGGTGCGAAAGTTCCGCCACAGCGCCGCGGGCAAACAGGCGTCCCATGAGCGCGGAAGCTCCGCGGAAAGACTGACGAAACAAGCCCGCCGTAATACGGACGCTTTCCCGATGGGCGTTCATGTAACGGCGTCCCTTCTCCAAATCTATGGACGTGGACGCGACCGGAGCAGGGGGAACAACCGGAGCGCCTTCCCGCGCCAGCTCTCCGGCGCTCATAGGCTCTTCGCGTTCCTGTTCTGCCTGCTTCCCCTGCCAGTGGGCCTGAAGGAAATGCAGCAGACGGGTTAAATCGCCGTAACGACGCAGCAGCCAGAGCAGCAGGCAGGAAAAGAACAGCGAATTCAGCCCGAAGCGCACAGCTTCGGCTCGCACGGTCAGCGCGCATTCCTCATTGGTCAGACGACGGGACATATAAATTTCCACGCTGCCCACGGGGCGGCCTTCTTCCTTGATCTGGCTCATCCCCTGCACGGTGTCTTCCATAATTTCGCCGTCCCAGGGCACGGGTTCCCATTGGTAATTGCGCCGCATACCGCTCTGAACGCCCTGTGCCGTCTGAATGCGAATGCCATACACGCGGTCGTCATCCATAGCCACATCCGCGGCCACAAGCGCCGACGCCGCATCCGGAATGCTTCCCGACAGAGAAAGCATGCCCACAACGCGGGCGGCCGTGCGGCCGGCTTCGCTCAACAAGCGAGCCTCCGCGTCCGCTCTGTATTGCCAGATGGCCCACAGCCCCTGCCCTGCCGTCAGCAGCATGGCGCAAAGCCATACACCCAACACTATCCAGCGACGTTGCTGCCGTCGTTCCATATGATTTCACCCCATTCGCGGGACAGGTCCGGTCATGCCGGTTCCTGCTGTCTAGAGCATTTTCAGTTTGCAGCGCTTTGCGGTGCAAACGATACGGCCCGTCGCTTCACGGAAAAACGTGTTTTTTCCGTTCGCTTCAGGCCGGGCGGCGCGGTGCCGCCGCCTCGCGTGTTGTCTTTTTCAAAGGCAACACGCTCTAATCCGTACGATATTCCTCAGAAAAAAATGTCTTGTCTCATGCCCGATGCCGCAGCATGCGCCAGACGGTCAGCATATCGGCATCCCGCAGGACAGCAAGCGTCAGAATCCACGCGCCGACACCGGCCGCGCAGGCCGGAGGCAGCGTCAGGGCGTGTATGCTGTCCGCCGCCAGCGCATGCAGGCCGGCCAGAACGCCCCAGGCGGCCAGACCGGCGGCAGCGCCCGCCGCGCAGGCGCGCGCCACGCTGGCCGGAGAAAAAAGTCGCCCGAACGGCAGCGCGCCCCGCCGCCGACGACGGTGCAGCGCCCACCAGAGAAAAAAGGCATGGGCCCACATGCCGATGCTCACGGCCAGCGCCGGAGCGCAGATGTCCAGCGTCACAGGCAGGCCCCAGGCCAGGGCAAAACCCGCGCCCGTCGTTATGGCGACAGCGCCCAGCGCGCCCCATGCCGTTGCCCGCCAGGCTCCCGCCGCATTGCAGGCGGCCAGCAGCGGGCGCGCCACGGCGCAGGCGGGCAGGCCCGGCAGATACGCCCAAAGGGCCAGTACGGAAGCTCGCACAGCTTCGGGACCGAAAGCGCCGTGCCCAAGTAAAATATCTACAAGATCCGGCCCTACGGCGGCCAGCCCCGCGGTTGCGGCAAGGGCAAACAGCAGGGCAAGACGCAAGGCCGTGCCGAGCTGCGCGCCAAAGCCCGCCCAGTCATTTTCCGCAGCCAGATGACTCAGGCGCGGCAGGCTGGCCATGCCCAGGCACACGCCGATGACGCCCAGCGGCAGCTCCATGAGCCGCTCCGCGTAATAGAGGGCCGCCATGCTGCCGACACAGCCAAAGGAAGCCACCATCATGGCCGCCAGCGTTGACAGCTGCGGGGCCGCCGCGCCCAGTATGCCCGGCGGCAGGCGGCGCAGACAGCTCACGGCCGCGCGCCGGATACGCCTCTCTCGGACAGCCTGCCTCCGGGGGGACAGATTTTCAGGGGGCGACGGCAAAAGCACACGATGCGCGGCCTGAGCCTGAACCATCCACTGAACAAAGCCCGCGCACGTCAGCCCCCCGGCCAGCAGTACGGCGGCGTTGCCAAAGCCCAGAGCCGCGGCCACGGCAAAGAGCAGGATCACGCCGTTAAAAATCAGGGGCGACACGGCGGGCCAGAAAAAAGCGCCCTTGCTGTGCAGGGCGGCCATGCTTACGGCCGCCATAACGGCGGCGACAGCATAGGGCAGGCACAAACGGAACAGGGACGCCGCCAGGCGTTCCCCTTCCAGACCGAGGCCCGGCGCCAGCGCTTCCAGAAGCCAGGGCGCGCCCAGCCAGCCCGCCGCCAGCAGCAGCGCCAGCAGCCCGCCAAGACGAACGGCCACAGCCCGCACCAGCGCCCGCTCTCCGCCCGGACAGACATGCTCCTGCTGCACTATGGCTGCCGTCAGCGTCATAGACAACGACCCCTCAGCCAGCAGCCGCCGCAGAATATGCGGCACGCGCATGGCGGCCACCAGAGCATCGGCAGCCAGTCCGCCGCCCACAAGCCAGGCCATGGCCATATCTCGCAGCAGCCCCATCAGCCGCGACAGGGCCGTGCAGCCCCCCAGAAAAAGACTGGTGCGCGCCAGTGAGGAATGTTGCTGCGGCATTGGGTCTCCCTGCTGTCGAAGCCGGACGTTTTTCAGAGGCGTCTGCCCATCCCCTGCCCCGCTCTTTCGGGACAGGCCGGGCAGACGCCTCTTTCCTGAGCCGCCTCCGCTCCCGTTGCGGCATACCGGCGGGAAACGGAAAACACGGCTACCGGAAACATCGCCTACGGACGATGCGGGTCAGCCTCGCCGCGCCAGGCGGCCACGGCGGCGCGCACGCGGGCATCCTGCTCTTCGGGCATGGTCTTGAACTCTTCGGCAAAGACATGAATGCGCGTTCCGCCGCGCGGCGCAAACAAGCCCTTGACCCGGCACCAGCAGGGATCGAGCAGAGTGCGAATATCCTCCAGGACCGTATTGGTAATCGTCTCCATGAAGGACTGATGATTGCGGAAGGCAAACATGTAGAGCTTAAAGCTCTTGGATTCCACGCACAGACGGTCGGGGATATATTCCAGCGAAATGCAGCCCACATCGGGCTGCCCTGTTACCGGGCACAGCGACGTAAATTCAGGGAAGCTGATGCTGATCACATAGGGCCGCTGCGGGTAGCAGTTGGGAAAAGCCTCCAGCAGGGCCACGGAAGGGCCGCCGAAAGGCTGGGGCAACTTGCCGGTACCGAGCGCGCGCAGCGCCTCGGTCTGATCCTGGCTACGAGTGGTCATGGGACTCCTTGACAAAACGGCACGCGACCCGGACGAGCGCGCCAACGACAAAGACCGCCTCAGAGCATCCGGGCCGGGCGGGAAAACGACGACATGCGTTCCCCGACTTGTAACGCAAAGACATACAGGCTACAATAGCATATATCCGTGCGGGCTTTTCAAGAAGGGGGACGCCCCGCCCGCAGTGTTGCGGCACGGTTTTTCCGCGCCGCTTTTTTCAATGGAGGAAACGCTTGCTGCACTGCATTCTCAGCGCCGCTTCGGCGGGCGACGTGCTGCCCCTGACCCCGGACACGCTCCGCAAGGCCGGCATGCCGCATCATCGTATGGCCGCCGGGCCGCTCCCGGCACTACCCGTGGGCGCGGGCCTGTTTACCGACGACGGCAAGGAATGGCTGCGCGTCACCGGGCGCGTCTGGCTGCCGGGAGAAACCCATGCCGTCCCCTGCCCGCTGCTGACGGCCCTTGCCGATATTCCGGTAGGGGAAGCCCGCCTTCACGTCCGCAAGGAAGGACGCAGCCTCGCATGGATCACCCTGTCCGACAAGGGCTCGCAAGGGTTGCGCAACGACAGCAGCGGCCCGGCCATTGCCGCCGCCGTGGGCGAGGCCCTGCCCCTGTGCCACGCGCAGGGTTTTCTGCTGGCCGACGACGCCCCCTCCCTGCGGGCCCTGCTGCTGGAGCTGGCGCTAGGACAGGGCTACGACATCATCTGCACCAGCGGCGGCACCGGCGTCGGTCCCCGCGACATCACGCCGCAGACCGTTGCTCCGCTGCTGGATCTGGAACTGCCGGGCTTTGCTACGGCAATGATGCTGGAAAGTCTGAAAAAAACGCCGCATGCCGCCATTTCCCGCGCTGTCTGCGGCGTTCTCGGCCCTAGTATTGTCATCACCCTGCCGGGCAGCCGCAAGGCTGTCCTGGAAAATCTCGCCGCCGTGCTGCCCGCCCTGCCGCACGCGCTGGACAAACTTCACGGCGATCCCGCCGATTGCGGAGGTTAGTCATGCCCCCCATTCAGACGCCTTTCGGCAGTTTTACGGCCATCTGCCGCATGATCAGAATCGAACATTCCGTTTTTGCTCTGCCCTATGCCTACGCGGGGGCAGTGCTGGCCGCCGGCGGCATGCCCTCCTGGGGAACGCTCGTCGCTCTGACGGTCGCCATGATCGGCGTGCGCTCCTTTGCCATGGCCTTCAACCGGATCATGGACCTGCCCTTTGACAGCGAAAATCCGCGCACATGGGATCGTCCGCTGGTCACGGGAGAAATCAGCGTTAAACAAACCTGGTCGTTCTGCGGCATCATGAGCCTGGTGTTCATCTTTGCCTGCGCCTTCCTCAACCAGCTCTGTCTGTATCTGTCCATTCCCGCCCTGCTCTTTGCGGCGGCCTACAGCGTTACCAAACGCTTCACGACGCTTTGCCACTACTGGCTGGGCGCGACGCTGGGTCTTGCGCCGCTGGCGGGCTGGCTGGCCGTCTCGCCCGACAGCCTCGGCATGCCCGCTATTCTGCTGTTCTTTGCCGTCACCTTCTGGACGGGGGCCTTCGATATCTACTATGCCTTCCAGGACTACGATTTCGATCAGGTCTTTGACCTTTACTCCGTGCCTGCCGTCTACGGCCCGGATGCCGCCATGGCCATTGCGGGCGTGTCGCATGTGGTCACGTCCATTTTCCTGCTGCTGACGGGGTACGCCGCCGGGCTGGCCTGGCCGTGGTATCTCATCTGGCTGATTATTTCCGGCGTCCTTTTCTGGGAACACAAGCTGGTGCGGCCTGACGATCTGCGCCGCATCAACATGGCCTTTTTCACGCTTAACGGCGTTGTCTCCATCGTCATGCTGATCGGCGTCATTCTGGGAGTCCTCTTCAATGCCGCGTAAAAAAACCTATCAGTGGCATGCCGACGCCGAAATGGAGACCAGCGACGCGCCAAGCCGCTCCGCCAAAAAACGACAGAGCACGGCCCTGCAAAAGCTGGGCGAGCAACTGACGCAGCTGGACGCCAACGCGCGCGCCGCGCTCCCTCTGTCCGCGGATCTGGCGGAAGCCCTGCGCCTCTATGACAGAATCCGGGACAAGGAAGGCAGACGGCGGCAGCTGCAATATATCGGCCGCCTCATGCGGGAAATCGACGCGGGCCCCATCGAAGAGGCTCTTGCGGCCCGGACTGCTGCTCATCAGGCCGACACGGCTCTGCTCCACCGGGCCGAGCAATGGCGCGCCGCCCTGCTGGAAGCAGAACCGGATCAGCTGCGGCCCATGCTCTCCCGTTGTCTGCCCGCAGCCGACGCCGCATGCCTCGATGCGCTGGAGCAGACGGCGCGGGCCGCACGAGAGGAAGATCCCGCCGGGCCGCCGCATGCCCGCCGCGCCCTCTTTCGCGAACTGCTGGCCGCCATAAAAAGTTTCAACAAAAAAAGTTAACAATTTCATAGCACTAAAAGAAAATTTTTCTTCTGGAAAATTTTTTTGAAAAAACTGCTTGACTCCGGGAGGGGTTTTGCGTAGAACCACTCTTGTCGAGAGCGACACGCCCTTGTAGCTCAGTCGGTAGAGTGCATCCTTGGTAAGGATGAGGTCACCAGTTCAATCCTGGTCAAGGGCTCCATCGAGAGTAAAACGCCCATGGAAACATGGGCGTTTTTTTATTCCCCACCCCTTACCTCGGTGTTTACAGTCATGCAATTGCCCGTTCCTGCCGTCACCATAGGCCTGCTGCTCTGTTCCAACATTTTCATGACATTTGCCTGGTACGGGCACCTCAAGCACAGAGGCTCCGCCCTGCCGATAGTCATTCTTATCAGCTGGGGCATCGCCTTCTTCGAATACGTGCTTCAGGTTCCGGCAAACCGCATCGGCTATGGCTATTTCAATGCCGCCGAGCTCAAGACCATTCAGGAAGTCATTTCTCTCAGCGTCTTCTGTCTCTTCTCCGTCTTCTATCTCAACGAACCCCTGCGCTGGAATTACATTGTCGGTTTCGGCCTGATTGTTCTGGCCGCCTGGGTCATCTTCAAACAGTGGTAGGCTCCCGTGATCACAGCAACCACCATTCTGATCTGCACGCTGGCTGCCCTGTTCGCGGGTTTCATCGACTCCGTCGCCGGGGGCGGAGGACTCATCACCATTCCGACGCTGCTTCTTGCCGGCGTTCCGCCGCATACGGCGCTGGCCTGCAACAAGGTCAGCAGCAGCCTCGGAACGGCCATGGCCCTTGGCACCTTTGCCCGCAGCGGCCTTGTCATCTGGCGTCTGGCCGCCATCGGAACCGGTTTTGCCCTCGTGGGTTCGGCCATCGGTTCCCGACTGGCGCTGACGCTCGATCCGCAGACGCTCGGCAAGGTGCTTATCGTCCTGCTCCCCTTCGCCATGCTTGCCACGCTGATTCCGCGCAAGGACAAGGAACTGCCGCTGGTCTTCGACGGCCCGCGCTTTTACCTGCTTGCGCCTCTCTGCTGCTTTGTAGTGGGCATTTATGACGGCTTTTTCGGCCCTGCCACCGGTAGTTTCTTTATTCTGGCCCTGCACCTGATTGTGCGCGTCCACCTTCTTCAGGCCAGCGCAACCACAAAGGTGCTCAACTTGTCTTCCAACATCGGCGCGGCCATCGTCTTTATCGTCAGCGGCGAGGTGGTATGGTCGCTGGCGCTCTGCATGGCCGTAGGCTCCATCACCGGCAACTGGATGGGAAGCCGCATGGCTATCCGCATCGGCGGCGTCTTTGTGCAGCGCGTGCTGATAGTCTCGCTTTCCATTCTCATGCTCTCCCTGATCTGGACGTACTTCATCAAGGGATAAGCCCGGCGTGAACGGCCTTCTACCGCCTTCGGAGCTCCGCCTGCTTTTCTGCCCTGTTCCCACGGCCCGGCAGGCGGCGCAGCTCCATGAGCGTGTGGCGGCCCGCCTTTCTCCCGCCGACAAGGCACACATTCTGCGTTTTACAGCGCCCGGTCCCGCTGCCGCCCGCATGCTGGTCCGAGCGCTGTTTGTTCTTGCCTGTCTCCCCGACTGCCCGAATCTGCCTGCCACGCTGTCTCGCACGGTCTCCGGCGCGCCCCGTCTCCACTTCCCCCATGCGGCCATACAGGCGGCCCTGTCCTTTGCCTATTCGCCGCAGGCCGTCGTCTGTGCGCTGGCCTTCGGGCCTCCGGGGCTGCTTTTAGGCGTTGATCTGGAATCGCTCGATTCCCCTCCGCCCGCGCCGCGCGCCTTCCATCCCCGCGAGCGAGTCTCCGGCCCCCGCGATGCCCTGCGCCGCTGGACTATCAAGGAAGCCCTTCTCAAAGCCCTGGGCACAGGTCTTACCCGCGATCCCGCCGCCATACCTACCGGCCGCCAGGGCCAGCGCCAGGGAAGTCTCCACGTCGAGCCGCCGCTGCCGCCCCTCCGCTGGCGCACCCTTCCGCTCCCCGGACACTGGTGTTCCCTTGCGCTCTCTCATCCGCTCCCTCTGCGCCTTACCTGCCTGACTCCCGCCGCTGTCGCGCAGGAGGTGCGCAAACTGGGGGAGGGGAACCCCCTCTGCTAGCGCGAGAGGGGTTCCCCTCCCCCAGACCCCCACCCTTCCCCCAGCGCGCTTTATTCGGGTAAATAAAAGGAGCCGGGAATGCTCTCGCTTTCCTCACGACAGCCGTCTCCAGGGAACACAACCCATAGAGCTTTTTACCTTTAGAGCGTTTCAACGTTGAACGCTCTAAAACGCACAACATTTCAAAATGCTCTCAAACAGAACAAACCAGACAAAAAAAGGCCCTGCCTCTTAAAGAGACAGGGCCTTAAAAATGCAGCGCACACCCAAATGTATACAAACGTCATCGGGCGCATATCTCTTTGAAAAAAGCGCGCTGGGGAAGGGATGGGGGGCTTGGGGGGAAGGGAAACCCCTCTCGCACGAGCAGCGACCGGATGGCGGCCGCAGGCCGTGCCCGTTGCGACGAAGGAAGCTACGGGCATCGACAGCAGAGATGAGGGGTTTCCCTTCCCCCAACAATACTAACGCCCCTAACGCGGGGAACGAATCTGCAAAGCGGCGGCCAGCTGATTGGCGAGATATTCGCCCAGGCGCTGCACAAGAAGGCTCTGGCTCCGGGCCAGGGAGGCAAAGTCCGGGCCGCTGGGCTGTTCCGCGGAGAAGAGCCCCTGCGCCAGCACCACGCCGAGGCGATCCCGGAGCTGCCAGCGTGCGGAAAGGCTGGAATTAGCGTTGAAATCGCCGTCCAGGCGCAGGATATCCACAAGCAGAATGGGCGTATGTTCGCCAGCATCGCTGTCAGACAGAAGCGTGTAGCCGCCGAAAGCCAGACGCGGGGTCAGCACTTCCCGCAAAACGCGATGAACGCCCTTGTCCAGCGGCTCGGCCCATTGATGGAGCCCGGCCACTTCCAGCTGCGAACTCTGGTCATGGCGCAGCACCATGTCCCGCCGATCAAGATATTCCGGCAAGCCCACCGCGCCCAGACGGAGCATCTTGTCAGGCAACGTTCCGGTTTGCGGGGGCGGCTGTCCGCTGTCGAGCAAATAATAGGACGTGGGGGCGCTCTTGACACAGCCAAGAGCGAACAGGGCCAGCACAAGGCAAAGACTGCGAGCCAAAAGACGAGGCAGAGGAAGAGTTGTCATCGACGTTGTCCTTGTTTGCCGTAAATAAGAGCTTCGGGGTTGCGTTCAATGGTATCGGCCACAGAGCGCAGGGAACGCATGGCTATTGTCGCTTCACGCAGCATGCGCCGCATATCTTCCATCAACGGCGAAGCCGGATGCAACGCGGCGCCGGCCGTGCGCGTGGCGCGTTCCACATTTTCCATGGCCAGACGGAAACTTTCCAGAGCCTGCGGCAGTTCGGCGGATGCGGAACCGAGCGTCGTATTCAGGCGCTGCGTTGCCTGTCGTGCTTCGGCGAGCACGCTGTCCAACCGGGTAAAGGTGGCCTGCATTCCGACAAAGGCTCCGGTAACGGATTCCAGCGCCGTGTCCAGCTTGCCGGAGCCCAGCGTTGTTGCCAGCGAACGCAAAATGACGTCCGCCGAGGCGACCATATCGGCCAGCGGCAGGCGGGCCAGCCGCTTCTGCAACTGATCAATGGGCGAGGGCAGCGTGGGAATCTCCAGATCCGGCGTCGAGGAGCGATAGACAGCTTCGGAGCCGGGGGCAAAGTCCAGCTCGATGCGGAACTGTCCGGTTACCAGACTTTGCATTTGCAGACGGGCCCGCAGCCCTCCCTGAATCATTCGCCGGAAGGTTTCCCGCTGTAACTCCGCGTTGGGGGTTCCTCCGGCCCACTCAATGGCCCCGTCTCTGAGCTGCACATAGACGGGGATAGTCGGCCCGGCTTCTCCGGGGCGCGCTTCCAGCGCAATGCGTGTCACGCTGCCCAGAGGCACGCCGCGAAAAACGACCGGCGAACCGATTTGCAGACCGCTGACGGAACCGTCAAAATAAAGCACATATTCCGTGGCCGAGCTGAGCATGCGGCCGCCGCCAAGGGCGACGATGCCCACGGCAAACAGCAGCAGCCCGCCGATAACAAAGGCCCCGACAGCCGTTTTCTGTGTTCTGGAGGCCATAGGCCCAGTCTCCTTTTGTCATGATCAGCAGGAGAGCATTTTTTATTTGAAACGCTGTGCGTTTCAAAGCATACGGCCTGTCGTTTCGCGGAAAAACGCGGTTTTTCCGCTCGCTTCGGGCCGAGCAGTGCTCTGCCGCCTCGCGTTTCGCCTTTTCAAAGGAAAAACGCCCTACCCCTCGCCGCGCGTAAGGAATTTGCGGGCGCTGGGAGCCGTTGCGGGATCATGCAGCATATCCGTGGGATTGCCGCGCGCCATGACGGTACGGGTCGCGGCGTCTAAGAAGATGCCGTTGCTGGCAATGGCAAAGATGCTCGCCAGCTCGTGAGAAACAATGACAAATGTTGTTCCGAGGGTGTCGCGTAATTCCAGGATGAGATCGTCCAGCAATCGGGAACTGACGGGGTCCAACCCGGCCGAAGGCTCGTCCAGAAACAGCACGTCAGGATCAAGGGCCATAGCTCGCGCCAGCCCGGCGCGCTTGCGCATGCCGCCGCTGATCTCGCTGGGATAATAGTCTTCAAAGCCAGCCAGACCGGCCAGAGCCAGCTTGAGCGACGCCAGCTCCCGAATTTCCGCCTCTGCGAGATCCGTGTACTGCTGCAGGGGAAGGCCCACATTTTCCGCCAGCGTCATGGAACTCCACAACGCGCCGCTCTGAAACAGAACGCCGATGCCGCGCATCAGCCCTTGCCGCACATCCTCCCCGGCATTCCAGAAATCCTGCCCGCCGTACAGAACGCGCCCCTTGCTTGGCGCTTTCAGGCCCATGAGCACGCGCAGGAGCGTGCTTTTGCCGCAGCCGGAACCGCCCATAATAAGGAAAATATCCCCTTTTCGCACATCAAGATTCACATCCCGCATCAGCACATAGTCGCCATAAGCAACCGTCAGATCGCGGGTGGAAATGCGCGGCGTGTCGGGAGAAACGAGCGTGCTCATAATCAGATACGCAGCAGATTGCAGATAATGGTGATGATGGCCGTGGCCACGATGATGCCCACAAGCGAATGCACCACCGCCGTGGTCGTGGCGCGACCGACGGCAAGGGCGCTCCGGCCGCAGCGCATGCCGTGATAGCAGCCGAACAGAGCTATGATGACGCCGAACACGGCCCCGTAAACAAGGCCGATCAGACCATGACGGAAATTGACCATGGTCGCGGTGGCGTTCAGATACTCCAGCGCATTAAGATCAAGCATGGTCACGCCGACCAGAAAGCCGCCGAGTATGCCCATGAGATCGGCATACACCGTCAGCAGCGGCGTCATCAGCGCCAGAGCCAGCATGCGCGGCAGCACCAGAAAATCCGTGGGAGACAGGCCCGTTGTGGAGAGGGCGTCCACCTCCTCGTTAACCTGCATGGTCCCGATAACGGCGGCATAGGACGCGCCCATGCGCCCGGACATGACCACGCCGACCATGACGGCCCCCATGACGCGCAGCATGCCGATGCCCACAAGACCCGCCACATAAAGCTGCGCGCCGAACTGCTGTAGCTGCACCGCGCCCACAAAGGCCAGAATCAGACCGAACAGCAGGCTTGTTATGGAAATAATAGGCAGAGCGCAGACGCCGCATTCATACATGGCCGCCAGGAAGTCCTGCGCCCGCATATGCGAGCGTCCGAGCAGAAAACGCCCGAAGGACAAGGCGGCATCGCCCAGAAATTCAAGGAAATCGCCGACGCTCACGGGCACGGACAGCACAGAGCCGCCCAGCCGCTCCAGAAGGCCCGCCTCGCGCGCGCTGCGCTGGGCTCCCTCTTTGGGCGGCACGGCAAAGGCCAGCTGCAACAGCCGCCCCAGACCGGGCGGCAGATTGTCCACCACTTCCACCTGCTTCGCGCAAGCCTGACGCACAAGGCGCACGAGAAAGACCAGCAGACTGCTGTCCCACTGGCGCAGGTCGTCGGCCGTCAGCAGCAGACGCCTGCAGCCGCCGTCGGCGGCGCGCAGAGCATCCCCCGCTTCGGGGGGCCAGGGCTGGGAAATATCCCAGGAGCCGCCTACGCACACGCGACATTCCGTCCCGTTCCGGCGCAGGCTTACTTGCGGACCGGTATTCATCTTTATAGTATAGCCGCAGCGCGGTATGCCCGCAAGAGCAGAGAGCGTTTCACCTTTAAAAAAGGTAACACACGAGGCGGCGGCACAACGCCGCCCGGCCCGAATCGAGCGAAAAAACCGCGTTTTGCCGCGAAACGACAGGCCGTATGGTTTGAAACGCCCAGCGTTTCAAACTGAAAATGCTCCAGAGCCGCTTTTCCCTCAACCCAAAGGATCGCCATGTCGCTCAAGACCCGCCTTGGCCTCGACAAGGAACCCGTCTTTCTGATGGACGGTTCCGCCTTCATTTTCCGGGGCTTCTTTGCCAATCGCAATATGCAGCGCTCCGACGGTTTTCCCACCAATGCGCTGGTCGTCGTTGCGCGCATACTTCTGCGCATTCTCCGTAACGAGCGCCCCCGCTACTTTGTCTTTGTACAGGACGGCAAGGGCAAGAACTTTCGCCACGAGATTTACGATCAGTACAAAGCCAATCGGGACGCCACGCCGGAAGACCTCGTGCGTCAGTTCGAGCCTATTCGCGACATGGTTCGCGCGCTGGGCCTGCGGCTGGAAATTTCGCAGGGCTGCGAGGCCGACGACTGCATAGCCTCGCTGGCGGCCCGTTTCAGCACGGAACATCCCGTGATCATCATCAGCGGCGACAAGGACCTGAAACAATGCCTCGGCCCTAATGTCTACATGTGGGACCCCGCCGCCAAAGAAGAAAAACTGCTGGATGCCGCCGCCTTTACGGCGGAAAGCGGCATTGCCCCGCAGCACTGGCCCGATATGCAGGCCCTCATCGGCGACACCAGCGACAATATCCCCGGCGTGCCCGGCATCGGCCCCAAGACGGCCCGCCAGATCTGCGACATCTGCCCCACGCTGGAGGACATTCGCGATCATTTTTCCCTGCTCCCGCCCAAATTGCAGGACAAGCTGCGCGATCATCTTGACGCCATGTTTACCTGGCGGGAACTGACGCGCCTCTCACGCAGCCAGTGCGCCGATCTCACGCTGGACGATCTGCGCGTGCAGCCCCCCAATCAAGAAACCTGCACGGCCCTTGCGCGAGAATTTGAACTGTTCGCCCTGCGTCGCGACATGGACGCCCTTCTGCGCGGTCTGCCGCCGCAGGCGGACGCCTCCGCTCCCGGCCAGACGGCAACGGCGCCCCGCCCCGCGCCCGTTCCCGCGCCCCGCACGCCCGCTTCCGGCAGAAGTCTTGATCAGGGTAGTCTGCTGGATATGAGTCTTGCGGCCAGCTCCGCCGCAGTGACCGCTCCCGAAGCCCGCGATATTGCCGCGCTCCCCGCCTGCTCCGGGCGTCGCGTGGCGCTCGTATGGCCCTCCGGCCCCGGAAGGCCGCCACATGTGGCCGTAGAGGACGCTTCCCGGCCGCAGGAATTCCTCTGGCTCGGACGCATGGAAGATCTGCGCCGCTGGCTGTCGGATGCCGCGCTGCTTATCGCCGCGGACATCAAGGAATGTATCGTCTCCCCGTGGGCGCAGGCCGAAAACGCTCCCTGGCCGCCGAACTTCGATCTCGGTCTTGCCGCCTATCTGCTTAACCCGGAAGAAGGCGACTACAGCTGGTCGCGTCTGCTCTCCCGATACGGCGTCATGCTGGAGCATACCGAGGATCTGGGTCCGGCTTCGCTGGCGCTGGCCCTGACGGATCTGCTGCGCAGCCGCATGGAAAGCGCCGCGCTGCTGCCGCTCTATCATAATCTGGAGCTGCCCCTGACGCCCGTGCTGGCGCACATGGAGGCGCGCGGCATTGCCATTGACGCCGCAGCCTTCCAGAGTTTCCTCGCCGATGTTCAGGCCGAGCTCGACACCCTGTCAGCCACAGTCTACGAGGCCGCCGGGCATGAATTCAACATCCGTTCGGCACAGCAGCTGGGCGACGTGCTGTTCAATGAGCTGAAGCTGCCCGCGCCCCGCAAGACAAAGGGCGGGCAGGCGTCCACCAGCCAGCAAACGCTGGAAAAACTGGCGGGCAAGCATCCCGTTGTGGACAGCATCCTCCAGTTCCGCAAGCTGGAAAAAATGCGTTCCACCTATCTTGATCCGCTGCCCCGGCTGATGGACGCCCAGGGACGCATCCATACGACTTTCAACCAGATGTCCACCGCCACCGGCCGCCTGTCTTCCCGCAATCCCAACTTGCAGAACATCCCCGTGCGCGGGCCGCTCGGCAAACGCATGCGGGCCTGTTTCATTGCCGGGCCGGGGCACAAGCTCATTTCGGCGGACTATTCGCAGGTAGAGCTGCGCGTGCTGGCGCACATGTCGCAGGATGCGGCCCTGCTGGACGCCTTCCGGCACGGCGCGGACATTCACGCCCGCACCGCCGCCCTCATTTACGATCTGCCGCAGGCCGAAGTCAGCCCGGATCAGCGTCGCAACGCCAAGACCATCAATTTCGGTCTGATCTACGGCATGGGCGCACAAAAGCTGGGACAGGAGCTCCATATCTCGCTGGCGGAAGCCAAGGCCTTCATCGCCCGTTACTTCGAGCGCCTCACGGGGCTGAAAGCCTTTTATGAAAATGTGGAAGCCGACGCCCGCCAGCACGGATACGTCACTACCCTTGGCGGGCGCCGCCGCCTGTTGCCCGATATTCTTTCGGCAAACGGGCAGGCCTCCGCGCTCGCGCGACGGCAGGCCATCAATACCGTCATTCAGGGGTCCGCGGCCGATATCATCAAGCTGGCCATGCTGGCCGTGGCCCGCGATTCCCGCCTGCAGGCCCTGAACGCCCGTCTGCTTCTACAGGTGCACGACGAGCTGCTGCTGGAAGTTCCCGCGGACCATGCCGACGAAGCCGGCGCCCGCGTTGCCGAGCTCATGGCGCAGGTGCAGCCCGGCGGCGCGCCCCTCTCCATCCCTCTGGCCGTGGACTGGGGCGTTGGCGACGACTGGGGCGCCGCGCATTAAGGCGGAAAATGCGCTGGGGGAGGGGGAACCCCCTCTGCTAACGCGAGAGGGTGTTCCCCCTCCCCCAGACCCCCGCCCCCTCCCCCAGCGCGTTTTTATAAGAAAAAACGCGAGGCGGCGGCATAGTGTCGCGCTGCTGTAACCATATGTAAAATAAGATTTTTTCACGAAACGACGAGCCGTATGGTTTGAAACATGAAACGTTTCAAACTAAAAATGCTCTATAAGGAAGAGCGCGGCGTCTCGCCGCCCTCAAAAACAGCGTACACACAACAGAAACAGGGGAAGTCTAGAAGGACCTCCCCTGTTTCTGTTACTCCCTTACATCCTGCAAACTATACGACAATATCGATCTTCATTCCTGTTGACGGCGTCACTGTCGGCGTCGGCAGAACCGCCACAGGCGCTGCGGCTGCCGGAGGCGCGGCAGGCGTTGCTGTCGTGCCGGAGCCTTCCGCGCCCTGAGATGCCGAAGGCGTCGGGGCCGTTGCGACGCTGTCCGTACCCTGCGACGAGGAAGACGCCTGCTGCGAATCCTGCGTCTTCTGCCCGGAAGTCTCTTCTTCCGTGGTCGTGGCGGCTTCCTGCTCATCCATCAGCGCCTCAAGCGCTTCCTTCGCCTTCTCTTCGATATGCTCCTTTATCTCGTCGAGATTGCGCTTCGAGGCTTCGGCCGAGGCCGTCTGGCCCTCGTACATCATATTCCGCGCAGCCTTCTTTCCCTCCAGGATACGTTCTGCATAGCGTCCCTGATACCTGTCCTCAAGAGCTTCACATGCGGCCATTCCAGCTTGCAGAATACTATTTTGCCTGCTTACGGAAATATTCTTCCGTGCTTGAGCAGAGGTATGCAGAGCCTTTATATAACGAGATTCTTCATAATCATGCGAAACAAAGTTCCGCTCCATCATATTGACTGGCGAACTCATGTCTGCCCTCCATACAAAAAACGGAATCTCTCTTTGTCATGAGGACATAAACGGAATAACCATAAAAATCTTGAGGGTGTTGATAAACTAATGACTTCGCGACATTTATGTGCGATAAGATTACATGAACGAAAAACCGCCATGCCC
>CALVHG010000027.1 GCA_944327285.1 uncultured Desulfovibrio sp. | reverse complement strand
TTTCAAACCATACGGCCTGTCGTTTCGCGGAAAAAGCGTGGTTTTTCCGCTCACTTTGGGCCGGGCGGCGCTGTGCCACCGCCTCGCGTTTCACCTTTTTCAAAGTTGAAACGCTCTAAAAGAACAGCAAAACACGAGGGGCTGCCGCCTTCAAAGAGAAGGCGGCAGCCCCTCGCGCCGTAGAAAAACAGACGCAGCGCCGCATAAGAAAACATCTTACGGCATGCCCGCATACGCTGTTCCAGCCTACCCGGCGCGCCAGGTCGCGCTCCCGTCTTTCCCCGACGAGAACTTTTTCAGTTTGAAGCGCGTTGCGTTTCAAACCATACGGACTGTCGTTTCGCGAAAAAATGCGTTTATCCCGCTTGCTTCGGGCCGGACGGCGCTGTGCCGCCTCTCGCGTTGTTGCCTTTTTCAAAGACAGAACGCTCTAACAAAAGAGGGCCCGGCAGTATTGCCGGGCCCTCGCGTCATTCAGGAAAACTTACTGCGACTAACGCGCCACAGCCATTCCCTGCACAGGCTTGCCTTCATGCTCGCCCGTCAGCGTACGCAGGAACGCCACAATCAGGGCGCGGTCGCTTGCAGGCACATCAAGACCGGAGCAGTAGGTGCCCATGATGCGCACGGCGTCATCCAGGGTGGTGACAGTGCCGTCATGCAGATAGGGGTGCGTCAGCTCCACGTTGCGCAGGTTCGGCACCTTGAAGCGGTGCATATCGTCGGCCTGCTTGGTGGCATTGAAGCGGCCCTTGTCGGAACCCAGCGCTTCGCCGCCGCGATCAGCAAAGTAGTCCTTCTTGAGATCCATGTATTCGTAGGACTGGCCGCCCACGCTCTTACCCACATGGCAGGAAGAGCAACGATATGCCTTGAAGCGCTCGTAACCCTTGACTTCCTCGCTGCTCAGGGCCGTCTTATCGCCGCGCAGCCACTTGTCGAAGCGGCTGTTGGGAGAAAGGAGGGTCTTTTCGTATTCAGCAATGGCATCCGTGATATTCTTGCCGGACCAGCCGTCGGGGTACACGGCCTTGAACTGGGCCGTCAACGCTTCGTCCTGAGCCAGACGGGCAACGATTTCATCCCAGTCCTTGCTGCCCATTTCGATGGGATTCAGCGGCGGGCCGCCGGCCTGTTCCTGAAGATCGGCCGCGCGGCCATCCCAGAACTGGACAAAGTTGAAGGCGGCATTGAAGACCGTCGGCGCGTTCACATCGCCGAACTGCTTGCGAATGCCTTCAGAGAAACGAGAGTTGTCCGTGCCGCCCTTGTCCAGAGCATGGCAGCCGGAGCAGGCCAGGCTGCTGTCGGCGGACAGGCGCTTGTCATTGAACAGGGTCTTGCCGAGATCCACCTTCGCCTTGTTCACAGCCAGCTTACGCGGCAGGGGCTGCAGAGGCTCGTTGGCGTGAGCGGGCGCGGCGTCCGTGGCATAGTGCGCCTTGCGGGTGGTGGCCACCCAGTCAAGAATCTGCTTCTTTTCCTTGTCGGAAAGACGGCTGCCCCAATGCACCACGGCGAACTTGGCGGGCGGCATGGTGTCATTGTTGATGACCCATTCCATCTTGGCCAGCACAGTTTCGCCCACGGGCTTGTCCTTGCTCTGCACCAGTTCCTGATTGAGATTCATGGCGCGCAGACCATCATTGTAATCTTTTTCAATGATGCTGCGGATACCGGGAACCTTGGCGTAGAAAGGCAAATCATATCCCTTGGTATGACAGGCCATGCACTTTTCCTGCACGATGCCGGAAACGCTGGCGAATTTGCTCTTCACATCGCCCAGGTCCTGCGCCATGACCGGAGCGCAGGCCAGAAGAAAGCCCACACCCGTTACTGCCGCAAAAACCTTCCTCATATAGTCCTCCTCGTCGGATGGATACAACGCCCCCACAATGGAAGCGATTTGTGGCCGGATTCCCGGAGAGGCACCGGGGAAGCGCCCGCCGCGCACGGACGGACGCACAAGGCGTCTTCCGTTGCGGTGGGAACGTCGGCTGTTGCCCCGGCATAAAGAGAATCTTCTGCGCGAACGCGCTAAAAAGCTATGGCGAAATTTTTTTCACAAAGACTAGTATTTGTCAATAATAATTATTATTAGGTATTTTATTTGCTACAAGCTCGCAATCCGTCTTTTCTGCGGACAGCAAAAAGTAAGCGTTTTACTTAGATACATGAAACAAACTGAAATTACTAGCTATATTTTTCTAGAAAAAAAATACATTTTCTATATTCTTTCTAGAGCGGTTCCTTTAGGAACAAGTCCCAGGCGGCACGGCGTGACGCCTTGCCGCCTGGGACTTTCCGGTGCGCCCGCGCATCTCCTCCGCTCCGACATTTTTCCGTGCCCGCAGCCCGGCGGCTGCCCCGGCGCAAAGATTTCCCCTTTCGGGGAATCGGAGTCCCCTCCGACAACAAAAAGGGGTTCTCGGAACCAAAGGAGGTGTTATGAGCGCATACGGTACGCCCGGCACGCCGGCGACCGGCTATGGCAGCATCCTGACACGGCAGGAGATCGCCTTCATTCTCGGCATGTATGCCAAGGATGCGGAAGATCGCGAAAGAAAGCAAAGCCTTTCTTCCCCCTGCTCGTCCGCAACCAAGGATGCCCGAGGACGCAAGCCGGAGTAGACAATCGCGCCGTGCGATTGTCCCGACGAGCGTGGGAGCAGATGCCGCGACGACGCAGGACATACCCGACGACGCCCCGCAAGGGATACGCGACGGTCTGTTCCTGTCTGCCGCGCGGTGACGTCGGTCGCTCAGGATGGTTCACACCGGGAGCTTTACCGGAAATTCGCAGGCGTCTCCCGACGCGCGCTATTCCCCTTTCCGCAAAAGTGTCCCTCGTTTTTGCCGTCCGGCACCGGGCATAACTGCGGCAGCGGGCTTCTCCCGCCCGCTGTCGCACAAAACAGCGCCGGGAGCGAAAGATTCCCCCTCTTTCGCTCCCGGCTCATTTGTTTCCAGTGCATTTTGCGTTTGAAACGTCTTGCGCTTTGCCCGCTCTCAATGACAAAGCGCTCTACGACGTATCACCACAAAAGGTAGCATCCGCGCGCCACTACGCTTCCCTGCCCTCCATGCGGGCAAGCTCGGCGCGGCGTCCCTCCGCATCCAGCGGCGCGCAAAGCGTGTAGGTCTGCCCCTGACGCACCACCTTGCAGACATGAAAATGCTTCTGTCCGCGGGCGGCCAGCTGCGGCCAGTGCGTAATCAGCAGAGTCTGCCGCGTGCGGGAAAAATCATCCAGCTTGGCGGCCAGCTTGTTCAGCGTCAGGCCGCCCACCCCCGCGTCCACTTCGTCAAAAATGCAGGTAGCGCTTTCCGCATGCGGTTGCACGGCAATCAGCGCCAGCAGAAAACGGGACAATTCGCCGCCGGACGCGATCCGATCGAGCGGATGCGGCGGCTGGCCGGGATTGGGAGCCCAGAGCAGACGCACCTTTTCATCCGCCACGCCGGGCCACAGCTCCTGCGGCAGGAATTCGGGAATGACACGCACCTCTTCGGAAAATCCCAGGCCGCGCAACTCCTCCTCCAGCCGCCCGGTAAACTGCAAAGCCGCCTCGCGGCGCTGCGGCAGAATACGCTCCACAATCCCTTTCAATTCCTCCGCCAGCGCGGCAATACGCCGATTGGCAGCGGAAATATCCAGCGCGCAGGCATCCAGAAAGGATAAATTCTCGGCTATCTCTTCGCGCATGGCCAGAATTTCCGGCATACTGCGATGCAGCTTGCGCTTGAGCTGGGCCAGTTCGTACAGACGTTCCTCCAGCGCATCCACATCAACGTCGTCGTCCTGCACCGGGGGCCGCCGCAGTCGGGAACGCAGCTGGGACAAACGCTGCCGCGTCTCGGCCACAGCGTCAGCCTCTTCCGCCAGCTCCTCTTCCACCGCGCCTATGCGCCGCAGCAACGACTCGAACTGCCCCAAAGCATCAAGCAGGCCCACATCCTCGGAACCGTAGAGAAAGGCCTGCGCCTTTTCGTACAGATCACGCAAACCCGCCGTTTCCCGCAGGCGAGCCCGCTGCTCTTCCAGCCGTTCTTCCTCCCCTTCCTCCGGGGCCACGCGATCAATCTCCTGCTGACGCATCTCAAGCAGATCGCGCTTATCGGCCAGCTCCGCCCTTTTCTCCTTGAGTTCGTCCAGGGCGTCGGCCTCCGCGCGCAGACGGCGCAGCAGCTCGTCCCGCGCTTCCAGCAAGTCCCGGCAGGGAACCACGCTTTCCATAAAACGCGCCTGAAAGGCCGGTTGCAGCAACTGCTGCTGTCCGTGCTGGCTGGTATGGATGAGCAGCTGTGCCCGCAGTTCGCGCACGGCATCCTGCGAACGCAGGCTGTCGTTGACATAGAGGCGGCTGCGCCCGCTTTCGGCCAGCAGCTCCCGCCGAATGACAAGCTCCTCGCCGTCAAGAGTAAAAAGCGCCTCCACCCGCGCCTTGTCGGCGCCGCTGCGCACCATGTCCGCGGACAGCCTGTCGCCAAGCACAAAGCCAAGCGCTTTAAGAATGAAGCTCTTTCCCGCGCCGGTCTCGCCGGTCAGCACATTCATGCCGGGAGCAAATTCCAGCTCCATGTCCTCGATAAGCGCAAGATTGCGGATATGCAGATATTCAAGCATGGTAATCACCGTCTCAGACGCGGATCAGCCATATCGCGCAGGCTTTCGCCCAGCAGATTGTATCCAAGCACCGTCAGCAGAATGGCCATGCCGGGATAGACGGAAAGCCACGGCGCAATCTCCAGCGCGCTTTTGCCTTCCATCAGCATATTCCCCCAGCTGGCGTCGGGCGGCTGAAGGCCAAGCCCCAGAAAACTCAGGCCGGATTCCATCAGAATGGCTCCGGCCACGCCCAGCGTCGCGGAAATAAGCACCGGCGCAAGGGCATTGCTCAAAATGTGACGCCAAAGAATATACCGCGTGGAGCAGCCCGCCAGACGCGCGGCATCCACAAATTCCCGTTCCCGCAGGCTCAGGGTTTCCGCGCGCACCAGCCGCGCCACCCCCATCCAGGAAGTCAGACCGATGACGATCATGATGTTGGTCAGACTGGGCTCCAGAAAGGCGATGACCGAAAGGATGAGGAAAAAGGAGGGAAAGCACAGCATCACGTCCACCACGCGCATGATGAGCTCATCCACCCAGCCGCGGAAATAACCGCTCACCAACCCCAGAACCACGCCTATCAGCGTAGATATCCCCACGGCCACAAAGCCGATCCAGAGGGACACCCGCCCGCCATAAAGCAGACGGGAAAAGATATCCCGTCCCAGACGATCTGTCCCCAGCCAGAATTCAAGCGAAGGAGGCGCAAAGACGGCGCTATGCGGGGTATTGGGATCATAGGGCGCAAGCAGCGGCGCGGCCATTGCGGCCAGCGACATGATCAGCACAAGGCCCAGACCGAGCGTCAGCATGAAGTTCCGGCCAAGCAACCGGCGCAGACAACGCGGCATCATCTCAGCGCTCCTCCCCTGCGGCCCGGATTCGCGGATCGGCAAGACCATAGCACACATCGGCCAGAATGTTGCCCGCCAGCGTCAACACGGCCCCGATCACCAGATTGCCCATAATCATGGTATAATCACGCGCCATGACCGCGGCATAAAAGAGCTGTCCCAGTCCGGGCAGAGCAAAGATGGATTCAAGAATCACGCTGCCGCCGATCAGCCCCGGCACCGACAGCCCCAGCAAGGTGATAACGGGCAGGAGGGCATTGCGCAGGGCATGCCGCCAGATGACGACCGCCGAGGACAGGCCCTTGGACCGGGCTGTCAGAATATAGTCCTGCCGCAGAACTTCCAGCATGCAGGCGCGCATATAACGCGACATGCCAGCCAGACTGCCCACGGTGTACACCAGAATCGGCAAAGCCAGATGCGAGGCCAGATCCGCCGCCTTTCCCCAGAAATCGCGCTGCGCAAAGTCCAGCGATGTCAGCCCCGAAAGAGGCAGCCATTGCAGCTCGATGCCGAAAAACAGCATCAGCAGCAGTGCCAGCCAGAAGGAAGGCATGGCAAAGCCCAGAAAGACCAGTATCGTCACGGCCTTGTCCAGCAGGGAGTTGTGGCGGCAGGCCGAAAGAACGCCTATGGGAATGGCAATCAACAGCGTCAGCATCAGGGACACCAGATTCATGCCCACCGTCAGAGACAGACGCTCCAGAATCTTGTCCAGCACGGGACGGCTGTCCGCCGACATGGAACGGCCGAAATCGAGCTGCACAATGCGCGTCAGCCAGTCCCAATATTGCACATAGAGGGGCTTATCGAGGCCGTACAGCGTTTCAAGCTGCTTGCGCGCGGCTTCGCCCGCCAGCGGATTAAGCGTCGTTTCCATATCCGTAGGCGAGCCCGGCGCAAGATGAATGACGCCAAAACTGATGACGGTAATGCCCAGCAGCACAAGGACGGTCCAGAGAACCTTGCGGCCAATACGCCGCAGGCGCGCCTCCCAGGCGCCGCCGCGCACGGCGGACAAAATCAGGCTGTCCTGCGACATGGTTACTCCGTCCGGGTCATCCACTGCCGCATGGCGGCCACTTCTTCTTCCCAGCCCGGCGACAGACGCAAACCGAGAAAGCGGGCATACAGGCTATCCAGCAGACCGACGCACGTTTCCATCAGATAAAATTTTTCCAGAAGCAGGGCATCGGGATCGGCATCGTCGTCGCCCTTGTCCAGCTTAGGCGTTTTCAGGCTGCCCATGCTGAAGTCCTCGGCCTTGAGGGTCAGCTGAAAGGCCAGCTCCTCCTTCTCCAGCCGGATGAGCGCCCGCGTCACCTTTTTGCCCGTGCCCAATCCGAAACGGGCCTCGCGCAGCGGCGACAGGGAGCCGGAAACCGACGCGGTTTCCCTGGCATCGCCCTCGCCGCCCTGCACCACGATACGCTGTTCCATGGAAACGCTGAACGGCTGCCCCTGCGCGTCAACAAAGGCTCCGGGCGCAACGTCGCTCTGATACCAGAGCCACGTCAAAAACTCCTGTCCAAGAATATTGTCCAACGAATCCAGCGAAGAAGTCTGACTCATGCGTACATCCTTAAACGTCCGATAGCATATGATAACGCGCAGGCTTGTCCCGACCGGCGCCCCTGCGAACGGGCACGACCTGAGGCCCCGTTCGCTCGCAACTGCCACGAAAGAGCGTTCTTGCGCATACCCCGGCGCGCTGTGTCAGGCAAAACAATGCGCTGCGGGCGCGTGTCGTATTTTCTGCGACAATCGTCTCCAGAAAACATAAAAGAAGCGTTACACGGCAAATTGCGTCGCTTCGATACGATCAACCTGCTCCTGCCGCTTTTCGTCCAGCAGGGAGAGCGCCAGCGTGTAGGGAGTAATCTGTTCGAGGCGCAGTTCAAAGGTTTGCAGGAAAAGTTCCATGAAGAGATCGATCATGGAATTCTGGGTCGAGGCAAACCAGATTTCATTGCGATCCGTTGCCCAGAGAACATTGAATTCCGCGGGAATAGGCAGGAAACGCGCGCGCAGGCGCAGCATGACCTGTTCCTTGATTTCCTTTTTGCGTTCCCTGGCAATGAAGGTCTTTCCCTGCTCGCTGATACGGGCCTTTTCTTCCTTGAGCGCAATAGTCAGATGCTTCTTGACAACGGCGGCAGGAATGCGCCGCGTATCAAGCCGCAGCGAAAAAACAATGTACGCGCCCTTCTGCGGCGGCGCAGTGCGCCAGCGGGTATCCAGCATGTCCTCAAAACAGACCCAGCCCTTGGACTGCATTTCCGGCAGGTCGTCAATATCCATAAAGGCAAACTGCTTCAGCTTGTCCTCAATGCTCGTCCAGAGTTCGGCAGGCACGGGATCAACGATGCGAAAGCGCGTAAAGCTGCATGTATTGTTGGCAAAACCCATATTTTTTCCTGTTGTCGCGCAGAAGGCCCCAGCCCTGCGGAAAAACATCCCAGTAGGAGAACACAGGCTGTCCGACCGGCAGCCGAAACACGCGCGCAGTGTACGCGAGAGCATGCGCCTCTGGCAAGGCGTCGCTCCCGCGCCTGTCGCGCGGCCCGTTACGACGGCTTCCGCCTCCCCGGACATAAAGCATTTTCAGTTCGCAGAATATCGGGGGGAAGAGAAACCCCTCTGCTCACGCGAGAGGGGTTTCACTTCCCCCCGGCCCCCCATCCCTTCCCCAGCGCGTTTTTTCAGACGGATGCAAAAACGTACGGCAACCTTCTTTAGAGCGTCTCAACTTTGAAAAAGATGAAACGCGAAGGCGGCGGCACAGCGCCGCCCGGCCCAAAGTGAGCGGAAAAACCGCGCTTTTTTCCGCGAAATGACAGGCCATCTGGTTTGAAATGCAAAGCATTTCAAACTGAAAATGCTCCGGGGACTGTTAACAAAAATTCACAATCTATTTCAAATAAATAGATAGCACTGGCTACGCATGACCATTGAAAAATGCTTGTCGTATTTGCCTGTGCCCTTCTGAAAAAGCGCGTTGGGGGAAGGATGGGAGGTCCGGGGGGAAGGAAACAGCCCTTGCGCGCTAGCCGCGACCGAATGGCGGCCGCAGGCCGTGCCCGTTAGGCGACGTAGGAGCCTTACGGGCATCGACAGCAGAGATAAGGGGGTTTCCCTTCCCCCCGAAAGAACGATGTAAGACAGCACGTCCTGAGACGCGCCGCACAGAGAGGGCGTTCCCTTCCGACAGCGGACCGGAAGCGTCACTTTGTCTTCAGCCCTGCAATATCCTGTTCAAACTTGGCCCGATAGGCAGCCACGCGGGCTTCTTCAAGCATGATCATGTCGATTTGCCGGGTATGAATAAGCAGATAGCCGAGAATGCGCACACGCAGCAACGTCTCCTGCTTGTCGTAGCCTTCGGCCACGGCAAAAAGAGCATCCTTGCGCACATCAACGCGAAAACCTTCGGCCTCCAGCAGTTCGGCAATCAGGCGGGCGCGACGCTCCCGACGCTGGGCATCGGCCGCGCCGCCCTTAAACTGGAAGCTGACAAAATTCTCGTGCTGATTGTCTCCGGCGAGGCACTCGACCGTGCAGAAATGATAGCCGTAACGGGCCTGAAGAATCATATATTTCGATGAAATAATAAAGAAATTCTTCTCGGCCATAACGGCGGGCGCGGTGCTTTCCAAATCCTTGTTCATGGCGCTTTCAAAAACGACGCTCATGAACCCCGCCGCCCCGGAAGACGGCGGCCCGGCCCAGGGAACAGCGGTCATGCCGGCCCAGAGCGCCTGCATGGGTTCGCAGGCAATATCGCGCAAATCAACGATCGGCCCGGTAACAGGCCCGGAAAAACCGTCGTCCATATCGACGACCCAATACTGGAGCTTGACGCCCGCCTTGAGCTGCTTGCCCGCGCGCTGATCCACATCGGCGTTTTCACCGAACATGAGCTCCACGGCCTTTTCATGACAAAAGCGCGTAATATCATGGAAACTACGGCAGGACGCCGGAGCGAATTCCGGGGATTCCGGGTCCAGCAGATGCAGCGGCGTCATGAACTCCGCCATGTTGCGCAGCGTCTCCTGCACAGGACTGCCCTGCATCAGATTGCGCGGCTTTTCGTGCCCGGCGAGCAGTTCGGGATATTCGCCGCGCAGCACAACGGCCCTGTCCGCATCAAGCGTCGCCATGCCGCCATCGGCCAGCAGAGAGCAGGCGTCAGGCAGGCTGAACAGTGCGGGCAGACCGTATTCCCGCGCAACCGACGCCAGATGTCCGGCCATGCCGCCCGTCTCGCTGATCATGGCGGCAGCCTGCGGCAACAGCGGAGCCCAGCGCGGATGCGCCCGTTCCACAACCAGAATGCCGCCCTTGGGAAACGAGAGCATGTCCGCATCCTTGCGCGCCACAAACAGCGGGCCGGCGGCAGCGCCGCCGCTGACGGTCATGCCGCCCTGCGCCAGAATGGCCGACGCGGGAATGGAATCCGGCAGAGGTTCTGCCCTCCCCGCCTCCGCCGTATCCCCGGATTCGGACAGAGGACGGCTCTGCAATACCACCAGACAGGAAGCGCCGTCGCGCATTTCCAGCGCCCACTCCACATCCTGCGGCTCATTGTAAAACTCTTCCAGCGCCAGAGCCAGCCGGGCCAGATGCAGCGCCTGCCCGTCATTGATGCAGGCGCGCGCGCCCTCCTCCGGGCTCAGGGGCGTGCGCCGCACGCCCTGCGCGCAGCCCGGCGCGCAATCCAGCCGAAACGGCTTGACGGCAATCTGCCGTTCCAGCAGTTCCGGCGGGTTTGTGCGGCTGAAAGTAAAGACATCCGGCGTCATGCCGCCGTCCACCACCGCCTGCGGCAAGCCCGGCACGGCGTTGAGTGTCACCTGTTCCCGGCCCTGCCGCGCAGCCACGGGGTCCCGGCTGTAGGCCACGCCGCCCGCCTCGGCCCGCACCATGCTCAGTACGCCCACGCACATGGGCGCGGCCTCGTCGGGGATGCCGCGCTGAAAACGATAGCTCATGGCCGTCACGGAATACTTGCTGGCGATGATTTCCTTCCAAACGTCGCAGGCTTCTTCCGGCAGCACGTCCAGTTCAGAACGATACTGCCCGGCAAACGTCACTCCCAGCCCGTCCTCGCCCACCGCGCTGCTGCGCAGGGCAAGGCGCAAATCCGGACCGAGACGGCGCTGCATGTCGGCAACGGCCGCTTCCAGCGCCGATTCCAATTCCGGCGGCAGCGAAGCGCCCTGCACCAGCTGCTGCAGCGAGGCGGACAGACTGAACACCGCGTCCAGACTTTCCAGATCTGTGCTCTGAATGCGCTGATTAATGGCGTCGCGCAGCCCGTTGTGCTGCATGAAGCGCTCATAGGCCGCCACGGTTACGGCAAAGCCCTCAGGAACATCCATGCCGACATTGGCGGCCACTTCGCCAAGATTGGCCATCTTGCCGCCCACCAGAGGCATATGCTGGAGGCGGATGTCCGCCAGCGGCAGAATCAGGGGCACGTCCTCCTCATGTTCGCGCCGGGCAAGACAGGCCTCCACGGACGCATGCACGCGCCTGAAGGCGTCGTTCAATTCGGGATAGGCATTTCCGGAAAGGGCGTTCAACTCACGCACCATCTGATAAACGGACGCGCCCACGCGCGTTCCGAGCGCCCGCACGGCATCCATGCCGAAAGGATGCCCCCCGGAGAGCAGCGCTTCCGCTTCGCTCATGCCCTCCAGCGCCGCCTTGTTGGCGGAAAGCAGACGACGAAACCGCGCGCAACGCTCCCGCAGGCGGGCCTTGAGCGCCTCCTCGCGGGCCAGCGCTTCAGGGTCCGGCTGCGCCGGGCCGCGTCCCAGCAGATTGCGTAAGCTGTCGAGTACGCCCATAATCCTATCCGGCGGCGCGCGCCGCCTCCTCCATTTTCAGGATGAGCTCATTGATGGCCACAGGCTTGAGCATATAGTCAAAGGCCCCAAGATCCATGCCTTCCACGGCAACCCCCAGCGAAGCATGCCCGGTCAGCAGCACCACCGGCAACGTCGCCGCCACAGCCTTCATGCGCCGCAGGGCTTCCAGCCCGTCCATGCCGGGCATACGCACGTCCATGACCACCACATCGGGAAGCGCGCCCGCCGCCGCGGCCTCTTCCACAGCCTTGACGCCTTCCAGTCCGTCGTGCGCCGTGGACACTTCAATGCCGCGCCGGGAAAGACGTTTTTCCATCAGCTCCAGAAATTCCCGCTCATCATCCACGAACAGGGCCCGCATACGCTCTCCTTGTTTGAATTGGGGGGTGGTGTTTCGGGGCCATTTTCCCGAATAAAACGCTGCCTTATGCTTCCTCGTCCTCCGGTTCGGAGGTTGCCGCGGCCTCCGGCGGTTCCGGCGGCAAATCGATGCGGAAGGTCGTTCCCTGTCCGGGCGTGCTTTCCACCTCGATGCGTCCGCCGAGCTTTTCCAGAATGGAAAAACAGATAGCCAGACCGAGCCCTGTTCCTTCGCCCACAGCCTTGGTGGTAAAGAAGGGATCGAAAATGCGCTTCAGATTTTCCGGGGAAATGCCCGGACCGGTATCCGTGATGGACAGACGGGCCCCCTTGCCGTGCGCTTCGCTGCGCAGAGTGATGGTGCCGTCCTTGCCCACAGCGTCAATGGCGTTATCAATAATATTGATGAAGACCTGCTGCAGCTGCGCCGGATCGGACAAAATCACCGGCACATCCGCCCCCAGTTCCCGCACCAGCTCAATATGCCGTCCCCGCGCTTCGGTCGCCAGGAAGTCCGCGGCCTGATCCAGCAGCTGATTGGGCATGATCTCCGTGCGGCCGGGATTCATACGCCGCCCGAAACCAAGCATGCGCTGCGTGATGCCCTTGGCGCGCTGCACATGCTGCTCGATCTTGCCAGTGCTCTCCAGCAGCTCCTTGTAATTCTGCATCTTCGCGGCGTCTTCCTCTTCCAGAAGATCGCGCATCCAGCCCGCGTTTTCCTGAATCAGCATCAGCGGGTTGTTGATCTCATGAGCAACGCCGGCGGCCATCTTGCCCAGAGCCGCCATCTTGCTTGACTGGAGCATGCGGGCGTCAATATGCGCCTGCTTGCGGTCGGAAGCCGCCAGCGAGGACACCAGCCGCCGCGTGGCAACCAGCGCCCCGAAACCGGTAATCACCAGCCCCAGCAGCACCAGCAACGCCACCGAAAGCCGCAGCTGCCGCAGCGGCTGGAGACTGTTAGTCATGTCATCCACCACAACCAGAATCCAGGGCATGGTTTCGAGGCGCATCATGGCCACAGCGGCCGTGGCATTGGATGACGTCGTGGGCTGGAGCGACGACGGCGTCGCCAGCTTTTCCACCACAATGCCGCCCTTGCGCAGCTGTTCCATCTTCAGCGGCAGAGCAAAATGCCCCATGCTAGAGCCGTAATGCCGCGACGGCGTCTGAAGAATGCCGTCCTCGTTGACCAGAAAGGCGTCGCTGCTGCCTGCGGAATAAAGGCGCTGCAACAGCGCGCCGATGGCTTCCATGTCGATGGTTGCGCGCAGAATGAAGCTGCGCGAACCCTCGTGACGCAGCACGGCAATGATGAAGTGCGGCACGTTGCGATAGCCCATGAACACATCGCTGACATAGACTCCCCGCCGCAGCACGGCCTGAAACCATTCCGCCGAGGTATAATCGGCAGTACGCAGATCAAAGGGGCCCACATAGGCAACATGTTTGCCGTCCATGCCAATGATACCCACATCCGCAAAGGAACGGCTGTGCGCCTGCATGACGGAAAAAATGGAGCTCAGGCGCGCGGGATCGCTCAATTCCGCATAGGAATGCGTAAACGCCAGCGTCCGAATCTGGGAAACACGCTCCGTCAAAAAAGTATCCAGCGCCCGGTGCTTGCTGTTGGTGACGGACTCCAGACCGATAGCGAGCTTTTCATCGTACAGCGCGCCCAGGCGATCATAGCAGAACAGCCCCAGCGCCAGCAGCGGCGTCATGGCCAGCAGCAGCAAAAGAAACAACAGGCGACGTCGTATCCCCGCATAACCGCGCTTGGCCACATAGCTCTTGGGTTCGCTCATGACGCGGACTCCTTCTTCGTCTCCCCGTTTTCATTCTCGTTGGCAGCGGCTGCAAACGACACGGCGCAGGCGGGCGCTTCAAGCCCCTCCGGCAGTCCCTTGCCCGTATAAAGAGCGCGGCAGTGCGCAAGAATGGAAGCTCTGGTCGCCTCCACCTTGGCAGGCTCCTGCATAATCATGTCCAACTGCCGGGTATGAATGGTGAGATAACCGGCCACTGCCAGCAGACAGCGGCCTTCCTCCATATCCATACCATCCACGCGGGCCACAAGCGCATCGTTGCGCACAACAGGCGAAAGGCCAAATTCCCAGAGAATATCGGCCACAAAACGCACGCGCAGAATACGGCGCTCGATATTGGCAGCGCCGCCGCGCAACTGAAAGACAAGGTAGTTTTCGCTGCGCCGCTCTCCCAGACGGGCTTCCACAGAAACAAAATGGAAACCAAAACGGGAATGCAGACTGCAATAGTCGCGGGACACAAGAAAGTAATTCTTTTCAGAAAAATAACTTGTCTGTGTCGCCGGATCGAGATTGGGATTGGCCGTAGCCTCAAACAGAACCGAAAGAAAGCCCTTGCCGTCCACCGGCGGCGGCCCCTGCCACGGATAGGCATTCATGCCGTACCAGACAAAGAGCATGGGCAGGGACGCGATTTCCTCGATGTCAATATAGGGCTCGTTCCGCTGCACACGGAAGCCGTCGTTCAGATTGACGACCCAGAACTGCTTGAGCACCTTGTCGCGCAGCTGCTTGACCCGCACGGCCGCATGCTTCTTATCCGAGCCGAGCGAGAACATCGCGCTCACGGCCTTTTCATGGCAGTAGCGGGCTATATCGTGATAGGTCTGGCAGTTGGCGGCCCGGAATTCAATGCTGTCCACATCATGCGTCAGGGGCAGAATATGCTCCGCGGCCTTTTGCAGACTGTGCATGACGGGACTCCCCGGCATGTAGTCATGCGGCGGCGGCGCCTTGTCGAGCAGGCACTCCACCTGACCGGGGAAGACCACGCCGCCATCCGCGCACAGCGTCACCATGTCGCCCGTATGAAGCATGCGGCTGGCCTTGCTGACGTTAATAATCATGGGCCGCCCGAATTCGCGGGCCAGCGAAGCCAGACGGGACCCCATGAGGCCGTCTTCCGCCACGATGCCCGCCGCCACGTCAATGAGCGAAACCCAGCGGTAAATGTCGCGCCGCACCACAAGAATGTCTCCCTTGCGGATATGGCGGGCATCTTCCCACGAATCAGCCACCAGCACGCGACCATAGACACAGCCGCGGCTTGCGGTTTCGCCGCCGCTCAACAGCGGCGCCGGGAGCTGATCGCGCTCCTCATGCAACACATCATGCAGGGGCGACGCGGGCACATAAATAATGTCGCGCAGCTGCAACAAGTAGAAATCGCCTTTCGGCGTGCGCAGCCAGGTAAAGGCCTGCGGTTTTTCCAGCAGCCGCTCCAGCTTCACGGACAGATCCGCCAGCTGACGCAGCGCGTTGTCGTCCAGAACAGGGTGCGAAGGATCGTACAGGCGACGAGACGTGATCTCATGCGGCTCGGCGCGGGAGACGTGCACGGAATCCACAGGCAACAAAGAATATTCCATGTCCTGCGGCAGCCCCGGACACGCATAGATATGCAGATTGCCGCTGACGGCCAGGGGGTTTGCGGAATGGGCGATACCGCCCACGCCGCCTTCCTCCACCGCCATGCAGGCCACGCACACGCCCGCGCCGCTGTCGGTCAGACCGCGCGCGCGGCGATAGATGAGGGACTGCGCCTGCTGCTTGCGCGCCAGCGTCGTATGGAAAGCGGCCAGCACCTCGTCATCCGAGGCGTGCAGACTTACGGGCGGCCCCCAGATGAGCAGGCCGGGATCGCCTTCGCCGCCGACTTCCGGCCCAGGCCAGAGACGGCCGCGCAGCAGAAGCTGCATGCCCTCCTGCGGACATCGGGCGCGCAGCTGGCGCACCCCTTCCAGAAAGGCTTCGGCGACCTCCTCCGGCAGCGGCATGCTTTCCACCAGTTCACGCAGGCTTTCCGAAAGTTCAGCCAGATGCTCCGTGGCGTATCCGCCCGAAGCCTGCACTCTCCGGCTGAACTCTTCCTGCAATTCCTTGCGCTTGAATACGCGCATGCAACCGGGGGCAGTCATGACAAATCCGGGGGACACATGAGCGGCCAGCGTTCTGCCAAGCTGGCCGAGACGGATAGTGCTCGGATCCGCCAGATGCGGCATGGCCTCAAGATCGGGATGGCCCAGCGGCAGCATCAGCGGGCCGGGCTGCGCCTCCTCGTCTTCGTAAACTTCGGCGGCAACGATGGCCTGCAATTCGCCAAAACGCTTGTACAGTTCGGGCGTCGATGCGGGACTCAGCTTTTCCAGCTGCTGTATGCACTGAAAGACCTGTGTCGCCACGCGGGTACAGAGCGCGCGCACGCGGTAGGAACCGAAAGGATGATCGCAGCACAGCGTATATTCAAGCTCGGTCATGGTTTCCTGAAACTTGTTCCATGCCGTAAGAAAGAGCTTGAAGCGATGGTGCAGCAGCGCAAAGTCCTGGTCGGAGGAACCGGTAGCGCTCTTCGGCGCATCCGAACGGGAAAACCATTGTTTCAGGCGGGAAAAAAGCATGCTCCCTCCGCAAGAGTGGCCGTTTGCGCGCCGAAGCAACCCGGAAAGTTGCCCGACGCGCATTCTTGTTCTTTATAGATCAAGCGTCCCCCCTCTTCAAGGGCGGGAGCGGCGGCGCGGGGCGCTCCATCCCTCTAGAGCATTTTCAGTTTGAAACGCTGCGCGTTTCAAACCATACGGCCTGTCGTTTCGCGGAAAAAGCGCGGTTTTTCCGCTCACTTTGGGCCGGGCGGCGCTGTGCCGCCGCCTCGCGTTTCATCTTTTTCAAAGTTGAAACGCTCTACCCGGCTCTTTTCTCTCCGCAAAAAACAGAAAAGGGGAAAAAGGCCGAGGCCTTTTTCCCCTTGTTCGTCATGCGGCAAACGACAGGACGTCGTTACACCGGATCAAACCGGAACACGTCATGCCTGAACCGGCGTTCTGCCGACCGGGCCGACGGGACGCACCTTTTGCAGAATATAAACGGCCACCATGATACCAAGCCCCACAAGGTCCGTCACCACGCCGGGCGTGATAAGGGTGATGGCGCCCGCGAGCAGCGCAATCCGCTCATACCAGTACAGATCCCGCACCCAGTAGCCCACGCTGGCAAAGGACAGCGAGGCAATGCCGGTGGCGGCGGTCACCACGATGAGAGCCACTTCTCCCGCCGAGGCATTGATCATGAGCAGGGCCGGGTTGTAGCAGAAGATGTACGGAATAAGGAAGCCTGCCAGCGCCAGCTTGACGGCCATGAAGCCCGTGGCGTTGGGCTCGGAACGGGCAATGCCCGCCGCGGCGTAGGCCGCCAGCGCCACCGGAGGCGTCAGGTCGGCCAGAATGCCGAAATACATGATGAAGAGATGGGCCGCCAGCTGCGGCACGCCAAATTCCGTAATGGCAGGCGCGGCAATAGAGGCCAGCACGATATACTTGGCCGTCGTGGGCAGACCCATGCCCAGCACGATAGACGCCAGCATGGTGAAGAGCAGCGTCAGCGGGAAGATGCCGCCGGAGAATTCCACGATGGCCGAAGCCAGCTTCATGCCAAGACCGGTCAGCGTCACCACGCCGATGACAAAACCGGTGCAGGCGCAGGCAGCCGCCACGCCGAGGGCCAGACGTCCGCCGTTTTCCATGGCCTGCAGAACGCTCTGCAGGGAAAGCTGATTCGCTTCCACCACGGCGCGGCCCACGCTTATGCCAGAGAAGGACGCGCCGCGCCAGGCCTTCCAGTTATTGGCCAGAATAGAGATGACCACCGTTGTCACAATGCAGTAATAGGCGGCCTTCAGAGGCGTATAGCCTTCCACCAGCAGATAGACCAGCGCCACAATGGGAATCAGCAGATAGCCGCCCTCGCGCAGCACGACCCAGACGCGCGGCAGACGCTCGCGGGGAATGCCCTTAAGGCCGAGGCGCTTGGCTTCCATGTGCACCATGAAGCCTACGGCAAGATAGTACAGCAGCGCGGGAATCAGAGCCGCCTTGGCAATTTCCAGATAGCCCACGCCCAGGAACTGGGCCATGATGAAGGCGGCGGCCCCCATGATAGGCGGCATGATCTGGCCGCCTGTGGAAGAGGCCGCTTCCACGGCCCCGGCGAAGGAGCCGCGATAGCCCACGCTCTTCATGAGCGGGATGGTAAAGGTCCCCGTGGAGACGGTATTGGCAACCGAGGAACCGGAGATGGTGCCGAAGAAGCCGCTGGCAAGAACGGCCACCTTGGCCGGGCCGCCCACATAACGCCCGGCAGCCGCCAGCGCCAGGTCGATAAAGAACTTGCCCAGGCCGGTGCTGTGCAGGAAAGCGCCGAACAGAACAAAGAGGAACACAAAGGAGGCGGACACGGCCAGCGGCGATCCGAACAGGCCCTCTGTCGTCAGATACATGTGCCCGATGATGCGGCGCAGCGAGAAGCCCGGATGCCCAAGAATGCCGGGAATATATTCGCCCAGCAGCGCATAAAGCAGAAAGGCGATGGCGACAAGCGTGATAGGCAGGCCCACGATACGGCGCGTAGCTTCAAGCACCAGCACGACGGCGGCACAGCCGAAATAGAAGTCCAGATCAGTCGGCGGCCCGGCGTCCAGCACGATCACGTCGTAGTTCCAGACAATATAGCCGCAGACAGCCGCGCCGGCAGCAGCCAGAAGCACATCGTACCAGGCCAGACGGTCAAGCCTGCCCGTGGCGCGGGCGGGATAGAGCAGATAGATCAGCGTCAGCACGAAACCAAGGTGGACGGCGCGCTGAATCTGGGGCGGGAACGGCCCCATAGCCGCGGTATAGAGATGGAAGGCCGAAAAAATGATGCAGATGCAGCGGATGGCCAGATCCATCCAGCCCTTGAAATTTCTGTAGACGGATTCCTTGTCGTACTTGGCGACGATTTCGGAAACGTCAACGGTTTCCTGAACTTTTTCGACGGCTTCGGAATTCAGCGTTCCCACGCCTTCCAGGGCGAAGCCGCCTGATCCCTGTTTTTCAATGAGCTCCATGCGCTCCTTGTGGCTCATTCACGATCCCCCTATTGAGCTGCGCCGCCTTCGGGCGGGCGTATGGGGCCTCCGTCGGCATCGTCCCGACCGAGACCGAAAGTAATAACCTGACCCGGACGGGCCAGAGAGTCCAAAGGTACAGCCTTTCTTCTGCCGGAAGCGTCGTCCAGCAGAAGCGTGTGCTGCGCCACCCGCCCGACGCGCACGTCAAAGCTGGGCAGCGGTCTGCGATAACCGTCCATGATAACACGGCCCCCCTCGACCCGCATGCTTTGTCCCTGCTCCGGAGCATGCGGCAGGCCCGCGCCGAAATCCTGATATTCCGATCGCTGCAATTCGATAACGCCGTTGACCACGGCGAACCAGTCTTCCACCGGCGTCAGCGCAACCGAATGCTTATAGCGGATGGCAAAGGTCATGCCGTTCCATGCGGGAGCGCTCCACAGCAGATCGCCGCGGGCATCGCGCAATTCCAGCCGCTGCCGGACGTTTTCCGTCGGCGCGGCCATAACCCCGCCGAAAAAATTCGGCAATATCAGCGCAAGTACCATGAACAGGCGGGCATAATGCCGTATTCGGCCCCCAAGGGCAAGCCCGCAACCGCGAGCAACTGATTCCATAAAGGCACCGCCTTGTTCGCAACAAAAAAAGAAGGCGGGCGACGCAGCGTCGCCCGCCCCGCCGGAAAAATGCGTTACTTCACGCCCTTTTCCTGGAGATACTTTTCAGCGCCGGGATGGAAGGGAATGGTCACGCCCTGACGCGCCTTTTCGAGAGAAATTTCGCTCCCCTTGTTGTGGGCCTTAGCGATGTCGTCCACATTTTCATAGAGCAGCTTGGTCAGATTATAGGCCATGTCGTCGGGCATGTCCTTGTTGACCACCAGAATAGCCTGCACAGACAGGGTCGGCACAGGCTTGTCCTGACCGCTGTAGGTCTTGGCGGGGATGGCGTCCTTCACGAGGAAGGGGAACTTCTTCACGATATCGTCAACCTTGGGGCCTTCCAGAGGCACGAAGACCACCTTCTGGGCCGTGGTGATATCCTGAATGGCGGGGTTGGGGGTGCCGATGGTGAAGACAAAGGCGTCGATATGACGGTCCTTGAACTGATCGGCCGTTTCGCCGTAAGGCAGGAAGATGGGCTCCACGTTCTTGTAATCAAGACCGAAGAAGTCGAAAATCTGGCGGCAGTTCACTTCGTTGCCGCTGCCGCGGGCGCCCACGGAAACCTGCTTGCCCTTGAACTGTTCGATGCTCTTGATGCCGCTTTCTTCGCTGGCCACAAGGTGCAGGTATTCGGGATACAGGCGGCCGATGGCGCGCACGTTGGCCAGCTTGGAACGGAAAGGCGCGGAGCCCTTATAGGCGGCGTCGGCCACGTCATTCTGCACGATGGCAAAATCCACTTCGCCCATTTCCACCAGACGCATATTTTCGCCAGACGCGCCCGTCGCCTGCGGCGTCACGGAGAACTTGCCGTCGCTCTTGGAGGAAATCACCTGACCAATGGCGCCGCCAAGGGGAAAATACACGCCAGAGGTGCCGCCCGTAGCAAAGGTAAGGCGTTTGGCGTCGGCAAAGGCGGACGCGGCGGACAGCACAAGACCGGCCGCAAGAAGAAGGCTGAGAAGTTTTTTCATGACTCTCTCCTGCAAAAAAAGTCTCCGGAACCCCCGGATCGGATGCGGAAAGCTCGCGCATTGCGCGAGTATAAAGGAATCATGCGCCATTGGCAAACAGGCGTCGCCGCATGGGCGGCCGCTCCGCGGCGCTTGCCGCCGCTATACAGCCCCGCGCGCTCTTTGCCCTGCCTGATGCCCGGCGCCATGCTCTCTGCCGCGAATTGCAGACAGCGTCCTTGCGCCTCCGGCTGCATGAGCGCGCAACGGGGGCCTTGCGCGCCGCCTCCGCCTACGGCAATATAGAGCGCGAACGCCTGATTTAGAAGCAGGCAAGCATTGCCGCCGATGCGTCAAGGCCTTTGCGCGCCAGCCGGACTTTCTCTTCGTCATGCGGCTGCGCATGCCCGCGCCATTCAAGGAAGACGCATGTCTGGGAAAAACGCCCCACGACCTCGCCCGGAACCGGGAATGGCTGGCGGCCCTTGCCTGCGTCGTCACGGAAAATGCGGCGCTGGCGGACGACACTCTCCACGATCCCGCGCAGACAGAACGCCTGCGCGTCATTCTCCATCTCTGGAAGGATTAAGCATTCATGCGAGCCATTATTGCCACCCCCGAAGGGGGCGATCCCAGCACTGCCCTGATTGAGGTTTTCGACGCTCCCCCCGTGGAAGGACAACCGAACTTTACCCTCCAGTCGTCACAGGGCTACCTCTCGCCCGACGGCTGGCAGGAAAGCGACACGCCGCTTGTCCCGGAAGCCTGGGACAACGACAACGGCTGTCTGCGCCTTGTCGTGGGCGCGCCCATTGTGGACCAGCTTGATCCGCTGGAAACCTATCACTTTGGTCTGAACGATCAGGTCTGCGCTCTGGAGATTGGAGAACTCGTCCTCCCGCACACGAGCGACCAGAGCAGAGACTCCCATCCTGCCCCCGTTGCGGAAGAAACGCTGGAAGAAGAGGAGCGGGAAGAAGAGGAGAAGGAAGCCCCGGAAGAAAAGGCTGCGCCTCCGACAGAAGCGGAACAACAGATCGAAGAACCGACGCCACCTGAAAATACGTCGTCCGAGGATACGCCAGAGGAAGAGCCAGAGTATACGCCGGAAGCATCCCCTGTGCCGGAAAGCCCGCAAGCCCCCGTTGAACGGCTTTCCATGACGCCGGACACGAATCCGGAAAAAAAACCTGCGACTCTCCTTGAAATGGAGCCGGCGGCCCCGCGCAAGAGTCGTCTGCCGCTCTTTTTGCTGCTTGCTCTGCTCATTGCCGGCGGCGCGCTGACCTACCGCTACATTGCTCCCGCGGGCGAAGAAAGCGCAACGGCTCCCCTGCCGGAGCTGCCGAAACCGGACAATCCGGCAACGCCCGCGCCTGTCCCCCCGGCGGAAAAGCCGCAGGACAAGGCCCCCGCGCCCGCTCCGGCAACGCCGCCCGCGCGGGAAGAAGCGTCCGCGTCCGGAACGCAGGCACTGTCCGAAGCGCGCGATCTGCTGCGGCGCAGCGCGCCGCCCGAAGAAACGCTGGCCGCAGGCAAGGCCCTGCACACGCCCGACGCCGATGCGCGCCAGTGTGACGCCGCCTTCCTGTTGCTGGAAGACGCCGCCCAGAAAGGCAACGCCGAGGCCATGTTCCTTGTCGGCCGCTTCTATGATCCTGTTTCGGATCTGCCGCGCGGCAGTATTCCCCCGGATCTGGCGCAGGCCAGAAGCTGGTACGAATCCGCCCGCGACAAGGGGCATGCCGAAAGCGCGCAGGCGCTTTCAGCCCTGCGCGCCTTTGTCGAACAAAAAGCCCGACAGGGCGACGAAGAAGCCCGCCTGCTGCTGCAAAATTGGAAATAAGTCCGGGGGCGCGGGAGTCTCTCCCTGGCCCCTTTTCCTCTATCAAGGATGTTCTGATGAACAAACGCCATCTTCACGCTTTCTGTCGCGCCGCCGCCCTGCTCTGCTTCGGCGTCGGTCTTCCCGCCCTTTCCCTTGCCCTTCCCGATACGCCGGAAGCCGCGCCGCTCATTCAGGAGGGAAAAAAGACGCTCTTCCAGCGTGTGGTCAGCCATCCCGGCGCAACCCTGTACGCGAAGTCCGATCAAAAAGGCAAGACGCTGCGCTCTCTGACGCCCTTCACCGTGCTGTACGTCTACGGACAGTCCAAGGGCTGGCTTCAGGTCGGCACCGGCACGCAGCAGCCCGAAGGCTGGATTGAGGCCGGCAGGAGCACGCCCTGGAATCAATCGCTGACCCTGCTTTTCAGCCCCCGTACCGGGCGCGATCCCGTCCTCTTCTTTAAGGAAGAAAAAGGCCTCAATGACGTCTGTCAGGCGACCGACATGGAACAGCGCCTGGACAACCTGCTTGCCGCGGCTCAGTCCACCCCCGCCGCCGATCTGCCCATTGTGGCCAGCGAACCGGCGGAAACCAAGGGAGCCGTTTCGGCAAAGCGCTTCTATCTCATGCCCATTCTGGAAATGAAGGACCCGTACGAAGGCGTCAAATTCCTTCAGGTTGCGTCCATTGACCCTGGCAACGCCGCGCAGGCGCAGACCGCCGCCACCGGCGCGCCCAGAACGGGTATCGCCATTGTCATGGACACATCCGTTTCCATGAAGCCTTACATTGATCAGAGCCGCAATGTGGTCCGGACCATCTATGATCAGCTGGAACGCGACGGCATGACCGACAATGTCGGTTTTGCCGTCGTCGCCTTCCGCAGCAGCACCAAGGCGACGCCGGAGCTCGGCTACACCACTCGCGTCGTCAGCGACTTTGCCACAGCCAAGAACCGCGCCGCCCTGGAACAACGTCTTGCCGAAGCGCAGGAAGCCACGGTTTCCAGCCACGATTTCAACGAAGACTCCCTTGCCGGGGTCTACAAGGCCATTGAAAGCCTGAGCTGGGGAGACTATTCCTCCCGCCTGATTCTGCTCGTCACCGACGCGGGCCCCCTGCGCCCCGGCGACAAATACCGCTCCACGCCCATGGCCGCCAAGGAAATGAACGACTTTGCCCGGCAAAAGGGCATCTGGATTTCCACGCTGCATATCAAGAGCCCCAAAGGCAGCGACAATCACGCCTATGCCGAGCAAAACTACCGGCTTCTGAGCCGCCTTTCCGGCGAACGCGCCAATTATCAGGCCGTCAACGCCTCCACGCCGGCACGCGGCGCCAGCGAATTCAATACCGTTGCCGCCACGCTGGCGCGCGGCATGGTTACCATGGTCAAGAACACGGCCGAAGGCAAAATCATGACCCGTCCCAAGGACGAAGCGCCCGCCAACCTCACCCCGGAACAGCAGGCGGAACGGCTGGCGGCAGCTCTCGGTTATGCCATGCAGCTGGAGTTCCTCGGACGCCGCAATGCCAATCGCGCCCCCGACGTCATCAACTCGTGGATTGCCGACATGGATCTGAAAAAACTGGCTCGCGGCGAGCATGAACCCACCGTCGATGTGGCCGTGCTGCTGACCAAGAATCAGCTCAATGACCTCAGCGTTCAGTTGCGTTCCATCATCGACAATGCCGAGCGAACCAAAAAGACCGACGCCCGCGACTTTTTCCAGGGCATCCTTTCCGCGTCCACCCGCATGGCCCGCGATCCCAACGCGCCCACACAGGGCAAAAGCCTTGCGGAACTGGGCGTGCTGAGCGAATTCCTCGAAGGCCTGCCCTACAAGAGCGACATCATGCTGCTGCGGGAAGAAGACTGGTATCGTATGAGCATCGGCGAACAGACCGCCTTCATCAACCGTCTCAAATCCCGCCTTGCCCGCTATGAGGAATATGACCGCGACCGCGATAATTGGGAAAGCTTCGGCCAGACCAACGCCGGCGACTGGGTCTATCGCGTTCCTTTGAGCATGCTTCCCTAAACGCAGACGTTCCCCGGCACTGCGGCCGATGCGCCGTCCGCAGTGCCGGGGAACGCGCTTGCGGCATAAAAGCCTTCTCCCGACCGACACAAATAACGTTTGGCGGCACCCTCCGAACGTTCCCGGAGACGGGGCGGCGCTTTCCGGGCCTGTGCGCGGCACACTTCCGCGCCAGAGCGTTTTACCTTTGGAAAAGCCCGGCCCAAAGAAAACGGAAAAAACCGCGTTTTTCCGCAAAACGACAGGCCGCTAAAAAAGCTCCAGAAGATCCGGGCATAACGCGCCTGAATCCCCTCGCACGAACCTCTCTCCCCAATTTTTCATGCAGCATAACGATCTGATGTATTCCTTGCGCGGCATCGGCAAGCAGCGCCCCGGACCGGAAGGCTTCTGCCTGTCCATATCGGCCCTCGACGTCCGCCGGGGACAGCTGATTGCCCTCGTAGGGCCGAGCGGCTGCGGCAAAAGCACGGCCCTGGATCTGCTGGCGGGCATTCTGCGCCCGGATGTGGAAACCCCGGACGCCGTCTTTCATTTCTCTCCCGTGCCGGAAGCCGCGCAGGACGTTCTGGGCCTCTGGCGCGCCGGACACGGAGAACGACTGGCCTCCCTGCGACTGCGTTATATGGGCTATGTCCTCCAGACGGGCGGCCTGCTTCCCTTTCTGACGGCCCGGCAGAACATGCTCCTGCCGTGTCAGTGCGCCGCCAACGAAGAAGAACGCCGCGAGGCTGTCGAACGCCTGGCCGTCGAGCTGAGCGTAGACGGCGTTGCGGATCAGTATCCCGCAACGCTGTCTGTCGGCGAACGTCAGCGGGTCGCCATTGTGCGGGCGCTGGCCCACGCTCCCGCCGTGGTGCTTGCCGACGAACCCACGGCCGCCCTTGATCCCGCGCACTCCCGCCGCGTCATGCGCCTGTTTGCCCGTCTGGCGCGGGAACAGGGCTGCACGGTCGTCATGGTCAGCCACGCGCCGGACATGGCGCAGGAAGCCGGTTTCACGCTGGCCCCCATCCGCGTCGAAAAGGATGCGAACGACGAACGCAGCGTTTCCCGACTGCATTTTTCCCCGGAGGTGGCCTGATTATGGATCTGCGACTTCGCGCCGCCGAACTGGCCTGCGCCGATTACCGGCGGGAGAGCCTGCTCTCGGCCTGCGCCGTCCTGGGGCTGGCTGCTGTTCTCGCGCCGCTCCTGATTCTTTACGGCGTCAAATTCGGCGTGGTGGAAACCCTGACGGCGCGTCTGCTGCATAATCCCGCCACGCTGGAAATATCGCCGGTGGGCAGCGGACGCTATACGGCGGACTATGTGGCCTCGCTGGGCAAACATCCGGCCGTAGCCTTTGCCCTGCCCCGCACGCGGGCCATTGCGGCCACCATCGGCCTGTCCCGCGCGGAAACGTCCGGCCCTCTTGCTACCCGCATCGTCACGGCATCCATGGAACCCACGGCGGCAGGCGATCCCCTGCTGGCGCGCTACGGCGCGGCCGTCCCGCAGGCCGTGTATGCGCAGACAGAGGCAGACACGCGCCTGACGGAAAGCGGCGTCTGCCTCAGCGCCTCCACAGCCGAAAAACTGGGAGTCGGCCCCGGCGACGCGCTGACAGGTATTGTGGAACGGGGACGACGCGGCGCGGTAGAAAAAGCGCGGGTACGTCTGACCGTCACGTCTGTGCTGCCGCTGGCCGCCGAACAGAAGGATATGGTTTTCCTGCCGCTGCCGCTGCTGGAAGCTGCCGAAGACTTCCGCGACGGCCGCGCCGCTTCCGGCATGAATCCCGCGGACGGCTGGACGGGCTCCCCCCTGCCCGACACGCCGCGCGTCTACGCCGGATTCCGCCTGTATGCCCGCACGCTGGAAAACGTTCCCCGCCTGCGCGATGCCTTCCGCACGCATCAGGTGGACGTCTACACGCATGCCGACGAAATCGAGCAGGTCATGACGCTCTCCGCCTCGCTGGGTCTTGTCTTCAGCCTGATCAGCATTGCCGCGGCCATCGGCTTCGCCGCCTCCACAGCCAGTTCCGCGCTGGCGGGCGTCAAGCGTAAGGAACGGGTTCTCGGACAGCTGCGTCTCATGGGCTTTCCCATGACGGCCCTGCTGCTCTTCCCGCTGACGCAGGCCCTGCTGACCGCTGTTGTCGGAACGGCGCTGGCCTCGCTTCTCTACCTCGGCGCATCGCAGGCCATCAACATCATGTTCGCGGACAGCATCGGGCATATGGAAAGCCTGTGCCGCCTGCTGCCGCAGCATTTTGCCGTGGCCCTCGGCATGGCAACGGCGCTTTCCCTGGCTGCGGCGCTGGGCCCCGCTCTGCGGGCAGCCCGTATTGACCCCTCGGAAGTTATCCGCGATGTTTAACTTCAGGCCGAGAAAATATGACCGTATCCCGGACGCGAAGATTCGCGTATCCGGCGGACGCTCCTCCTTTCTCATGAACAATGCCATACCCATAAAAATATTGCTTACCCGCGCCCTCGCGATATTGCCCGGACACGGGAATACAGCGGCGCTCGCACTGACGTTCCTGCTGTTTCTCCAGCTTTTTCCGATGGCAGACGTCCGGACAGCGCATGCGGCGCTGGCCCGCAAGGATGCCGTACAAGCAAGCGATCTCTACAATCCGCATCCTGACGCCGGGGATATTCTGCTACCCATGCCAGGCGGGCTGAAAATGGCTTTCCGGCTGGCCGCCGTCCCCGCGCGAGGCATTCTCTGGGACATGCCCCTGCGTCCCGGCCGCGACGACATCGCCAACCCCGGACGCGCCTACTATGATCGCCGTTTTTCCGCGGCCCTGTCCGCCCCCTTCACGCTTGCCGATCTGCCCGAAAGCTGGCGCGCCGCCGCCCCACAAGACGGCAGCAATTGCTTTTTCTATCTTATCGCCAAATACGAAGTGAGCCGGGGACAATGGCGCTCCGTCATGGACGCCGACTTTTCTTCCGCTTCCATCACGGCCGACGACGCCCGCCCGCAGACCGGCATTTCATGGTATGAAGCCGTAGATTTTACCCGTCGCTATACGCAGTGGCTCCTAAAGAAGGCTCCGGACGCTCTGCCCCGCTTCGCTCATGACAAGCGCAATATCGGCTTTCTGCGTCTGCCTACGGAAACGGAATGGGAATACGCCGCCAGGGGCGGACAGAACATCGGCAGCCAGCAGCTTCTGCAGGAAGATTTCTTCCCCTTTGCCGAATCCTGCACGCTGAACGATTACGCCGTATTCCGGCAGGGCGGGACCTTTGTGGAACATACCGCCCGCATCGGCTCCCGCAAACCCAATCCACTGGGCCTCTACGATACCGCGGGCAATGTGGCGGAAATGTGCATGGACATGTTCCGCTTTTCCATAGGAGGCCGTCTGCACGGTTCGGCGGGCGGCATCGTGCGCAAGGGCGGCTCCTATCTTTCCGATGCCGCCGCCGTCATGCCCGGACGGAGAGAGGAAAGCCCCTTCTTTCTGGTTGATGGTCCGGCCTCGGCTCAGGATCTGGGCTTTCGCCCCGTGCTGACCGGCATCAACACCCCCGGCGGCAATCGCCCCGAAGAGCTGGCCGCTGCCTGGCTGTCTGCCGGGGAACAGCCAGCCTCTCCTCTGCCCGCAGCCCGCAATCCTCTGGAAGAACTGGATCGTCTGCTGGCGCAGGCTCCCAACGACGCCGTCAAGGCCAATCTGCAACAACTCCGCGCCACCCTGAAGGAAAACAATATTATCGTGGCCCGCCAAAAACAGCTGGAGGCGGAATCCCTGCTGCGCACAGGCGTCTACATGATTGAAACGATCCGCAACTATGCCAGCCGCCAGAAGGCGTTGGAAAATCAGCGCGACAACATGGCCGCCGACGCCCAGAAAACACAGGGGGACGACAAGGCCCGGCTGCTGGAAATCATTGCGCTGGCGGATCGCGGCCTTGAACAGTGCAAGATCAGCCTCAACAAATCTCTGAGCTTCTATATCAGCAAGGTTGCCGAAACCTGCGCGCTGGACGAGGCCACCTTCACCGACGCGCTGGCGCAGCTGGAAAAGGACTTTGCCGGGCAGGATCCCTTTAACGAAACCATGCGCCGCAATCTGGCAATCTTCCGCGAACACGCCGGACGCTGGCGCAAAGGCACGCCGCTGGCGCGCGCCGCCGTCCAGTCCCAGCTGCTGGAAGGCCGCTTTCAGTAGGATTGGGGACATGCAAACGGGCCCTCACGCAAGGCGAAAATGCGCCCGGCATTGCAAAAGCCTGAAGAATGAGTAAGTCTACAAGCTGTTTTCGCACGCTAGCTACAGGAGCCTGCTACAATGAACACATCCCTTCGCATCGGCTGGATCGGTACGGGCGTCATGGGTCATTCCATGGCGTCGCATCTGCAACAGGCGGGCTATCCGCTGACGGTCTATAACAGGACAAAAAGCAAGGCCGCCGCGCTGCTGGACAAGGGCGCGCGCTGGGCCGACACGCCCCGCGCCGTTGCCGAGCAGTCCGACATCGTTTTCAGCATCGTGGGCTATCCCGCCGATGTGGAAGCCGTCACCATCGGCGAGAACGGCGCGCTGCACGGTCTGGCAAAGGGGGGCATCCTCTGCGACATGACCACGTCCAGCCCGTCTCTGGCGCGGCGCATTGCCGAAACCGCCGCGGCCGCGGGCTGCGCGGCCCTTGACGCCCCTGTTACCGGCGGCGACATCGGCGCGCAGAATGCGACGCTCTCCATCTTCGTCGGCGGCGAAGACGCCGCCTTCCAGCGCATCCGCCCCTGCCTCGAATGCATGGGGCAGAAAATTCTGCACTGCGGCGGCGCGGGAACCGGACAGCAGGGCAAGCTGGCTAATCAGATCGCCATCGCGGGCGTCATGTTCAGCGTGTGCGAATCGCTGCTTTTTGCGCAGGAAGCCGGACTGGACAAGAACGCCTGGCTGGAGCTGGTAGCCGCCGGGGCTGCGGGCAGCACGGCCATGAATACGCTCGGCCGCCGCGTCCTCAAGGGGGACTATGCGCCCGGCTTCTTCATTGAGCATTTTGTCAAGGATCTTGGCCTCTGCCTTGAGGAATGCCGCCGCATGGGGCTTGTCCTTCCCGGCACGGAACGCGCCGAGGAAGTCTACCGCATGGCCATTGCGCAGGGACACGGCAAAAACGGAACGCAGGACCTGATTAACATTCTTGCCGCCCAGTCCGGCAAGCAGTGGAAGACGGTATAATAAAAACAGTCCGAAAGGGGATTTCCACCCAGGAGAATCCCCTTTCGGAACACACCATGCCATGAAACCCTCTGTCAGGCTCGATCATGAAGCGGCCGAATGCATCGCCCGCTGGCACTGGAAATATCATCACACAGGCATTCCGACCACGGCGATCATGCCCGGAGAAATTCATATTCCCCATCTCGGCATGTACGTGTCCGGATTCTCCACAAGCCCCTTCGGCATCGAATGGATGCGCTTTGAACAGGGCAGTCCCGTGCACCCGCTGGTGCAGCGCGTCCCCCATGTTGCCTTTGAAGTGCGTCATCTTGAGCAGGAACTGCGCCGACACGATTTTGTTATTCTGACGCCGCCCACAGAGCCATCCGAAGGCGTGCGCGTCGCCATGATCGAACACAACGGCGCGCCCGTGGAACTCATCGAATTTTTCCGGCAGTCTCCGCCGCAACAGGATGATGACAATGAATGATGCCGCATCCCGCCTTGTCCGTCAGTATGCTGTGGAGCATTACGACGGCTCGCAACGGCAGCAGCGCAGTTTCGCGACCTGCGCGGAAACCGCGCTGACCATTTACATCGGCGGCGCGCCCTTTGTGCGCATGGCCTGTTCTGGCGAACATATGCCGGAGCTGGTAACCGGCTTTCTCTTTTCCTGCGGCGTCATCAACGGCGTGCGGGATATTGCCGCGCTGGACATCGTGCCGCAGACCGACGCCGCCTGCGAGGCCCGCGTGCAACTGAACACAGCCCCGAACGCAGCCCCCCTGACGCTGACCTCGGCGCTGGGCTGGAGCGTGCCTCTTCAGGCTCGCGCGCTCCCCCGGCTTCCCCGTCCCGCGACGCCCTCATGGGAAGCGCGGCGCATCATGGAAGCCGCTCAGACGCTGGATGCCCGTTCGGAAATCTTTCATCTTACCGGCGGCTGTCACAATGCGGCGCTGCTGGATCGCAAGGGGCTTGTCTTCTTCTGCATGGACATCGGCCGCCACAACGCCATTGATACGCTGATCGGCTACGCCCTGCGGCACAATCTGGAACGCCGGGATCTGATGGTGCTTTCCAGCGGTCGCATTGCCTCGGAAATCGTCCACAAGGCCCTGCGCGCCGGATTCCCCATTCTTGCCTCCCTGTCCCGCGCCATGGCCGCCTCCATCGATCTCGCCCGCGCCACAGGGCTTACCCTGCTGGGCAACGTCCGCACCTCCGGCTTCGATATCTACCACGACAACGGCTGCATCGTCTTTTGAAGCGCGTTCCTCCGGGGGAAGGAAACCCCCTTGGCTGGCGCGCAAGTGTGTTTCCTTCCCCCGGCCCCCCATCCTTCCCCCAACGCGCTTTTATCTGAACAATGAAGCTCTCCGGGAGCGCAATCGCTTTCCCTCGCGGCATCCGTCCCCCGGTAAAATAAAAAAATAAGCGGAAAAAGCCTGGTTTTTCCGCTCACTCTGGGCCGGGCGGCGCTGTGCCGCCGCCTCGCGTTTTACCTTTTTTAAAGTTGAAACGCTCCAGGGCCTGTTACCACTATTCGTACGTTGTTTGGGGGGAAGGGAACCCCCTCTGCTCGCGCGAGAGGTGTTTCCCTTCCCCCCAGGCCCCCCATCCCTTCCCCAGCGCGCTTTTTCAGAGAGAACAGGAGCGTCCGACATTTCTATTTATTTGAAATAAATTGTAAATTTGTGTTAACAGGCCCTAGTGCGTAGCCTTTTCCGTGGCGTGCAGGCCGCGCCGGGCAAGTTCCGCAACAACCTTGCGACAGAATTCTGGCAGTCGCGCCTCGGCCTGCGGGCTGATCTCCGGGTGCATGGTACGGAAATCGTAGGGCTCAAGGCCGAAAGCAATAGTCTGGGGACGGCAGCCGATAAGCTCGCAGGTTGCCAGCGTATCGACCAGATCCGTCTGATGCATGGAATCCCGAAAGCTGAGGCTTTTACGAAGATCGTCATTTTCCAGAAGATAGATGGTGCCGGGTTCCTGCCCGCCAAGCACCACATCCAGCACAATCAGTACCGAACACTCCTGAATGGCCGTCATCAGCATGAGGCCCTGCGTGCCGCCCTCCTGCAATGTCACATTGGCGGGCCAGTCATACTGATCCCGCAGCCAGGCCACGGCGCGCATGCCAAAGCCTTCATCCGTCAACAAGGTATTGCCGACGCCGAGAATCAGCACGGTATCCGTCGAAGAAATAGTTTCCATAAGATTTCCTTGCATGGGCGTCTTTTTTCTCCTGCGCATGCGCGCGTATTGGAGAAACAAGGCCCTTTTGAGCGTCGCAGAGCCTTCCTTTCCCGGAGCATTTCCGGGAAAGGATACCGGAGAGAGAAAAAGCCCCTGTGCGCGCGCACGCAAGGGGCTTTTTGTTCCGTCACTGTTCGCTAAAAAAGAAAGAGGCGGCTCGCCGGGGCAAGCCGCCTCTTTCAGCATTACGGACTACAGAACCTTGAACTGATGCACTTCGTTGGTCTGACCGTCAATGACGTGGACGGCGCAGGCGATGCACGGGTCAAAGGAGTGAATGGTGCGCAGGATTTCCACCGGGCGCTTGGGATCGGCAATGGGCGTGCCCACAAGAGCATGCTCGGCGGCGCTCATGACGTGCTTCGCATCTCTGGGACCAAGATTCCACGTGGTCGGCACGACGAGCTGGAAGTTGGAAATCTTCTGATCGTCGATGCAGATCCAGTGAGACAGACCGCCGCGAGGCGCATTGACGAAGCCCACGCCGCGGCAGGGCTTGTCGGGAATTTCGCAGTTTTCCGCGATCTTCTTGTCGCCCTTGTCGATGTTGGTCTGGAAGTCGTTGATCCAGTTTTCCACCTGCTGGGCAATGGCCAGAGTTTCGATACCGCGGGCGGCCGTACGGCCAAGCGTGGAGAACAGAGCTTCGGGGCCGACGTTGAGCTGCTTGAGCACGTAATCGACCAGCGGCACAATGGCGGGATGCTTGTGCGCGTAGCTGACAAGCACCTGCGCCAGAGGACCAGTTTCCATAGCAATACCGTCGTAACGGGGGGCCTTGAGCCAGGAATAGCGATCCTTGTCGCCCATCTTGGTGAAGGCGGGTTTGGTTTCCCCTTCATAAGGCGTGCGGGCCTGATCGCCTTCGTACCAGCTGTGCCGCACATGTTCGGCAATCTTGCTGGGATCCATGGGCTGCACGGCATCGAGCTTGCGATTGAGAATCACGCCGTGCTTGAGCCAGCGCGAATTGAGGTCGCGTTCACCGCCCACGGCCGGGAATTCGCCGAAGGCCATGAAGTTTTCGGTGCCGCCGATGGCCGCCCAATCCTTGTACTGACTGGCCACAAGCAGCAGATCGGGGATGTAGACTTCCTCGATGAACTTGCGGGATTCCTTGTAAAGGTCAGTAAATTCTTTGATGCGGGCCGGGGTCAGGGACTCGTAACAGGTCACGCCGCCGGCGATCAGGAACTGCGGATGCGGGTTCTTGGCGCCGAACACGGCCATGGCGCGAGCCGTTTTGACCTGCATGCGCAGGGCTTCGAGGTAGTGCGCCGTCGCCAGCAGGTTAGCTTCGGGCGACAGGTAGTAGGACGGATGACCGCCCAGGAAGTAGGCGTTGGTGAAGGGGCCGAGCTGACCGGTGTTGACGAAAGCCTGGAGGCGTTCCTTCACGGCCTTGAAATCGGCAGCCTTGGCAGGACGGGGAGAAATGGAGGAAGCCAGCTGCGCGGTCTTGGCCGGATCAGCGGCTAGCGCGGCGGTCACGTCCACCCAGTCGAGGGCATGCAGATGATAGAAGTGCACGAGATGGTCGTGCATGAACAGCAGACCCAGCACCAGGTTGCGGATATAGGTGGCATTGGCGGGAATGCTCACCTTGATGGCGTCTTCCAAAGCGCGGGTGGACGCCAGCGCGTGGGTATAGGTACACACGCCGCAGGTGCGCTGGGTGAAATGCTGGGCATCGCGGGGATCACGGCCCTTGAGGATGGTTTCCAGACCGCGGAACAGAGTTCCGCAGCTGCGGGCATCCTTAATCTTGCCGTTTTCCACTTCCACTTCAATACGGAGGTGGCCTTCAATACGGGTCAGGGGGTCGACGACCACCGAACCGCTGTAGTTGCTCTGGGGCGTTTTCTTGATTTCGCTCATGGAGAATGCTCCTAGTTCTTATAGAAGGGCGTCAGTTCGTCCCAGAAGCCGGGCTCGCTGCAGCCGATGCAGGGATGACCGGCACGCACGGGCCAGTTGGTATCGTTAAAGAGGACCTTGGGGCAGTTGTTGTACGTGCTGGGGCCCTTACAGCCGAGATCGTAGAGACACCAGCCCTTGCGAGCTTCTTCGGAATCAAAGGAAGGAGCAAATTCGCCGGCCTCAAAGTGCGGCAGACGCTCGCACAGTTCGTGCACGGTCTTGCCGAAGAACATGAGCGGACGGCCCAGCTCGTCAAGACGGATTTCGCGACCCTGCAGGAAGGCCACCACCGTACCGACGAAGTTCAGGGGGTTGGGCGGACAGCCGGGGAGGTTGATAGCCTTGACGCCCATGTCGGCAAAGGCCTCGTTAACGCCCACGGAGCCGGTCGGATTGGGCTTGGCGGCCTGCACGCCGCCGTAAGCGGCACAGGTGCCCATGGTAATCACGGCCTTGGCGCCGGGCAGCACGCGCTTGCAGAGGTCATACATGGTATGCCCGCCCACATAGCCGAACTTGCCGCCATCAGCCATGGGAATGGCGCCTTCCACCACGGCGATATAGCCGTCGGGATTCTTGATGGCCTTGTCCAGCGCTTCCTCGGCGGCTTCGCCGGCGGCAGCCATGATGGTTTCGTGATAATCAAGGGAAATGGTGTCGAGAATGAGGGAGTCGATGAACGGCTTATACGTGCGCAGCAGCGCCTCGGAGCAGCCCGTGCACTCAGCGCAGTGCAGGTAGACCACGGAGGCGCGTTTACCGGTAAGGGCCGCCGCCACTTCGGAAGCCATTGAAGGGCCGAGCCCCATCGTCACCGCAACGGCGGTGCAAAACTTCATGAAATCTCGACGGCTGATACCCTGGCGCTCAAGGCGCGCCTGACCATCCGTTTTGCCCAGTCCCACGGCAATACGCATACTGTGCCTCCTGGCAAAAATGAAAACTTCCACGCAACATCCCGGTCGGGATATTACGCATGAACCTCCCGCCCTTTTCGTCCATCTGCCGGAAGCAAACAGGAAAAAGGCTCCAACCATGCCGATATGCGCCTATCGTACCCCGCCAAAGGCAAATGGTCAATACGGTTTGCCCTGATGGCAGGAAACAGCGCCCCCGGCACTTGCCATGCCCTCGGCCATGCGCTACTGATTTCACAGGCATTTCATTAGAGAACGTTTCCAACGTCCTCTATTGCGCTGCCTGCGAATATCAGAATGTTCTCCTTTTCAGGATATGAACATTTCAAAAAGTCCGTATAACAGACACAAATTATCCCCTGCGGGAGGCATGAGTGCCCTGTAACGGGCCGGAAGCTCCCCTTCACAGGATTGCAACACGCACGAGGAATCCATGGAACCAGAGTCCCTTTGTCTTCACGGCGGCTATACGCCCGGCAACGGCGAACCCCGCGTCCTGCCCATCGCGCAGAGCACGACCTTCACCTATGAATCCACTGCCGCCGTTGCGCGCCTGTTCGATTTGCAGGACGAAGGCTTTTTCTATACACGCCTGGCCAATCCCACCATCGATGCCGTGGAACGCAAGATTGCCGAGCTCGAAGGCGGCGTGGGCGCCCTGTGCACCGCATCGGGGCAGGCGGCAAACCTGCTGGCTATTCTCAATATTGCCCGCAGCGGCGACCATATCATCAGCACGGCCAGCATCTACGGCGGCACTTTCAACCTGTTTGCCGTCACGCTCAAGAAAATGGGGATCGAAGTCACCTTCGTCGATCAGACGGCCCCCGACGCCGAAATCGAAAAGGCCATCCGCCCCGAAACCCGCGCCATCTTCGGCGAAACGCTGACCAATCCCTCGCTGGACGTGCTGGATATCGAGCGCATGGCCGCCCTGGCGCACCGTCACGGCCTGCCGTTGATCGTCGATAATACCTTTGCCACGCCCATACTCTGCCGCCCCTTTGATTTCGGCGCGGACATCGTTGTGCACTCCACCACCAAATACATGGACGGGCATGCTGTTCAGATGGGCGGCGTCATTGTGGACAGCGGCCGCTTTGACTGGACGCAGGGCCGCTTCCCTGAATTTACCGAGCCCGACGCCTCCTATCACGGCCTGATTTATACGCAGACCTTCGGCAAGGCCGCCTACATCGTCAAAGCGCGCGTCCAGCTCATGCGCGATCTCGGCTGCTGCCAGACCCCGCAGGGAGCGTTCTACCTCAATCTCGGCCTGGAAACCCTGCCCCTGCGCATGCACCAGCACTGCGCCAATGCCGAAGCCGTAGCCCGTCATCTGGCGGCGCACCCCAAGGTGGAAAGCGTCACCTATCCCCGCCTAGAAGGACATCCCCACAAGGAGCTGGCCGACAAATATCTGCCGCAGGGATGCAGCGGCGTTATTTCCTTCAGCCTCAAGGGCGGCCGCGACGCCGGAGCCCGCTTCATCGATGCGCTCAAGCTCGTATCCCTGCAGGTGCATGTGGCGGATATCCGCTCCTGCGTGCTCCATCCGGCCAGCTCCACGCATCGTCAGCTCTCGGATCAGCAGCTCCGCGATGCTGGCATCACGCCCGGCATGGTCCGTTTTTCCGTGGGGCTTGAAAATATCAACGACATCCTTGCCGATGTCGATCAGGCGCTGGAACAGGCGTAAAGTGCTCTTCCCCTCCCACTGATTTCATAAAGAAACAGGCCGATCATCCTGCGATGATCGGCCTGTTGTTTATCTGTTAACCTGTTTCCTCAACAAGACGCGCGGAAAGCGAAACTCCTCTTTCCTCGTATCATATCGATGCATAGCTATCTTTAGAGCATTTTCAGTTTGAAACGCTTTGCATTTCAAACCATACGGCCTGAAAAAAAAAAAAAAAAACGCGGTC
>CALVHG010000026.1 GCA_944327285.1 uncultured Desulfovibrio sp. | reverse complement strand
TGGGGGGCGCGGGGGGAAGGGGAACCCCTTTGCGCGCCAGCGAAAGGGGTTCCCCTTCCCCCCGCAAATCTCCCTGCCTCCACCCCGCCCGCCTCATCGCCGTCGCCGGAGGCAGCGGGCCAGCAGCAGGAGGAGGGAGGAGAGGGCGAGCAGGGCGAGGGCGGCGCCGAAGCCTCTGGCCAGTTCGTCCTGATCCTGATACTGGGCGGCGGTATAGTAGATAAAGAAGGGCAGGGCCTCGAATTTTTCCAACGGGCCTGCGGGGAGTCCGGCATTGGCGACGACGCCGGTAAACATGATGACGGCGGTATCTTCGGCGGCGCGGGCGAGGGCCAGCACAACGCCGCTGCGGATGCCGGGGGCGGCGGCCGGAAGGATGACATGGCGCAGGCGCTGGCCGGGGGAGAGGCCGAGGGCGGCCCCGGCGAGATTGAGGGACGGCGGCACGGCGCGAACGGCTTCGCGGGTGGCGGCGACAAGCACGGGCAGCACGAGCAGCGCCAGACAGGCGGCGGAGAGCAGCAGACCGGTATTGGCCTGCGGGGCAATGGTGCGGCGCAGGACGAGAATCAGCGCAAAGCCGAACAGGCCCATGATGATGGACGGCATGCCCGCGAGGATGTCCACCAGCATGTCGATATGCCGACGGCGGCGCGGCGGGGCGTACCAGGCCAGATAGAGGCCGCAGCCGATGCCGGGGGCAAGCGCCAGAAGCAGGGTCAGAACGACGAGACAGAGCGTTCCGGCGCAGGCGGGCCAGATGCCGTTCCAGACAGGCGACAGACCGAACAGCGCCCGCAGGGGCGGCGCGTCGCCGAAAAAGAGGGACAGCCCCCAGGCTTCGAGACCGTGGGCCGCGAGAAAAAAGGTCAGCAGGAGCACGGCGGCGGCAACGAAAAGAGCGGCGCAGGGACCGAGCAGCCGCAGCAGACGCGGGGCAAGGGGGCGGATCATGAGCGTTTTACCTTTGAAATGGGTTGAAACGCACGGAGAATGATCATGACCGCGCTTCCCCGGAACGGCTGTCGGCGGCAAGACGCCGGGCGATAAGACCGATGACGGCGTTGGCGCAGAGCAGAAGAAAACCGGCGGCAAACAGGGAATCATAGGCCGCGCCGCCGGTTTCGTTGGCGGCGGTCATGGCCATGTGCGCCGTCAGGGCGCGCACGCCGGAGGCCGGGCCCTGCGGAAGCTGCGGCGTATTGCCGGAGAGCATGAGCGGCAGCAGAGTGTCGCCCAGCGCCCGCGCAAAACCCAGCAGCAGGGCCGCCATGACGACGGGGCGGCATTGGGGCAGAACGCAGTGCCAGAGCAGTTGCAGACGGCTCATGCCGAGGGCGAGCCCGTGGGGCAGGAGCGCGGCAAGACGGGCCTCCAGCCCGGCCCGCAGCACAAGCGTCATGGTGGGCACGATGAGCAGAGCCAGCATGAGCGCCGCCCCGGCAAGGCAGAAACCCGAACCGCCCAGCGCCCCCCGCAGGAAGGGCGTCAGGAGAAAAACGGCGGCAAAACCGTAAACGACGGTGGGCACGGCCGTCATGAAATGCAGCAGAGCGCCCATGAGGCGACGGCTGATGCGGGACAGAGGGCCGTGATTGTCGGGGCAGAGCTGCCAGCAGAGCAGGGCGAACGAGAGCGGCCCGCCGAGGCAGAGAGCGCAGACGGCCAGCGCCGCCGAACCGGCCAGCATGCCCAGAATGCCGAAGCGTCCGGCGGCGGGATTCCAGACAACGCTCAGGGCATGGCCGTCGCCATTCTGGAGAAGGGCGGGAACGGCCATGCCCGCAATCATCAGACAAAGCAGGGCGATGCCCAGCAGCGCCAGCGCGGCGGACGCCTGCACGCAGACGCGGAAGCCGTCTTTTTCCTGTCGGGCATCGCGCAGCATGCCGCTACTTCCCGGCCTTGGCCTTGTCGGCGGCGGGCTTTACCGGAATATAGCCGGAAGCCTTAATGGCGGCTTCGCCGTCAGGCGAGAAGATATAGCCGATAAAGAGCTTCGTCAGGCCGGTGGGCTCGCCCTTGGTATTCATGTACAGAAGGCGCGTGACCGGATAGGTGCCGTCGGCGGCGTTGACCTGCGTGGGGGCCTTGCCGTCAAAGGCGACGCCCTTGATGGAGGCGTCAAGATGGCCGATGCCCACATAGCCGATACCGTCGGGGTCGCGGGCAATGCCGGTCTTCATGGCGCCGTTGGAGTTAAGCACATTGGCGTCGGCCTTGGACGTGCCCTTGTCCAGCGCCTTTTCTTCAAAGGTCTCGCGGGTGCCGCTGCCGTCTTCGCGCACGTAGACGTTAATGGGCGCGTCCGCGCCGCCGACCTGCTTCCAGTTGGCAATCTTGCCCGCAAAGATATCCTTGACCTGCTGCTTGCTCAGGCTGGACACAGGATTCTTGGGATTCACGGCCACGGCCACGCCGTCAATGGCAAAGGGGAAGGTGACAAGCCCGTATTTTTTGACTTCTTCAGGCTTGAGGGCCCGGCCCGTGTTGCCGATATTGACGAGCCCCTCGCCCACCTTCTTCACGCCCGCGCCGGAGCCGCCGCCCGTAACGGTGATGCGGATGTCGCCGTTGGCCGCCATGATGGCCTGCGCGGCCTTCTTCATGACAGGCACGTGAGCCGTGCCGCCCGCGATGTCAACGGTTCCTTTCTGCCCCTTGAAGGCGTCCAGCGGTCCGGCCTGCGCCGAAACAGCCCATACGCTCATGGCGACTGCCGCCAGTGTTGCCGCAATCTTTTTCATACGTCCTCCATTCGGTTGCGCGGCCCGCGTCGTGTCGACGCCGCGACCTTCCTCCCCGAAAACAAAAAAGGGCCCGCCGCAACGCGGCAAGCCCGGACGCATGCAATACCTGACGGAAATTTCTGCATTTCTTCTGCTGCGACTATGCCCCCTCAATGGGCTGACGACATGCCGCGCCTTTCCGACAGGGACGCACCGCCCCGGTTGCCGGAAAAGGTCAGGTCATACCGTACACAAGACAAGCCGCATTCGTGTTCATGCGTTTACGCTAGCCCAAAAGTCCTGTTTTGGGAAGGCCGGAGAGGGGGCCGCGTCGGCGTTTTACGTCGTCTGCGGGAACGTGTTTTCGGCGGCCGGTCCGGGCTGCTCCCGAAATGCCGCGATTTCTTCCCGAAGGCAGGCGAGAAATGCCGCGGCCGCGGGAGAAAATGTCTGCGATTTCTTCCAGGCAACGGCAAGGCCCACAGCCAGCCGGGGCGCAAGCGGCCGGAAGCAGAGATTCCCCTGCGGATGGGCGGCGACAATCTTATCGAGGCACAGGGCATAGCCCAGCCCCTCCTCGACCATGAGCGCGGCGTTGTAAAGCAGATTATACGTGGCGATAATATGCAGATTTTCGTGTCCGCTGCCCATCCAGCCCGCAATATCGTTATCCACCTGCGCCTGCCGGGAGCAGATCAGCGGCAGTTCAAAAAGGTCGGCGGGGCGTATGGCCGTTTTGCGGGCAAGCGGGCTGTCGCGGCGCATGAGCAGTCCCCAGGTATCCCGCACAGGCAGCCGGAGAACATCGTACTCCGACAGATCGGCCGGATCGATGAAAACCCCGAAGTCCACCAGTCCGCGGGCGATGCGTTCGGCCACCGCCTCGGCATTGCCGCTGAAAAGATGAAAGATTACATTCGGGTGACGCTCATGCAGGCGTCGCGCCGCTCGTGCCAGAATTCGCATGGCGTCGGTTTCGCCGCCGCCGATGAACACCTCGCCGCAGATGCTTTCCTCCGGTTCGCTGAAGGCCGTTTCCGTTTTTTCCACCAGCGCCAGAATCTCCCGCGCCCGCCCGCGCAGAAACAGCCCCTCGTCCGTCAGCGTGATTTTCCGCTTTCCCCGGAGAAACAGCGTCTTCCCCAGCCGGTTCTCCAGCTCCATCAGCTGCCGCGACAACGTGGGCTGCGTCACGTGCAGCGCCTCCGCCGCCGCGGAGATGGTCCCCGCCTGCGCCACAGCAAGAAAATACCGCAATTCCCGCAGTTCCATGTTCTTTCTTTTTTCCTTTTTTATTTTTGTTGAGGGGGAGAGGGAACCCCTTGGCTGGCGCACAAGGGGTTCCCTCTCCCCCTCAAACTCCCCCTCTCCCTCCCCAACGCGCTTTATTCTGGAGAATCAGGCGTTGCGGGGGCGCGGCCGCTTTCCCCGTGCCGGGCGTCCCCCGGAGGGAATAGTTTTTTTGACTCTTTTACCTTTGGAAAAAGTAAAACGCAGGGCGCGGACAGCCGCCCGGCTCAAAGTGAGACGGGCCGTATGCTTTGAAATGTGAAGCCTTTCAAGCGTCCGCAGGGGAACCATTCTTTACGCCGTCTGCTCCTGTCTGCTATGTCGTGCGGAGAGAAAGCCGGGAATGGCGGCATGCACAACGTGTGAGAGACGGGCGGCGTATGAAGTTCCTTGTAAAGATACTATTGGTTTGTTTGCTTCTGTTTTTGCTGTCAATGACAGTCGGCCAGAAAATGCTGCTCTGGTGCTTTTCAAAACTAGAGTGCGAATGGGATATATCGCCGCAGTATCAGGCATTCTTTTACAATCCGCACTGCGCCTGCGAATGTCCTCCCTTTTTTATTGTGGATATTTCCCATGATGAGCCTGTCTGGAAAGGAAAATATATCCGCGTCTTTCAAAACAAAAAAGATTTGAGTTATGCCGAACTGAGCGATAGCCCGTATTACGTTTTGAAGTGCGAGGGCAGAATAAAAAAATCGCTCTATGTCTGGTTCTGGGAATCCACGCTGGAAGCCAGTTCCTGCCCCGTCACAGGGCAGTTTTTTGATGCCGATCATTGTGCCGTTGTGCAGCCGACCGCACGGCAAGGGCAGTATATCGACGACATGATCTATAATAGCGAAGAATAGAGCGTTAGAGCGTTTCAACTTTGAAAAAGGTGAAACGCGAGGCGGCGGCACAGCGCCGCCCGGCCCAAAGTGAGCGGAAAAACCGCGCTTTTTCCGCGAAACGACAGGCCGTATGGTTTGGAATGCGAAGCATTTCAAACTGAAAATGCTCTAGAACCTTTCCGCCGTTTCCCGCGCGACGCGGTTTTGCCGTCCCTTCCGGGGGACGTTTTTGCTCTTTTATGCTTTTAAAGCATGGTAATGTATAAAATATAAGTATTATACATGGCAAGGCTTCTCCTGTAGGTTCTGTTGTGCGCGCGGAAAACGCGCACATCCCGCACGGAAAACATCGGAGTCGCCATGAATCTTGAAGAGCTGCTGGCATATATGAACGCCGGAAATCCGCTGGTTGTCGGCACGGAAGCCTTTGACTGCATGCACGCCCTCAGTTACGAGGCGCAGCGCCTGACTATGGAACTCAACAGCGCCTCCCACACGCCGGAAGAAGTCCGCGACCTTATGAGCCGCATCACCGGGCGGGATGTGCCGGAGGATTTTCGTCTTTTCCCGCCTTTTTACACCGACTTCGGCAAGAATATTCGCCTCGGCCGGGGCGTGTTCATCAATTCCTGCTGCTGCTTTCAGGATCAGGGCGGCATCACCGTGGGCGACGGCACGCTGATCGGGCATCGCGTCACCGTGGCGACCATCAATCACGGTCTGCGGCCGGACGAACGCCATATTCACAACCTCGCGCCGGTGACTATCGGCCGCAACGTCTGGATCGGCGCGGGCGCTATCCTGCTGCCGGGCGTCACCGTGGGCGATGACGCCGTTATCGCCGCCGGAGCCGTCGTCAGCCGCGACGTGCCTCCCGCGTCCATTGTCGGCGGCGTGCCCGCGACCGTCATTCGGATGATTGAATGAAGCAAAACATCCGGGGGATTCTCCCCGACCCCTCATCCCTTCCCGGCGCGTTGTATTGCGGAGATAGGCTTCCCCGATTGCTTTAGCGTCAGGCAATCGCCGTCCCCTCCTTTTCCCCTCACCAAAGGAAAGAGAACTCCCGAAGGGTGTTTTCTTTGGCAATCCTGCCGGGGAACGGCCAGACAGGGAAGGGCCGCCGCGTTTTCGCGCGGTGGATGCCTCTGAAACGCGCACGGGCCTCTTTTCTTTTGCTCAGCAGGAAAGGGCAGCGTTGAACGGGGCATCGCCTGAATAAAGCGCGCTGGGGGAGGGGATGGGGGTCTGGGGGAAGGGGAACCCCCTCTCGCGCTAGCAGAGGGGGTTCCCCTTCCCCCAGAAATAAAAAAGTTTCAACAATCCTGCCGGGGAACGGCCAGACAGGGAAAGGCCGTCGCGTCCCCGCGCGGGCGATGCTTCTCTGAAACGCGCACGGGCCTCTTTTCTTTTGCTCAGCAGGAAAGGGCAGCGTTGAACGGGGCATCGCCTGAATAAAGCGCGCTGGGGGAGGGGATGGGGGTCTGGGGGAAGGGGAACCCCCCTCTCGCGCCAGCAGAGGGGGTTCCCCTTCCCCCAGAAATAAAAAACTCTATACCGAGGAAATAGCATGCAGTATCCCACGCATTATGAAGAAGGGAAGAAGGTTTCGTTCATGAAGTTTGATCAGCGCCTCGCGGGGCTGCTGTTCATGCCGGGTTCCATGACGGAAGGGGCGACGTATCCGGCGGTGGTGGTGACGCATCCCGGCGGCGGCGTAAAGGAGCAGTGTTCATCGCTGTATGCCTGGCATCTGGCGCAGGCGGGTTTTGTGGCGCTGGCCTTTGACGCCGCGCATCAGGGGGAGAGCGAGGGTCTGCCGCGCTATCTTGAGGACCCGGCGTCGCGTGTGGAGGACATTCGTTCCGCTGTGGATTATCTGACGACGCTGCCCTTTGTGGATGCCGGGCGCATCGGAGCTATGGGCATTTGCGCGGGCGGCGGCTACACCATGAGCGCCATTCAGACGGACGCCCGCATCAGGGCCGCCGCGGGCATCAGCACATGGGACGTGGGCGACAGCGCCAGAAACGGCTTCCCCGGCGTGAATATTGAAAATTTCTTCCAGAAGCTGCTTCAGGAAGTCGCGGACGCCCGCACCGCCGAGGCCCGCGGCGAGGAGCCGCGTTACTGGAACTACGTTCCCGCGTCCGCGGATGCCATTGATGAAAACACGTCCGTTATTCAGCGGGAAGCCTATGAATACTATCGGACGCCGCGCTGCCAGTATCCCACCTCCGTGAATAAATATCTGGTGTCCAGCAACGACAAGCTCGCCGCCTTTGACGCCTTCGCCCATATTGCGACGGTTTCGCCGCGTCCGCTGCTGTTCATTGTGGGCAGCAAGGCCGATACGCTGTATTTTACCGAAGACGCCTACAGCCGCGCTAAGGAACCCAAGGAAATCTGCACCATTGAGGGCGCGACCCATGTGGATTTGTACGACAAGCCGCCCTTTGTGGAACAGGTGGTCGCCCGGCTCACGGACTTTTTCGGCAAGGCCCTGCGCTGAACTCCCGCGCGAACAGAGCGTTTTAGCTTTCTGAAAATGCTCCGGGGAAAATTTCCCCTTGCCAATGACGGAGCGATTGACTAAAGTCAGCCGTTCGTAACAAGCACACTCGGACAGCGGCCTGGGGTGTCCGCCATGCGGCGGATTGCAGGGTCAGGGTCCGGGTGGAAGATGACAACCCTAGTGGAGGATTGAATCATGGCTTACGTCAGCATGAAGCAGATGCTGGAAACGGGTGTGCATTTCGGCCATCAGACGCGCCGCTGGAATCCGAAAATGCGTCCTTACATCTTCGGCGCGCGCAACGGCATCCATATCATCGACCTGCAGCAGACCGTGAAGCTGTTCCGCGTGGCCTATGACAAGGTGGTTGACACCGTGGCCAAGGGCGGCAAGGTGCTGTTCATCGGCACCAAGCGTCAGGCTCAGGAAGCCGTGGCCGCCGAAGCCACCAAGGCCGGCCAGTTCTACGTGGCCAACCGCTGGATGGGCGGCACGCTGACCAACTTCGTGACCATCCAGAAGAGCATCGAGCGCCTGAAGAAGCTGGAAGCGATGTTCGCCGACGGCACCATCAACCGTTACCAGAAGAAGGAAAAGCTGCTGCTCGAACGCGAAATGCAGAAGCTGGAACAGACCCTGGGCGGCATCAAGGGCATGGATCGTCTGCCCCAGCTGGCCTTCATCATCGACCCCCATCGCGAAGATATCGCGGTGAAGGAATGCCGCAAGCTCGGTATTCCGATCGTGGCCGTGACGGACACCAACTGCGATCCCGACGTGATCGATTACATCATCCCCGGCAATGACGACGCCATCCGCGCCATCAAGCTCTTCGTGACGGCTTTCTCCGAAGCCTGCCAGGAAGGCGCGGCCATGGGCAAGGACGGCCATGCTGAAAACGCCGAAGAGGCGATGCAGAAGGCCGCCGAAGCCGAAGCCGCCGAGTAGCGCGACTGTTTTTTGACGTTCGCCCGTCCCCCGGAGGGGCGGACGCGGGCGGCGGCGTGGGCAACCATGCCGCCGCCTTTGCAAGTGTAACGAAGCGCGTCCCCTGAGCTGCGGCGTCTCAGAAGCCCGCGCCGGGCGCGCAAGACCGGCTTTCAGGCCGGATATGGGAGTGAATTTCATGGCTATTACCGCGAGCATGGTGAAAGAACTGCGCGAAAAGACCGGCGCCGGCATGATGGACTGCAAGAAGGCGCTGGTGGAAGTGGACGGCGATCTGGAAAAGGCCGTTGACTGGCTGCGCCAGAAGGGCATGGCCAAGGCCGCCAAGAAGGCCGGCCGCGCTACCAGCGAAGGTCTGGTGGCCGTGGCGCACGCCGCCGACGGCATGAGCATGGCTATGGCCGCTCTGCTCTGCGAAACCGACTTCGTGGCCCGCGGCGAACAGTTCCAGAACCTGGCCGCCCAGCTCGCCAAGAGCGTTCTTGACAACTCCCCCGCCGACGCCGCCGCTCTGGAAGGCCTCATGGGCGACACCGTGAAGGAACTCATCGCTTCCGTGGGCGAAAACATGCAGATCGGCAAGTTCGCCCGTCATACCCGCGACGACAAGAGCGTGATCGGCCACTACGTGCACGCCAACGGCAAGATCGGCGTCATGGTGGACGTGGAATGCGGTAAGGCCGAAACCGCCGCCAAGCCCGAAGTGCAGGAACTCGCCAAGAACATCGCCATGCAGGTGGCCGCCGCTAACCCGCTGGCCCTCGACGCCTCCGGTCTGGATCAGGCCGCCGTGGAACGCGAGCGCGAAGTCTACCGCCAGAAGGCCCGCGAAGAAGGCAAGCCCGAACAGATCGTGGAAAAGATCGCCGAAGGCGCCGTCAAGAAGTTCCAGAAGGAAGTCTGCCTCATGGAACAGGCCTACATCCGCGACGACAAGAAGTCCGTCGCCGATATCGTGCGCGATACCGCCAAGGCCGTGGGCGATACCCTGACCGTCAAGGGCTTCACCCGCATCCAGCTCGCTGAAGACTAGTTTTTAGTTGCGTATTAATCGGGGGAGGGGAACCCCTCATCTCTGCTGTCGATGCCCGTAGCTTCCTTCGTCGCAACGGGCACGGCCTGCGGCCGCCATTCGGTCGCTGCTAGCGCGAGAGGGGTTCCCCTCCCCCGAACCCCCACCCTTCCCCAGCGCGCTTTATTCTGGAAGATAGAGATTTACGGGAACTCCGCAGCTTTCCCTGCGGCAGCCGTCCCCCGGAACAACGAACCCGTACAGGTTCGTTTTTTTGTTTTTAGAGCGTTTTCAGTTTGAAATGCTGTGCATTTCAAACCATACGGCCTGTCGTTTCGCGGAAAAAACGCGGTTTTTCCGCTCACTTTGGGCCGGGCGGCGTAGTCCCGCTGCCTCGCGTTTCACCTTTTTCAAAGTTGAAACGCTCTAGAGCGTTTCAAATTGAAGAGGCTCCAGAACAGCCCGTCGGCGTATGTCGGCGGGCTGTCTCGTGTTTATTTGGGATAAGGCGCTTTTGGTTTTACATTAGCGACAAGTTTTTAGTTGTATCTCTTTTTAGAGAGAGGTATATTTATCTCTACTGTGTGGCCGTAGTTTCCTTCGCCACAATGGGAATAGCTCTCGATCGCCGCTAGTTGCTACAGCGGGAGGCCCTCCCTTATTCTGGGAGAAATGTTTGGGGAAGCCTGTTTTTAGGATTTGTTTTTTATAGTTTTTCGCAAAAGCATGAGGTAATTGCGATGCCAGAATATGCGCTATGTCCAAAGTGTGGTGTTCGTGCCTATGCTAGAGATAGATTTAGTAATGGGCATTATTGTTTCCCCAGTCAAGGAGGCTGTGGTACTAAATTCCCCGTAGAAATAAAAACGTTTAATGGTCTATATTATCATCAATTGCCAATAAATAATTTTTTAAGCGTATCTATAACTGCTTTTTTCCATGATTTTTATATATCGAAGGCAAATGGTGGTAGTCCTTTTAGTGAACTTGTTTTAGCAATAAAGAGTCATGCGACTGATGATGTTAAAAATGATATTGCAAATATAGTACGAGAAGATTTGAAGAAAATACTAATGATAGATTCTTATAGAGGAAAAACGGTTTATATATTTGTTGTTCCCAGGTCTAAACCAGATAGTTTTTGGCGAGAGGAAGAACTACAGTTCCGAAGTGCTGTGATGGTTGGAATAAAAGATTTTCAAAATGTCATAGATGGAACTAATGCTATAAAAAGAGTTGTGGAAACACAAACAACTCATTTAGCTCATCTCGATATCCAAAACAATGGGGCTGCTCCATATCCAGGAATTACTCAGGATACTTGTGAATTTAATATGAATATTTGTGGAAAAGATGTTATTCTTATTGATGATATTTATACAGAAAATAAAGGTGTTGATGAAGATTGCATTCAGTTTCTTATAAATAAAAAAGCTAGAAGTATATCTTTGTATACGCTTGGTATGACAAAACATAACATGTAGAGGTCGTTTGATGAAATGTTCAAAAGAAACTCTTTTTTTGTTTTCTATTGTTGATTATATTTTAGATAAACGAAATGCTGTTACGGGGCGTAAATGTTTTTCAAGTTCAGACTTTTATAAACTGTCTCCCAAAAAAAATTTTAATAAGTTTAAAGCTATATGTGAAGAGAAAATTATCGATTTTGCTGATTTTAATGCTTTCATGGATAAAATAGGAGATGTTTTTGTAAATGCAGTCAGAGGTGATATTAAGTCATCTCGTAAGTCTCAAAGTTATATAGAAACGTTGGCTCAATCAGTAGATGGTGTTATTTCCCCCTTCGATGAAGAATTTCCATCTATATATTCTACTGTTAAGAAAGTGTCAGATTTTCCTTTTTTACTTTTTTATAAAGGGGATATCTCGTTGTTGAAAAAATTAGAAAACAATGTTGCTGTTATAGGCGTGTTAAATCCTGAAGAAGAAATTGTTAATCGAGAAACTAAAGTTGTAAGAAAACTTGTAGAAGGTGGAATGAATATAGTTAGTGGACTTGCAAGAGGATGTGATACTGTTGCACACAAGGTGTGTCTAGAAGAAAGAGGTAAAACAATTGCTATTTTACCAACACCATTATATCAAATATATCCCTCTGAAAATAAAAAGCTCGCATGTGAGATCGTAGAAAAAGGAGGCTTGCTGATATCAGAGTATTATAATAAGTCTTCGGGGAGATTTGAAGCGAATAAGCGTTTTATTAGTAGAGATCGCTTGCAAGCAATGTTTGCAAAAGCTATCTTACTTTCTGCCAGTTATAGAATGGGAGAAGGGGATAGCGGTTCTCGCCATGCTATGGCTAAAGCAGAAGAGTATTCTCTGTTTAGAGCGATGCTTTATAATCATGAACTTGATAGAAATAATCCCCAATTTGGGCTTAATCAAGATTTATATATTGAGGGAAAAGTCAATATTTTGACTCAATCTATATTAGACGCTATGATGAAGTACTCTGTTCAAGAACAAAAAATGGTGCAGAATTTTTTAAGATAGAAAATGAGTAAAAATATTTTTTATTATTTATTTGATATGGATGGTACAATTGTTTTTACGGATGAACTTAACAATGAAAGCTATAATTTTGCACTCTTAGCCTACAATTTAAAACCTATTGTAAATGAAAAGCGAATAACGCGGGAAATAATTAAGAAGTGTTACCCTTATATAGAAAAACGGAAAATGGATGTTATTATAGATAAAAAGCAGAGATATTTTATTGAAAATATAGAGAAAATTAGAGTAAATAATTGTTTGCTTGATATTATAAGGAGCCTAGGTAATAATTGTATATTATGGACATCGAGTGATAGAAAACGCGCTTTGCATATTTGTAATTTTTTAAAAATAAGAGATATGTTTAGTTTGATTATTTTTTCAGATAAGAAAAATATGTATAGAGATGTCTCGAAAATATGTAAGAGACTTGCTTGTACATGTGAACAGCTGGTAGTATTTGAGAATGATGCTAATGTTGTTCATAATCTAAAAAAGCACGGGTTAAAATGCTTATTGTTTGTCTCTAAGTGAAGTTTAATTTGTATCCTGTATGCAACAGCCCGTCGGCGTATGTCGGCGGGCTGTTCTGTTTTGTCCTGTTCGGAAACGCGCTTTTGCCCTTGCCTGATTCCCTTGCCTGCGTGCGTCCGCTGTGTCATATTCAAACACCGTATGGTTTTTTCCCCTTTTTCGTGCGTATTCCTCGCCTGCGAATTTTGCCCCGGCGCAACCGGGGGACGTTTGCCGGATGGCGGACGTCGGCGTCCCCGTGCCGCGCATCCTCCCTGAAAAAGCGCGTTTGGGGGAGGATGGGGGGAGTTTGAGGGGGGAAGGAACATCCCTTTGCGCGCTAGCGAAAGGGGGTTCCTTCCCCCCTCAAAAAATAAAGAAAAATCCAACGTCAACAAAACAAAACACTCTGGAGGACAGTATCGTTATGTGGGATATGGCATGGATTGCCGATCCTTCGGCCTGGGCTGGTCTGGGAACGCTGATAGTGCTGGAAGTTGTTCTCGGCATTGACAATCTGGTGTTTATTTCCGTGCTGGCGTCGCGCCTGCCGGGAGCGCAGAAGCGGCAGGCCTTTTTTACGGGCCTGGGGCTGGCGCTGCTGATTCGTCTGGCGCTGCTGGGGGCCGTGGCCTGGATTGTGGGGCTGACGGAGCCGCTGTTCACTATCTGGGGCAGAAATTTTTCCTGGCGCGACATTATTTTGCTGCTTGGCGGCGTGTTTTTGCTGTTCAAGGGCACGATGGAATTGCACGAGCGGCTGGAAGGCGGCGTCATGGGCGGCGGCGAGGACGGCGGCAGCAAGGCTGTCTTCTGGCAGGTCATTGCCCAGATTCTTGTGCTGGACGCGATCTTTTCGCTGGACTCCATCATCACGTCCGTGGGCATGGTGCCGCATGTGCCGGTCATGATGATTGCCGTGGTGGTGGCCATGATTGTCATGGTGGCCGCGGCCGGACCGCTGACGGCCTTTGTGGAGCGTCATCCCACAGTCATCATTCTGTGCCTGGGCTTTTTGTTGATGATTGGCGTCAGTCTTGTGACCGACGGCATGGGCTTTCATATCCCCAAGGGGTACCTTTATGCGGCCATCGCCTTTTCCATCTTTGTGGAAGGCGCGAACCATCTTGCCTTGCGTAACCGGCGCAAGCGTATAAGCATGCGGGATATGCGCGAATCCACGGCCCGCGCCGTGCTGGGGCTGCTGGGCGGCGGCCGCGCCGTGGAAGAGGCCCGCAGGGATGCCCAGGCGCTGGCGGCCGACGAACACGAGGAAATCTTCGCGCCTGAAGAATGCGATATGGTCGCCCGCGTCATTCGCCTTAGCGGTCGCGCGGCGCGTTTTATCATGAAACCTCGCCATCGCGTGCGCTGGCTGGACGCCGATGCGAGCCGGGAAGAAGCCCTGCGCTTCGTGGCGCTGCATCCCGCCGCTGTGGTTCCCGTGCTGGATCGCCATAATGACGAGGTGCTCGGCGTGGTGCCGGTGGCGCTGCTGGCGGAATCTCCGGCCGCCGGAAAGGAATGGTCCCTGCGTTCGCTGGTTTGTTCCGCGCCGACGGTTTTCGAGGAGGCTTCTTTGCCGGATGTGCTGGAAATGTTCCGCAAGGACCCCACGCCGCTGGCCTTTGTGCGGGACGAATACGGGGGCGTTGTGGGCGTGCTGAGCCCTGCCGAACTCCTGAGCGTGCTGGCCGGACAGATGGGCGACATGCCCTCCGGGCCGGAAGCCTGCCGCCAGGCGGATGGAAGCTGGATCATGCCGGGGCGTCTGGCCGTGGATGCCGTGGCCTCGTGGTTGGGCGTGTCCCTGCCGCAGCGCAGTTGCAGCGCGACGCTCGCGGGCCTGCTGCTGGAACTGATGGATCGCATTCCCTCGGAAGGCGACAGCGTTCATTGGCGCGGCTGGCGTTTTGAAGTCCGGCGGATGGACGGACACCGCATTGACGAAGTGCGCGTGACGCGGGAGTAGCGCGTTTTGCCGTTGAAAAGGTAAAACGCGGACGGCGGACAGCGCCGCTCGGCCAAAAGCGAGCGGAAAACAGCGTTTCTTCTGCGAAACGACAGACCGTGTGCTTTGGAATGCGCGGCATTTCAGATGAAAAAAGCTCCGGGGCGGCCGCGGATGACGCCCGTCAGGCGGCATTCTGACGGGCGTCGGCAGCTTTTCCCGCGGAGCGCATGCGAGGAATGCCCCCGGAGGCAGGGCAAAGGAAAACCTGTCTTCGGGGGCTGGGTCTTCGGGGCGTCGGGGAACAGGCCGGAAGATACGGCGGCAAGGTTCGGTGCGGTAGTTTTGTTGGGAAGTGTTACCTATCTTTCCTCTTTTCTCCCGTTGCACTTGGCTTGAGGTTTGTGTACAGCTGTTTGATACGGAACAAACAGCGCGGCATGACGCCGCCACAGCGTAACCGCGGGTGCGGGACCCGCGCTCCTGAGCGCATGCGGCCGTGTCTTGTTTCCAGAGGGTGAAGCTATGTCGATATCGGGAAGGATGCTTTTCCTCCTCTGTCTTTTCCTTCTTGCAACCATGTCCATCGTCGGCGGCTTTGCCTATTTCAACTATCGGGAAAATTGCCGCCTGGGGGAACTCGGCGTGCAGCGCGCGGCGCTTGGCGTGGCCAACTACGCGCAAATTTTTCTTCATACGGCGGAAAACAGCGTCAAGCAGCTTGCGCGCGCTCCTGAAATCGTCAATGCCGTGGGCTCGTTGCCCAAGAACATGACGCAGGGAACCCCTCTGGTCTATATGGAGCCGCTGCCGCCGGAAGCGGCCGCGCTGCGAACCCTGCTGGACATCACCCTGTACGGGAGCCATCGCATTCAGCAGGCCGGTTTTCTTGATATGTACGGCGGCTTCATGGCCAGCCCCGCCTTGCGGGTGGTGCTTGTCAATGATCCCAGAAAGCGGCCCTGGTACACGCGCGCCATAAACGCGCCTGTCGGGAGCGTCGTGCGCACGTCGTATTTGTCCGCCCCCGGAAACGAACCCGTCTGCACGTTCAGTCAGGCCGTTTACAGGGATTCGCAGCCCGTGGGCGTCGTCTATATGGAAGTGTCGCTGCGTATTTTGTCGCAGTCTCTGGCGGTGCTGAATCCCGGAACTACCGGAAAGATTTATGTTCTGGACGATACCGGCATGGCGATCGTCGCTCCCGCCGCGCAGGAGGGGGCCGTCCGGCCGGAGCCCGTCTCGATTCCGCAGGATTTGCTGCAAGCCGGCGACGGCAGTTATTATTCAACGGTTGGCGAAATCCCAACCTTCTGGGCCGTGCATACCGACAAGCTGGGCTTTCGGTATATCATCACGCTGGATGCCGAGGAGCTGCTGCACGACAGCAATATGCTTCTGCTGCGCAGCTGTATTGGCGCGGGGCTGGTGCTGCTGATTATTCTTGTCGTCGGCTATGCCATTGCCGGAAGCGCCGTCATGCCTCTGGCGCGGCTGGAGACGGCCGCCAATGCCATTGCCGACGGCCGCCCGGACGCCGCCTTTCCCGAAGCGTCGGAATTTGCCGGAGAAATTCGCGCCCTGCGCAATGCCATCGTGCGCATGCTTGTGGCCCTGCGAGCCTCCGCCGCGGCCGCGCAGCGCACGACGCAGCAGGCGACGGCCAACGAGCGCTATGCGCTGGCGGCCCTGCGCGACGTCGCGCAGCGGCAGCGGGACTGTCAGAATAAGCTGGCGGCTCTGCGTCTGGCGGCCCGCGATCTGGCGGCGGCCATCGACAGCCTTGCCGCTGCGAAAAATGAGGAAGAGCGCGCCGACTCTCTGCAAAAGGGCCTCAAGGCGGCGCAACTCTTTCGGGTCCTTACCGGCAACGACAGGTGGAAGGAACAGGCCGACGGCGAAGAGACTTCCGCGCCTGCCAATGAAAACACGAAAAAATAGAGCGTTTCACCTTTTTTCAAAGTTGAAACGCTCCATATCAGGCGCGTTTCCGAGCTATATACATGCCGTAGCCGTAAAACTGATGGAATTTTTCATACAGGGCCATTTCCTGCTCTTCCATAGCGACAATTTCGCGGGCTCTGTCGCTGTGCCCCTGTTCCGCAAGAAAGACGGAAAAGCGTTCTCGAAGGGGATCATAGTAGTTCTCCCGCCAGCAGTTTTCCGGCAGCGCAAAATATGCGACAGGGCTGTAGCCGTTGCGCTCCAGCGCGGCTATTTTCCCGGAGGCCGTCGCGATCTCCGGGTACTCCTTTTCCCAGTAGGCGCGAATCTCCGCAGGAACAACGTCGGAAAGCCAGGTGATTTCCGAAAGTACCAGCATGCCTTCCGGTTTCAGAAAGCGACGCCATGTCCGGATGCCGTTTTCAAAGCCCATGTTGTACACGGACCCTTCCGCCCATAACGCGTCGAACTCATTATCCGCAAACGGCAGTTCCGTCATGGAACAGGCCAGAGGGCGAATCCTGTCCGCAAGACTCCGGGCCCGCGCCCGTTGTTGCAATTCCTCCAGAAAGACGGGCAGGAAGTCCACTGCCGTGACCTCAGCCGCCAGGTCTTCTGCCAGCAACAGGGATGATGCGCCCGTGCCGCAGCCAATATCGGCAATCTTCAGCCCTTTTGCCTGCTCCAGACCGGCAAGGCGCATAGCTAGCCTGCTGGTCTCCGCGCTTCCCGGCCCCTGACGCCGGCAGGGGCGGTGCAATGCCGCCAGCAGCGCATACAGCTCTTCCATACGAGACTCCTTTATTTGGATGGCTTTTGTGTGACCAGGACCAGTTAACGCTAGAGCATTTTCAGTTTGAAATGCTGTGCGTTTCAAACCATACGGCCTGTCGTTTCGCGGAAAAAACGCGGTTTTGCCGCTCACTTTGGGCCGGGCGGCGCTGTGCCGCCGCCTCGCGTTTTACCTTTTTTAAAGCTGAAACGCTCTAGACCTGTTAACGCAAATTTTACAAATAATTTCAATAGATAAAATAAACAGGCTGTACACAGGGCACTTGTCTTTGGTGGCGGAGTTGCCTCGTATTCCTGACTTTTCCCCGATAAAAGCGCGCTGGGGAAGGGATGGGGGGCTTGGGGGGAAGGGAAACACCTCTCGCGCGAGCAGCGACCGGATGGCGGCCGCAGGCCGTGCCCGTTGCGACGTAGGAAGCTACGGGCATCGACAGCAGAGATGAGGGGGTTCCCTTCCCCCCAAACAACTTACCAATAGCATTTTCAGTTTGAAATGCTGTGCATTCCAAACCATACGGCCTGTCGTTTCGCGGAAAAAGCGCGGTTTTTCCGGGAAAGCCTGTTTCAGCAGGCTTGCGGCAGGCCGGGGGCGGCGGCCGCTTCGAGGAGCTGGCAGAGGCAGGCCTGCGTGGAGGCGTGCGCAGCGCGCAGGCGCGGGTATTCCTGCACTTCTCGCGCCGAGCCGCTATGAAAGAGCACGAGGCGCTGGGCGAAAACATCCACGTCTTCGGGGTCGTGGCTGATGATGAGGCAGGGAACGGTCAGATCGGCCAGCATGCCGCGCAGCTCCTGCCGCAGCCGCAGGCGCAGCAGAGGGTCCAGCGCACTGAAAGGCTCGTCGAGCAGGAGCAGACGCGGGGCCGCGTTCAGGGCGCGCGCCAGCGAAACGCGCTGTTTCTGCCCGCCGGAGAGCTGCGCCGGGTAGCGGTGGGCCAGATGGGCCACGCCGAAATGGTCGAGCATGTCCAGCGCCCGGCGGCGTTCGTCGGCCCGGATGCGCCAGGGAAAGAGCCCGCTGCGGCCATAGGCGACATTGTGCAGGACCGTGAGATGCGGAAACAGGGCGTAATCCTGAAACATGTAGCCGATGCGGCGATGCCGGGCCGGAATATGGACGCCCCTGTCGGCGTCGAAAAGCGTTTCCCCGTCAATGGCGATGCTGCCGTTGTCCGGGCGGGCCAGCCCTGCGAGGCATTGCAGGGTCAGGGTCTTGCCTGAACCAGAGGCCCCGAAGAGCACGATGCTGGCCTTGCCCGACGGCAGATCGAGCTGAACATTGAGATGGAAGCCTTCGCCGGTGCGTCCGGGGGCGAAGATTTTTTCCATGTGCAGGGAAATCATGCCTGTCTCCTTCTTGAGATGCCGCGGCGTACCAGCCATTCCGAACCGGCCAGCAGCCCCACGCAGGTAACGGAGGCCACCAGCACAAGGCAGGCTGCCTGCGCGTCGTTGCCCGCCTGAAAGGCGTCGTAGATGGCCAGCGCCAGCGTCTGCGTCTTGCCGGGGATGTTGCCCGCAATCATCAGCGTCGCGCCAAATTCGCCCATGCCGCGCGCAAAGGCGAGCATGAGTCCGGCAAAGATTCCCCGCCAGGCCAGCGGCAGAGAAACGCCTAAAAATATGCGCCATTCCGAAGCGCCCAGCGTGCGCGCCGCGTCTTCGTAGCGGCGATCCACCTGTTCCAGCGCCGCCCGCGACGACTTGTAAATCAGCGGGAACACCACGACGGCGGCCGCGGCGACGGCTCCCTGCCATGAGAACATGAGGCTTATGCCCGCTTCCGCCAGCCATTGCCCGATAACGCCCCGGCGGCCCAGCAGCAGAATCAGATAATAGCCCAGCACGGTCGGCGGCAGCACCAGCGGCAGGGTGCACAGGGCGTCCAGCGTCAGCGGCAGCGGCCCCCGACGACGCCCCAGAAGCCAGGCCGCCAGAATGGCCGCCACAGAGGAAACCCCCGTCGCTATGCCCGCCACTTTCAGAGTGATGCACAGGGGCGTCCAGATATCGGTGTCAAACATGGTTCGGTTTCGTCAATCGGTTCAGATCGTTTTAACACTACGGCGTGTTAACACGAAATCGTTTTTCTGGGGGGAAGGACCCCCCTTATCTCTGCTGTCGATGCCCGTAAGGCTGTCGCCTGACGGGCGCGGCTGGCGGCCGTCATTTGGGCGCGGCTGGTTGTGTTACAGGGGGGAAGGAAACCCCCTTGGCTAGCGCGCAAGGGGCGTTTCCTTCCCCCCAGGCCCCCCATCCTTCCCCCAACGCGCTTTTTCAGGGGGCGACAGGGACTGTGTCAGGTTTTTTTCAATAATATCTATTTGAAATAGATTGTGGATTTTATGTTGGTAAGCCCTGAGTAGCGCTACGGTTTGGCGAAACCGTAGCGGGCAAGAATGGCCTGTCCCTTTTCGGAGCGCACGAAATCAACAAAGGCCTGACCGCCCTGAGGATTCTTGCCGGTCGTGGCGACGGCGATGGGGTAGAGAACGGGCGTATGGTTGCCGAGAACGAGGGCCACGTCCACCTTGGCGGCCTGCTGGGCGGCGTCGGTCGCATAGACGATGCCCGCGTCAACTTCGCCGCGGGCCACGTAATCAAGCACCTGCCGCACGCTGGCGCCGTAGATCAGGCTGGACTGCACCTTGTCCCAGATACCGGCGGCCGTAAGAGACTGGCGGGCGTAGCGGCCGGCCGGCACGCTTTCGGGCTTGCCCACGGCAATGCGCTTCATGGTCGCGAGATCGGCAACGGCCGCGGGAGCCTTGTTCCCCTTGGGGACGATCAGCGTCAGGCTGTTACGCACAAAATCCGCGCGGCTGGCGGTATTGATCACCTTGCCCTGCGCGGCCTTGTCCATCGTTTCCTGATCGGCGGAGGCGAAGACATCCACGGGCGCGCCTTCCATCATCTGCTTAAGCAGCGGATTGGAAGCGGCAAAGTTCAGATGCACCTTGGTTCCGGGAGCGGTTTTTTCAAATTCGGCGGCGACTTCTTTGAAAGCATTGGTCAGGCTGGCGGCCGCGGAAACAAAGATTTCCGCGGCTCCGGCTTTCAGAGGCGCAAAACCAAGGCAAAGGGCCAGCAGCGAGGCCGGAAGCGCACGCAGCAGCAAACGGCGGGAAGAAGAGACGGACATGGCTTTCTCCTGTATCTGTGGGTGAAGCGGCCTTTCTGCGAACGGCCGCCGGATACGCGCTCTTTTCAACATACCGTCTTTGACAATTTTGAAAAGGGGGACGCGGTTTCAGGAAAAAGCGTGTGACGCGCTCCAGCCCGATTGCGGCGGAAAGGGGCCTTCCAGAGCCTTGTCAGTTTGAAATGCCGAGCGTTTTAGAGCGTTTCAACTTTGAAAAAGGTGAAACGCGAGGCGGCGGCACAGCGCCGCCCGGCCCAAAGTGAGCGGAAAAACCGCGCTTTTTCCGTTTCCTGACTTTTCCCCGATAAAAGCGCGCTGGGGAAGGGATGGGGGATTGGGGGAAGGGCCCAGCCTTTTCGCAGCGAAGCGAGAAAAGGCGTTCTCGTAGTCCTCTCGCGCTGGCAGCGACCGGATGACGGACGCAGGCCGTGCCCGTTGCGACGAAGGAATGGGCATCGACAGCAGAGCAGAGGGGTTTTCCTTCCCCAAAACAACTTGTCTTTTGCAAAGGCGTTCTATTCCTGCGGTTTGCCGTAGAGGCGGGAAGCGGCGTCAAGCCCGTATTTCTTTATGCGCGCGTAGAGGGTCGAGCGCTTCATGCCGAGAATGCGGAGCGCGCCGTCTTCGCCGTCTATTCTGCCCCGCGTCCGCTGAAGAACATATTCCATATAGGACTTTTCCAGTTGTTCCAGCGTGGGCAGACGGGCGAAGGCTTCGGCAAGCGGAGCCGCGTCGGAGCGGGGCGTCGGCGCGTCCTGTCGGCGTCGCGCGTCGGACAGGGGAAGATCAAAGCGTATTTCTCCCTGCGCGTGAAGAATAACGGCGCGTTCAATGGTGCTGCGCAGTTCCCGGATATTGCCCGGCCAGTCGTGGCGTCGCAGTTTTTCCCGCTCTTCGGGGGAGATTTCGGGCGTCGGGCGCTGATAGCGGGCGGCGTACTGGCGCAGAAAAAGGTTGGCCAGCATGAGAATATCGTCGCGGCGTTCGCGCAGGGGCGGCAGAAAGAGGGGAATGACGGCGACGCGATAGTAGAGGTCTTCGCGGAAGCTGCCTTCTTCGACCATCTTTTTCAGGTCGCGGTTGGTCGCCGCAACCAGACGGAAGTCCGAGCGGATTTCCTGCGTGCCGCCCACGCGCAGAAAGGTTTTCTCCTGAAGAACGCGCAGCAGCCTGACTTGCAGCGAAAGGGGAATTTCGCCCAGCTCGTCGATAAACAGCGTTCCCTGATGCGCCAGTTCAAACAGGCCGAGCTTTTGCTTGTAGGCTCCGGTAAACGCGCCTTTTTCATGGCCGAGAAATTCGCTTTCAAAGAGGCTCTCGGTGACGCCCGCGGGATGGACGGGCACAAACAGGCCGGGGCGTCCGCTGTGTTCGTGAATGCGCCGGGCCAGAACTTCCTTGCCTACGCCGGTTTCGCCCAGAATGAGAATGGAGGCATCCGACGGCGCGGCCATGTCGGCCTGATGCAGGAGCGGTTGCAGAGAGTGCCCGTAGAACTGCTGTTCGAGTCTGTTTTCCTGCGATGTCACCAGCCGGACGCGCTCGATGGCGGCATGTTCCCGGCGATGAATCTTGTCGTGCCAGAGCAGGGCCTTGTGCAGTTCCGTTCCCGCCACATCGGCGGTTCTCAGAAAAACGCCTTCATCCTGAAGATCAATCTTGTGCCGGAGGTAGGCGCAGCAGGCGAGAAAGACGAGGTCCTGATCGTCAACGGCCCGGCGCAGCCGCAGGACCGCATAGCTGCCGCTTTCGCCGCGCAGCCGCGCGAACTGGCCGGACGCGCTGATTTTCAGGGCGTCCAGAGCATCGCCGAGCCATTCTTTCAGTTCGCCCGCGGGCAGATAGCAGGAGGCGAGCAGCGTGTGCTCGCCAGTGTCGGGGGCCATGCCGAGAAAGGCCCCGCGCTCGACCTGCAGGGAGGCGCAGAGGGCCGCGAGGATGTGCTGGAAGATGTCTTCGCGGCTTTCGGCCGCGGCCAGCGAACCGAGTCTGTCGGAGAGTTCGCGCAGGCAGGCGTCTTCGTCCGGCAAATCGAGGCGTTCGGGAGGCGGCAGGCTGGGGCCGCCGGGGCGCGGGGGAGGGCAGTCGTACTGGGAGAAGCGGTAGAGCGTCCGGCGGGCCTCGTCGTGCAGGGCGTCGGCTTCTTCGCGGCGTCCTTCCCGGCGCAGGCAGACGGAGAGGGTCAGACGACAGCGGGCCGCGTCCAGCGGGCTGTGCGCCTGCTCCGCCAGGGCGAGGCTCCTGCGCAGCAGCGCGACGGGATTTTCCGGCGGCGGGCCTTTTTCCAGCGATGTCAGCACATGGGCCCGCAACGCGGCGCTGCGGTAGAGGGGGTTGGGGCTCTGCATACCGGAGCGGATTTCCTGTTCGTAGCCGTAGCCGGGAATGTCCGGCAGGCCGCGTCTTCGGAATGCGCCGAGCATGTCGAAAATCCACGTAAAGCCGTAATAGGGGCGGGGCATGCCGTACTGAATGCACAGCGTCATGCCATTGGTCATGATGCTGTGGGCCACCTCGATTCTGCCGCATTGGAAATGGTAGTAGGCCAGATTGCGGCATGACCAGAACCAGAGTTTTGTTTCCGATTCGGGATCGCAGCAGTGCGCCACCTCGGTCAGAAGAGCAAGCCCCTGTTCCAGCAGCCCCACGCGCAGCAGCTGATCCGAGAGGTGGACCTTGTGCCATTTGACGGTCTGCCTGTAGCCCCGTTCCCTGGCCTCGAACAGCGACGAGAGCATGGGGCCGACGCCAAGATCGGGACGCCCCAGCGCGCAGGCCGCGCTGCCGATATAGCGCAGGCGCACTTCTTCCAGATAATCGAAATGATCCAGAAAGAACCCTGCCGGGCATTGCTTGAAGCTGGCGATGGCCTGCTCGTATTCGCCCTGCATGAAATGCACGAGCCCGACGCCGGTGGAGGTGGACGTAAGGATGTCGCTGTCTCCCAGGGCCTGAATGCGTCGCATGACATCGGAAAGCAGGGCGCGCGGCGATTCCAGATTGTGCAGGTGGGAAAGATGCTGCTGGCAGCCCTCCATGAGATCGAGCATAAGCAGGCTGCGTTCGTCGCCGATCCGCTGCGCGGCCCTGCGCGCGGGAGGGAGCAGCGTCATAGCGCGGGGCATGCGGTAGGCAAACATCATGGAAACGGACTGCACCTGCCTGACGAGATGCAGATAGCGGCGGCAATCCTCGCCGGACAGCGCGTCCCACGGAGCGCGCAGGGCAAGCGCGAACAGCACGTCAAGACAGAGCAGCACGGCGGCGCAGCGATCGTCGCGCAGGTGGCGGCGCATGATGTCGGTAATCCGGGCGGCCCGCCGGAGATCGGCGAGTCCCGAATCGTTCAGGAGGCAGGAAAGCAGAGGGTCTTCGGCGTCCGCGTCGCCGCGCTGCGCGAAAGGCGGCGTCGGCGGCATTTCGGCGGCCTGCCAGTGCCCCGCGTCAACCCTGACGATGACGCCCTGTTCCGTCAGCCGGGTCAGGCGCCGTTCGACGTCGGCGGGGTCGCATTCCGTCAGCTGGGCGAGTCCCCGCCGGGAGAGCGGGTCTTTCAGCAGGGCAAACAGGGCCAGCAGGCGACGCGTCACGCGATCTTCGGGCGGGGCGGTGGACATGGCGTTTCCTCGCTGTTTGGAGGTCCGTTTTTTGGATTATGTCCAAAATCGGGACAATGTCCAGCATTTGGAGGAGATGACGCACGAGCGAAAAACGTTAACGCCTTGAGATTGTTTGATTGATAAAAATGGCACAAGTGTTGCTCAAAGGGGAGTAACGGTCGCGCATCATACGGCGCAGAGAAAGAAAAACTGAGGAAAAGCGCTTTTTCCGGGCTGCCGCAGCGGCATGCCCCGCATGAGGTCCCCTGTATCGCAGAGGGCGCCGAATCCTTCGGAAGCCCGTTTCTGTCTTCCCATACGGAGAACTTTCCATGACAACGAATCAGCAGTCCTCGTCGCCTTTGCAGGCTTCCCCTCCGCAGGAAGCTCCCCACGAACGCCGCTATTATATCCTCTGGCTGGTCTCGCTGCTTCTGTCCGGCGGCGTCGGCATGCTCGCCTATGCGTGCGGGCTGTCGGTCCAGGGCAGCGCCTTTCTCGGCATAACCCTCTGCGCTATCTGCCTCTGGGGTTTCAACCTGCTGCACGAGGGACTGGTCGCCGTCATGCTGCCCATCGGCTACATTCTTGCGGGCGTGGGCACGCCCAAGCAGATGCTGGCGCCGTGGACGCAGCCTATGGGCTGGCTCGTGCTCGGCGGGCTGATGACGGGGCTTGTGCTTATGCATACGGGCCTCGCCCGGCGCATCGCTCTCTGGTCGCTCTACGTTACGGGCAGTTCCTTTGTGCGCCTGCTGTGGGGGCTGCTGCTGGCCGGGCTCATCATCGCGCCGCTCATGCCTACGGCGCTGGGCAAGGGCATTCTTATTTCCATTATCTGCATGGGCGTCTGCGACGCGCTGGGCTTCGCCCCCCGCACGCGGGAAGCCTCGACCATCCTCATGGCCGGTTATATTGCCGTCAGCGGCCCGCGTCTGGGCCTGTATACCGGCGGCGGCGAAGTCACGCTCGCCATGCAGCTTCTTTCCTCCGCGGGCGTCTCCATTTCCTGGTTCGATTATCTGGTGCAGTGCTATTTGCCCAGCTTCCTTTACAGCGCCTGTTCCATCGGCGTGCTGCTGCTCGTCATGCGCCCCAAGACGCAGGCCAACGCCCGCGCCTACATTCAGGAACAGTACGCCGGGCTCGGCCCCATGACCTTTAAGGAAAAGAAGGCCGCCTGCCTCTTCCTGCTGCTGGTGCTGCTTATGATGACCGACAAGTATCACGGCATCGATACCGGCTGGATCATGATGATAGTGGGCTTTGCCAGTTTCCTCCCCGGTCTTCAGCTCGTGGAAAGCAAGCGCTTTGCCTCGCTCAATCTGACTTCCGTCCTGTTTGTGGTGGGCTGCATGTCCATCGGCGCGGGCGCGCAGGCCACGGGCGTGGACAAGCTCTGCGCCGAAAGTCTCAAGCCTCTTCTTCACGGCACGGGCGAACTGATGACGCTTGTTTCCTCCTTCTTTGCCGGAGTCGGCGTCAATTTCCTCCTGACTCCCGTGGCGGGCGTAAGCACCTTCACCGTGCCCCTCGCCCAGATATCCGACGCCATTGGCATCAGCCCCCTGGCTCCGACCTATGCCTTCCTCTACGGGCTGGATCAGTATGTTCTGCCCTATGAATACGCCGTCTTCCTCTACTTTTTCTCCACCGGTTACATCAATCTGAAGAATCTGATGCAGGTTTTTGCCGCCCGCGCCCTTATGGCCCTGCTCCTGCTGGCGGCTGTCTTCTATCCCTTCTGGAAGCTCACGGGCGCGCTCTAGCCCCCCGTCGGTTTCCTCCCTCCGGCCGTCGTTATCCTCATCCCCAAACTGCGGAGCAGGCCGGAATCCGCAACTGCTTCCGACGTTTTCCGGTCCGTGCCGGAAGCGATACACGGTCACCACCGGTCGCGAAAGCAACCGCAAACACCAAGGAGAACATCATGAGCAACATGCAGCGCGCAGAACTGGAAGCCATTGGCATGAAGGCCCTGGACGATTTTATGAGCACCTTCAATTCGGGCGATCCGCTGGCCTGGGCTCATTCGTTGAACTTCCCCCATGTGCGTCTGGCCGGCGGCAAGGTGCAGGTCTGGAATACTCCTGAGGAATACGCCCGCGATAACGACGTGAGCGTGCTTCGCGACAAGTCCGACTGGGGCTATTCCGCGTGGGACTGGCGCAAGGTCGTGCAGGCTGAGGATGACAAGATTCATATCGCCGTGTCCTTCTCCCGCTACACCAGCGATCACCGCAAGATCGTTTCCTATGAATCCTTCTATATCGTGACCTGCCAGAACGGGCACTGGGGAACGCAGTTCCGTTCCAGCTTCGCCGGCGTTATTTCCGCCAACACGGCTTTCTAGGGTCTGTTAACGCTATTCGTAAGTTGTTTTGGGGGAAGGGAAACCCCTCTGCTAGCGCGAGAGGTGTTTCCCTTCCCCCAAGCCCCCATCCCTTCCCCAGCGCGCTTTTATCGGGGAAAAGTCAGGAATACGAGGCAATCCCGCCACCAAAGACAAGCGGCGCGTGTACAGCCTGTTTATTTTATCTATTGAAATTGTTTGTAAAATTTGTGTTAACAGCCCCTAGGGCGTTTTAATTTTGAGAAAAATGAAACGCGAGGCGGCGACACAGCGCCGCCCCGCCCAAAGCGAGCGGAAAAACCACGCTTTTTCCGCAAAACGACAGGCCCTGTGGTTTGAAACGCACAGCGCTTCAAATTGAAAATATTCCAGGGTCACAACGAGCAGACCTCCATCCTGAAGCGGGGGAGACAGTGGCGCCGCCATGTCTTCCCCGTCTTTTTGCCGTTTGGGCGCGGGGCGGAATCTCGTTTAAAAGTCACGATTTATTATAAAACAAGGACTTTTATTTTTTCAAAAAAATTTATAATATAAATATGTTACGTTAAAAAATGAAAAATATCATAAAAAATGCGCTTGCTTTTTTCTGAAAATTGCCTATTTGAAGTGGCAGACAAGAACGGGCCGACGCGCCCGATAGCTCACAAGGAGATAGACCTATGCAGACCAGCGCTCGCAACGTGTTCAACGGCACCGTGAAAGAAATCCGTCCCGGCGCCATCAATGACGAAATCGTGCTGACCGTGGAAGGCGGTCAGGAAATCGTGGCCATCATCACCAACAACAGCACCCGCAAGCTGGGCCTCGCCCCCGGCAAGCCCTGCGTCGCCATGATCAAGGCCAGCACCGTGCTGGTGATGACGGACGCCGACAAGTATCTGCTTTCCACCCGCAACCAGTTTGACGGTCAGGTGACCCGCGTGGAAAAGGGCGCGGTCAACTCCGAGGTGGAAATCCGCACCGCCGCCGGTTTCAACCTCTGCGCCATCATCACCAACGCCAGCGCCGCCGGTCTGGGCCTCGCCCCCGGCGTGGCCGCCACCGCCATCGTCAAGGCCCCGCAGGTCATCCTTGCCGTGGCCCGCTAGGCTCAGAACTACGTTTTTTTTGAGGGGGAAGGAGAACACCTCCCGCGGTAGCGGAGGGGGTCTCCTTCCCCCACCCCCCCCATCCCTTCCCCAGCGCGCTTTGTTCGGGTGGATAAGGCGTTACGGCTGCGCGGCCGTCGTCCTTACGGCAATTGTCCCCCAGCGGAGAGCAAAGAAACGCCGCGCGGTTTTTTCTCTGTAATAGAGTACGCCGGACTTTACATCGGAAAGGTATTCCTGTAATACTTTCTCAAGTTCGGGGTATTCCCTCAAGGCGTCTTACGCGAAAGGGAAAGACGCTGCGCCCCTTACAAAGAATTTACACAGAAATCTGACAAAAAACGTCCGTTTCTGTGAAGAAATACAGAAGAATTTTCCGAAGGCTGGAGGCCGAACCTGCCCTCCCTCGGCTTCCTGTCCTTCGCAATACAAAGGCCGCCATCGGTAACGATGGCGGCCTTTTCGTTGTTTTGCCGGGGGACGGCTGCCGCAGGGACGGCGGCAGCGCGGCCGTGAACATTTTCAGTTTGAAATGCTGTGCATTTCAAACCATACGGCCTGTCGTTTCGCGGAAAAAACGCGGTTTTTCCGCTCACTTTGGGCCGGGCGGCGCTGTGCCGCCGCCTCGCGTTTCACCTTTTTCAAAGTTGAAACGCTCGTAACGCTTTAGAGCTTTTTCAACTTGAAACGTTTTGCGCTTCAAACCCTCGAACCTGTGGTTTCGCGGAAAAAGCGCGGATTTTCCGCGCAGTTCGGGGACGGGCGCTCTGGGAAAGGCTGCGGCGTTCCCGTGCCCTTCCGTCCTCCTGAATAAAGCGCGCTGGGGGAAGGGGAGGGGGCACGGGGGAGGGGGAACACCCTCTCGCGCCAGCAGAGGGGGTTCCCCCTCCCCCGGAAAAATCCCCTAATCCTAACCTTATCCCTTCTGCCGCAGGACAGCGCGGCCATGCAGGATATAGTAGGCGAGCAGGGCGGCCAGCACGACGACGGCCAGCGTCTGATACATGCCGCCGTAGCCGAGGGAGGGCACGAGGAAGCCGAAGATATAGGGGCCGAGCCCGATGCCGAGATCGAAGAAGATGAAGAAGGTGGTGGTGGCCTGAGCGAAGCGGGAGCGGGAGACGAGCGACAGGGAAACGGCCTGCCCGGCGGACTGGAAGTTGCCGAAGCCCGCGCCGAGGACCAGCCCGGCCAGCAGCAGCATCCAGCTGCTGTCGGCGTGGGCGATCAGGGTCAGGGAGAGCGCCGTCAGGAGCAACGCGGGATAGAATATGATGTTTTCGCCGCGCAGGTCGAAGAGCCGCCCGGTCAGGGGGCGGGTGATCAGCGCCATGAGGGCATAGAGCAGGAAAAAGAGACTGGCGGCGGTCGTCAGATCGCGCTCGGCGGCAAAGGAGGTCATGAAAGCCTGAATGCAGCCATAGCTCAGGCAGGTAATGAGCGCCACCAGCGAAAAGCGGACAACGCGGGGGTCAATGTAGCTGTACAGAGCCAGAAAGGGACGGTGACGGTGGCGCATTTCCGGCAGGTTGCGCAGCCCGAAGAAGATGGCGACGCAGGCAATGCCGATACCCAGACAGGTTTGCGCCAGCACCGTATAGGTGGAATAGCTGGAGATGAGAATGCCCAGAAAGGGCCCCAGCGCCAGCGCAAAGGCGGTGCTCATGCTGAACAGGCTGATGCCCAGCCCGTGATGCTCGTGCGGCACCACATAGGCCACAATGGTTCCCGTGGCCGTGCCGATGACGCCCACGGCCACGCCCATGAACAGGCGCTGCACAAAGAGCAGAAAAAGGCTGGGAACCCAGAAAAAGGCCGCGATGCTCAGCGAGTAGAGCAGCAGCCCCGTCAGCAGGATAGCGCGACAGCCGCAGAGGGAAAGCAGATTCCCCGTGGCAAAGCGCCCCGCAAGACAGCCGATGACCATGATGCCCGCCGTCAGCCCGGCGGTGCTCAGGTCGGCGTTATAGGTTGTGCGGGCATAGGTGGTGCTGGTGACAAACATCAGGTAATAGGCCGTCATCACAAGCAGATTGATGACGGAGACGACGGTAAAGTTGCGGTTGAAAATGGCCCGCAGGGCTTCGCGGGTGCTGCCCGCGTGCCGGGGGGCGGTTCGTGTTGCGGCATGGTGGCTTCTGGGCATGGCCTTTCCTTTGCTTGGGGATAATCGTTGCGTGTGCAACGGTATTAGGCTCCCGGCCCGCCCCTGTCAAGCGAAATACGCCGCCCCTCTTGCCACGCGCTCCCGTTGCGACTAGGTTCTGTTGTCACAGAGCTTTTCCAGAGTCGGTAAAAGCGGGAGCAATTGTGGAACTGACATACAAATGGATTGCGCTTGCCGGGCGGCAATATCAGAGATATTTGAACCGTCGGCTTGCGCCTTACGACTTGAGCGGCAGTCAGTATTTGCTTGTTGTCAATGTCTGCCGCCAGCCGGGCATCACGCAGGACAAGCTGCCGGACATTCTCCATATCAACAAAAGCAACGTGACCCGCGCTCTGGCCCAGCTGGAAAGAAGCGGCTTCATCCGCCGCGAGGTCAACATGCGGGACAAGCGCACGGCGGCGCTTTTTCCCACGTCAAAGGCGCTGGAAGTGTTTCCGCGCATTCGCGAGATTATCACGGGCTGGGATGCCTCGGTTACGGATTCGCTTACGGAAGACGAAAAGCGCACCTTGCAAGAACTGCTGATGCGGGTGGTGGCCGCGGCGCGGCAGTGCCCGGACGGCGACGAGCAGGCGGGGACGGAAGCCTGAAAAGCGGGTATTTGCGGCGGCGCGTCGCCCGGTTTGTATGTGTCGCCAACATGTCGAAACTACGGCCATTTTATGACAGCCCTTTCCTCTTTTTGTTGTAATACGTTGTTTTATTTGAGCTTGTCAGTTTGACTTGAAGACAGTTAAAGCATATACTGCCGCCATTGGTTTTCCGGGCTCGCCGTGTCGCGAGCTCTTTCGGCATTCAGGCGCATCCCCGTCCCGGACGGGGTGCGGGCCGACGTTCGGCCTCCTGCGTCCCGCGGTTTCGGGACGCTTGCCTTGCCCCGCAACCAAGGAGACACCATGAAGCCTTTACGCTGGCTTGCCGCGCTGACGGTCCTGCTGGCCTGTATGGCCCTGCTGACCGCCCCCGCGGACGCCGACGCGCGCAAACACGATTCCAAAGGTGAAACTCAGGTCAAAAAAAGTACAGACAAGAAAAAGCAGGTCGATGCCGACCGTGCGCTCTGGCTCGAACGCACCCGCAACAACAGCGAAATTATGAGCGGCAAGGCATCTCTCTACAGCAAGGACCTGCACAACAGCAACACAGCCAGCGGTTACCGGTACGACATGTACACCTTTACCGCAGCGCATCGCACCCTGCCCATGGGCACGGTTGTGCGCGTCACAGACCACAGCAACGGCAAAAGCGTCATGGTCTGCGTGACGGATCGCGGGCCCTTCGTCCGCGGGCGCATCATCGATCTTTCCTATGCCGCCGCGCGGCAAATCAATCTCAACGGCCGGGGCGTCGGCAATGTTGACCTCGAAGTCATCAGCGACGAAAACGGCACGCCCCTGAATGCCGACCAGGCCTATTACGTGCGCTATGCCTCCGGCACCGGCGGCCAGACAATAGGTCCTTTCCGAGCCTTTGCCGATGCCGCCACCATGCACGAAGCCATGCGGCAGGCACACCCGGAAGCCGAGGTGGTACTCGGCTCGGCCAACGAATAAACCGGGTCTTCGCATATCCTGACAGGGCGCCGCAAGGCGCTCTTTTTTTGTCTCGTTTACTTCCCGCCGCCGCGAAAATCCTTTCCCTCTTGCCGGAATTGCCTTCCTCGGCTACCTTTCCCCTGCCGGGCGGCATTGTCGCCCCGCGCGGTCGTTTCCCGGTTGCGTTCGCGCTGCCCCGGAGGAACGACAGGTGTTTTTTGTACGCCCTCCCGCCAGCATATGGCGGCAGGGCTATTCTTTCGGCGTTCCTGCGTTTAGAGCGTTTTACCAAAGGCGAAACGCGAGGCGGCGCTGCGCCGCCCGGCCCGGAGCGAGCGAGAAAAACAGCGTTTTTTTCGCAAAACGACGGGCCGTATGGTTTGAGACGCGCAGCGTTTCAAACTGAAAATGCTCCAGGAGCAACAGAAGAGGAGACGAGGTCGTCATGGGGTACATTCTCGCGCTGCTTTCGTCGGCGTCCTTCGGCATGATTCCGCTGTTTTCCCTGCCGCTGCTGCATGCGGGCATGTCGGCGGAGTCCGTTCTGTTCTATCGCTTCTTCTTTGCCGCGCTGCTCATGGGCGGCATCGTGCTGGTGCGGCGAGACGCCCTTGCCGGGCCCGCGTCCGAGCTGGGGGCCCTGCTGGGCATGAGCGCCCTCTACATGCTGGCCGCTCTGCTGATGATCTGGGGCTTTGCCTATCTGCCCAGCGGCGTTGCCGCCACGCTGCAATTCCTTTATCCCGTGCTCGTGATGCTGATCATGGTGCTGTTCTTCCATGAAAAGCTGCGTCTCAGCGCTGTGTGCGCCATCGTCCTTGCTCTCGGCGGCGTGTTCCTGCTCGGCGGCGGCATGGGGGACAACAAGGCCGTGCAGCCCATGGGCGTGCTGCTGCTCCTGCTTTCCGCCCTGAGCAACTCCCTCTATATCGTGGGTCTGCATGTGGTGAAGCCCCGCCATATGACCGGCCTCGGCGTGACCTTCTGGGTGCTGGCCTTCGGCGCCCTTATCTGTCTTGGCAACGCGCTGGCCGTGGGCTCGTTCAGCCTGCCCGCCGACCTGAAAGAGCTGGGCATCGCCTTTTTGCTCGCCGCCGTTACCGCCGCCCTGTCAAATCTGACGCTGGTGCTGGCCATTCAGCGCATCGGTTCCACCATGGCTTCCGTGCTCGGCGTTATGGAACCCCCCACCGCCGTCTGCGTGGGCATCCTCGTCTTTGACGAACCCAGCTCCGCAAGCCTGTGGATCGGCATGTGCCTCATCTGTCTGTCCGTGCTCGTCGTTATGCTCGGACCCCGGCTCGGCAGCTGGCGGGCTAAGAAGCAATAGTTGGTTGGGGGGAAGGGAAACCCATCCTTTCCCCAACGCGCTTTATTCAGGAGGATGAGGCGTTACGGGAATATCGTCGCATTTCCTGCGGCGACCGTCCCCCGGCGGCATAATGAGTTTTTCCCTTTGAAAAAGACAGAACGCGAGGCGGCACTGTGCCGCCTCGCGTTTTATCTTTTTGAGATATAAAAAGAATATATCCTTATCTACCGCTATGAAAATGCTCTAATGACCTCTTGAGGGGAAAATTTTATTCAGGCATGCGTGCAGCAGAGCCGCGAGAGCGGCTGTACGTTGCCTGATTCTTTTTTGTGGCGGAGAGGCAGGCTGGCCGAAGTGTTTATACGCCCGCCTGCAGGCGTCGGCATGAGAATGGAAGTCTCTGTTTTCGCCAGCCGGGCAGACTCTGGCCGCTCCTTCCGCCCGCCATTCCAGCCAGTCTTTCCATGCTGACGTCGGCGCGGCTGCAAGAAGGCGCGAGCGCTCGTCGTCTGTGAGACTCTGCCAGTACGGATACCAGATTTCATACAGCCAGAATTCCTCGAAGCCCTGCCGACAGTTCAGACTGTCGGGATGGATACCGGCGAAAAGCTCCCACGGTACAAGTATGTTCGGTTCGTCCGGCATGGCAGAGCCTCGTCAGGCCGAGTTCTTAGAGCATTTCAAACCATACGGGCTGTCGTTTCGCGGAAAAAGCGCTGTTTTCCGCTCACTTCGGTCCGGGCGGCGCTGTGCCGTCGTCTCGCGTTTCACCTTTTTCAAAGGTGAAACGCTTTAAAGCGCGCTGGGGGAGGGGTTGGGGGTCTGGGGGAAGGGGCACCCCCTCTCGCGCGAGCAGAGGGGGTGCCCCTTCCCCCAGAAACTTCCCGAATCCTTCAATTCAATATCGGCGTGCTTCCGGGGGGAGCAGGGCGTCGATCAGGGCGGCGCCCAGCCAGCGGCGGAACTCGTCGTTGCTCCAGCCGTAGTAGCGCACGAGAATCATGTAGAGGGGCGGGCCGGAGTAGACTTCGAGCAGGGCGACGACCTTGTCGAGCGTCAGATCGTCGCGCAGGGGGACGTTGGAAAAGAGTTCTTCGGCCAGAGCGCGGAGGTAGACGGCCCGTTCCTGAAGCAGACGGCGCAGCTCCACGGAGCCGCCCAGAGGTTCGGGCAGAAGCGCGCCGCTGCCGCGCGGGGCGTGCTCTTCGTGGATGCGGGTAAAAAAGTCGGCTGTCAGGCGCAGTTTGCGACAGATGTCGTTTTCGGCGCGCACGGTCTCGACAATGCCGCTGAAATCGCTTTCCATGTCGCGATGCATCAGGGCTTCAAACAGACCGGCCTTGTTGCCGAAGTTTGCCAGAACGGTTTGCACGGAAACGCCTGCGGCGCGGGCGATGGTGTCGAGCGTGACGCGCGCAAAGCCCTCTCTTTTAAGGACTTCTCGCGCGGCGTCGAGGATGCGCAGACGTGTCTGCCGCGCCTGCTCGGCTCGCAGGGGCGAATCGTAGCGGCGGGGCGTCTTTTTTCGCTGCGGGGGCCTGACGGTGTCCGACATGATGCTCTCCTTGCAATTCCTTTTCTAGTTATCGGCAGCTTTTACGCGCCCTGTATGGGCAATGTTCCTGAAAATGAAAAAAGGGAGCTTGCGATAAAAGCTCCCTTTTGCGCGCTGTCGCGGGAGAGCGGCGGGGATATCGTCCGCGATGCCCGAAACGGGACGAGACCAGAATTTTTTCAGTTTGAAACGCTGGGCGTTTTAAACCATGCGGCCTGTCGTTTTGCGGAAAAAAGCGTCGTTTTTCCGAGTGGTTCGCATATTGCCTTTTTCAAAGGCAACAGGCTCTATGCGTCGGTTTCCGCCAGTTTTTTCCGGCAGACCGCGAGGTTGCCCCGGTAGCCTTCGGCCAGTTCGGACTCTCCGAGCCCCAGCTTTTCATACATGGCCACGGCTTTTTCCAGCGTTTCCGCGGCTTCTTTCCAGTCGCCGTTGGAGGCCAGCGCAACGCCCAGATTGCCGAGGGAAAAGGCCGTGTCTTCGTGGTCGCCCAGCAGGCTGGTCCGCAGGGCTACGGCCTGCCGGTGAAGAGCGATGCCTTCGGCAAAGTTGCCGCGTTCTTCCTCAATGCGGCCAAGGTTGTTCAGGCAGGTGCCCAGCTCCGGCGGCACGGGGGTCATGGATTCCCATATTTCCTTTGCGCCGCGCAGCAGCCGTTCGGCTTCGTCAAAGTCGCGGCGCGAGTAGTAGGCCGCCGAAAGATGGAGCATGGCCCCGGCAACAAGCCCGTGCCCTTCGCCGCAGGAGGCGATGAGGCCGTCCAGCGCCTGCCGCCCCAGAGCGATGCTCTTGTCGTGATTGTTCAGCGCCATATAGATGTGCGCCAGATTCTGCATGGCAAGGCAGGTCATGGGCGAACCGTCGCCCTTGGCCCGGCGCATGAGCGTTACCGAAAGCTCCAGAGCTTCCAGCGCTTCCTTGACGCGCTTCAGCGCGAACAGCACGCGCCCCAGCATGTCGTGCGCCAGCGCCGCGCAGAGATCGTTTCCCTCTTCGCGGCGCAGCAGGTCCCGCAGGGCCATTTCCGCCCCCGCGGGGTGTTCTTTCGCCTGTACCGCAATGTCTTTCAGACGATGCTGCCAATCCTGTTGAGCCATAATATTTCCTTGTTAAAGATAGAGCATTTTCAGTTTGAAATGCTTCGCATTTCAAACCATACGGCCTGTCGTTTCGCGGAAAAAACGCGGTTTTTCCGCTCACTTTGGGCCGGGCGGCGCTGTGCCGCCGCCTCGCGTTTCGCCTTTTTCAAAGTTGAAACGCTCTAGTTGTGGAGGAGGGGCCGCCCGGCCTTGGAGAACGGACAAAGGGGGAGAGCCGCCGCGCGGCGGAGCCTCCCCCTTTGGGTGTCGGCGCTTATTCCCAGCTATAGGGGATGTCCGGAGAATCGAGCGGGAGACGCCGCCCTTCTTCCGGATCGTGGGGAAGGTCGGCGCCGTTGCAGAGCAGGGCGGGCGCATGATCAAGACTGCCGAAGGCATACCAGACGCCGACCGGCACGCGCAGCAGGGCGTAGTTGTCCGGCCTGCCGAGAATGACGCGGCAGCCGACGCCATAGGTCGGGGAGTCCGGCCGGGCGTCGTAGAGGGCTAGGCGCATGCGTCCGGCGGGCACGGCAAAGAATTGCGTCTGCCGGGTGTGGCATTTCCAGCCCTTGACGGTATCGGCGGCGACTTCGGAAAAGTAGACTTCGCCCACGCGCAGAGAGGGCTCGTTGCAGGGGCCGTTTACGGCGTCGGGGCGCAGGGGATTGCCCGGCCGCAGAAAGTGCAGCACGGGGCCGCCCGCGGCCTCGCGAACGGCCAGCGGCTGGAGGCAGGCTCCGGCCACGGGCAGCGGCGAGCAGCCTTCGGGCACGGGGGGAATGGCGTCGTTTAGCGCGCCCATGCGTGCCCCCGTTCGCGGGCGGTGGCCGTATAATCCGCGATCTGGCTGAGGGTCAGCGCAAGGATGGCGGCGGGGGAACCGTTGCCGGTGTAGAATTCGCGATACCATTCGGCGGTGTAGCGGATGGTTTCGTCAAAGGTAAGCGTGGCCTTCCAGTGCAGGTGGGCAAGGGCCTTGTCGCAGCAGAGCTTGAGCAGGGTGCATTCCTTCATGCCCGCGTGGCCGCTCTTGTCCATTTCGCTGCGGAAGCCGGGCCAGTAGGCGGCCAGCGCCTCGACCACTTCGGCAACGGTGTTGTCCACGTCGGCGGCGGGCCCGAAGTTGTAGGCTTCGCCGCGCACGGGGAAGGGGCTGGACTGCGCGCCCATGAGATGTGCGCCGAGCCAGAGATAACCGGACAGGGGCTCAAGCACGAGCTGCCACGGGCGCGTGGCCCAGGGGCTGCGAATCTGCACGGCCTGCCCGGCTGCCCAGGCGCGGGCGCAGTCGGGCACGATGCGATCCAGCGCCCAGTCGCCGCCGCCGATGACGTTGCCCGCGCGCGTGGTGGCGCAGGCCGGGCCGCTCTGGAAAAAACTGTCAAAATAGGAATGCGCCACGATTTCCGCGCAGCCCTTGGAAGCGGAATAGGGATCGGAGCCGCCGAGATGGTCGGTTTCCCGATAGCCCCAGACCCATTCGTCGTTGCGATAGCACTTGTCGGACGTGATGAAGACGCCGGCCTGCACCGAGGGGCAGACGCGCATGGCTTCCAGCACGTTGAGCGTGCCCATGACGTTGGCCTCGAAGGTGGCGGCGGGCACTTCGTAGGATTTGCGGACGAGCGCCTGCGCGGCCAGATGAAAGACCACGTCGGGGCGGAATTCGCTCATGGCGCGCACAACGGCGTCCCGGTCGCGGATATCGCCGCGCAGATCGCGCATATGCCCGTCAAGGCCCATTGCCTTGAAGTGCGAAGGCTCGGTGGGCACGGTATCCGCAAAGCCGCAGACGGTCGCGCCGAGGCTCGTCAGCCATGCCGACAGCCACGAACCCTTGAAACCGGTATGGCCGGTTAGAAAAACACGTTTTCCTTTGTAGCAGTCTGCAAACATGGATTTTCCTTGTGGAGTTGAAAGCCGATGACCGGCGTTGCCGGAGAGAGGGCCCGCGGGGGGACAATGCGCGTCCGGGGCGGGGAGGGAGATCCGCCCGAAAGGCGGTCTTACGGCAGAAACAGAGGCTGAAAAAATTCCCCTGTTTTTCCGTCTTTCACCTTTCCGGGGGACGGTTGCCGTAAGGAAGGCGACGGCGCGCCCGCAACCGTTGCGTTCCCCTGAAAAAGCGCGTTGGGGGAAGGATGGGGGGCTTGGGGGGAAGGAAACACCCCTTGCGCGCTAGCCAAGGGGGTTTCCTTCCCCCCAAAAATAAA
>CALVHG010000025.1 GCA_944327285.1 uncultured Desulfovibrio sp. | reverse complement strand
TCGATAAATGCGGCAATTTCCTCCGCCCGCCAGACTGTTGTTCTGGGACCGAGCTTCACGGGTTTGGGATAACGTCCTGTGCGACATCCCTCCCACCATGCACTCTTGCTTATGGGAATCATGCTGAGAACCTGAGGCAGACGCAGAAGGCCGTGGACGGGAATGGGTGCTTGATGCTGTTTCATAAAAAAATCTCCTGAATCTGGTTGGACTTCAGGAGAATCTGGAACACGTCAAACAATTCCCGTGAGGGAATCGGACGGGAAAATGACGGGAAAATCTAAAAAAGACGGGAAAACAGCAGGCTGGTCACGCCTTGATTATGGCATATGTCTCCGCTTCCTTGAGGAGCATATCCATCAAATTGCGATAGGATTTGTCGTCCCTGTACTCTTTGCCCGCAAGCAAGCGTCCCACATGCGTCTTTCTGCCCTGCGGAGTTTTGTGACTGGTCTCGGATTTTTGAGGACCACACCAATACAGGAGAACATAAGCGATGACTGAAAGAGGATACTTTTCTTTCATGGCGTCACGGACGGCGGCGTCCGGCCTTCCTTCCCAGAATGCTCCGGGAATACGGAAAACAAGTTTTTCATCCTGCGGTGACCTTTCACACAGGGGAACTGCCGCCGCTTTGTCGGCAACGGACGATTCCGGCGGAGCTGCCCGTAAAAGGGATTCCACAAGGGCGCGGGTGATGCCTTTCACTTCCTGGCGTAAGGGATAATAACGGAGATATCTGATAGCAATGTCCCTATCCACCATTATGGTATCGGTAAAGATATGCGCGATGAAGTGATAACTTGAGGCGGGAATGGAGAATATCGGTTTCTCAAAGAGAGGCGAGTCCGGTGAATACTGCGCGAAGATGTCTTCTGTGCTCAGTATTTTCAAACTGCTGAACAGAAATTCTCGTTCCTCGGGAAAGACAGACGCCGTATCTTCAAAGGATTCTTCAAGAATGACATTCAACCCATATTGTAGGGAGGTAACAGGAACAAGCGTTGATATCTTTCTGAAAAATTCCATCACATCAAAGCCAAGCAGATATGTCTGAATGCCCGCCCCCAGTTCCGGCACTGAAGGAAATTCCGGCATCTGCGTTCCATATGCGACATGATTGCCCGCAACAAATGCCTGCCAGCAATTTTCATAGGTCGTGTGCCATAGCCCCAGAGGCTGAACGGCGTCAGGCCAGAGTGCCTGGGCAAGCATTTCACCTTCTCTGACTGTCAGGCCATACGCCTGCCGCACTCTGCCTATGGTTATGTTCTGTCGGTCTGTCATGGAGGAAAGGATACCCTGTCGCCCAAAAATGGACAATAAAAAACAGCGGCAGGGATAGTCATGTACCTTCCGTGCCGCTGTTTTCCTGTAAAACCTGTTTCAGCTATACCACGCCCGGATCATGTCCATGTCGTCATAGCCGTATTGTCTCATACGCTCCTTTTCTTCTTCACTCCAGCCGGTGTCATTGCTCGTCACCTGCGTCTCGTCTTCTATTTTCCCGATGGAGATACAAACATCACGGTCTGTCATGGTGTCCTTTTTCATACTCCCTCCTTATTTCTTTTCTGCTGTGTGTTGCGTAATCCGTCCAGATAGTCTACTTAGCTAACTTTTATTTATTTGATATAGTTATAAATTTTATTATACAACGCTAAAACAACCCCCAATACAAACCCCGATTTTTTGTGGATGTAACTGGCTTTGTCCAGCCGTGAAAAGACGGCTTTATCCTTCCTTCCCCCATAGCGTTATATTCAAAGGGCTGGATACTTGTGTCCATTGTCAAATAAATATCTCCAGTTATTTTACATTATTACAATATATTTCTGAAAAAATTTTCAGAAAAATCCATCTTTTTTCAATTTCCATCAAGCTCAAAAAAACTTTATCGCACGCTGTTCAACTGTATCGGACTTCATCGAACAATGTGTACTTATTGAATAATTCTGCTAGATAACTCCGTAATCACCTTTTAACGACGGAGTTATCAGCATGAATACACATATACCCTCCACTGGTTTTCTTCGGCTTCCGCAAGTTCTGGAGCTTTTTCCCATCAGCAAGAGCGCATGGTGGAAAGGATGCGCAACCGGACGCTATCCTAGGCCTGTAAAAATCGGCCCGCGCACGACAGTCTGGCGCGCCGAGGACATCAGGGCGTTTATTGAACGTGTCGGAAAGGAAGGTGAAGACCATGAATGATCTTCTTCATACGTTCCATGATGTGCTTGGACAGCATGGCCTCATTCCTGAGGAAATCTTCGCGGACGGCACTCTTCACCGCTGTCCCACAGAAGGCAAGCCCCACAAACAGAATGGCGCGTACATTGCCCATCTGGACAAACCGGCCACTCTCTGGTGGTGCAACTGGGAAACCGATGATCAGGGCACGTTCTGTGCCGAAGAAAAGCGGACGCTTTCCGTGCCCGAACTTTCGGCATGGCGGGAACGTCAACAGTCCGTACAGCGGCAACGCGAAGCGGAATGTACCAAACGCCATGCTGAAGCAGTCCAACAGGCCCGACAGGAGTGGAGTTCGGCACGAGTGTGCGATCCCAACCATCCCTATCTGCGCCGCAAGGGCATTACAGCTTTGGAAGGCATACGACAGGCGCGGGACGGCGCGTTGCTTGTTCCTGTACTGGATACCGCAAACAATTTGCAAAGCCTGCAACGCATCTATCCCGATGGAACAAAGCGTTTTCTCATGGGCGGCAAGGTGTCCGGCAGCCAATTCATCATTCAGGGCCAGCCGGAAAAACCTGTTGCCGTTTGCGAGGGCTTTGCCACTGGCGCAAGCATCCATCTTGCCACAGGCTGGACGGTCTGTGTGGCCTTTTCCGCGAACAATCTTGCCACAGTTGCCAAGAGCATAAAAGAACGGTTGTCGGACAAGACAATCATCATTTGCGGCGACAATGACGAAACCGGGCGCAAGAAAAGCGAGGAAGCGGCTCAGGCCGCAAACGCTCAACTTGTGCTCCCTCAATTCATCAGCGGGAACGGCACTGACTTCAATGATCTTCACCAGATTGAAGGCATTGAAGCCGTCCGCTTGCAACTGGAAACGGCCCTGACCAAAGAACACGGTCTTGTCGCTCTGGACATGAGCGAGTTTCTATCCATGAAGATACCTGATCGGGGTTATCTTCTATCGCCCATCCTGCCGGTTCAGGGGATAGGCATTCTTTACGCCCCGCGAGGCGTGGGCAAAACCTTTGCCGCCCTGAGCGTGGCCGTGGCTGTCGCCTCTGGCGGCGCGGTCTTCAACTGGCGCGCGCCCATACCCAGAAAAACGCTCTATGTGGACGGAGAAATGCCCGCAACCTCCATGCAAAGCCGTTTGTCCTCTCTTGTGGGCGGCATGGCCATCCCGCCGCAGGCGCTGAAAAACCTTTCGCTCATTACGCCCGACTTACAGCCGTGCGCCATGCCGGATTTATCCACCGCCAGCGGGCAGTCCATGATTGAGCCACTCCTGAAGGGCATGGACATGGTGGTGCTGGACAACATCGCTACTCTCTGCCGCACGGGCAAGGAAAACGAATCGCAATCCTGGCAGGCCATGCAGGCATGGCTTCTGGATTTACGCCGCAGGGGAATCACGGTTCTCCTGATCCATCATGCCGGGAAATCCGGCGACCAGCGCGGCACCAGTGCCAAAGAGGACATCATGGATACGGTCATCAGTCTCCGCAGGCCACGGGAATATGCAATGGCCGAAGGCGCACGGTTTGAGGTTCATCTGACCAAGGCCAGAGGCATTCTCGGTGATGACGCCAAACCTTTTGAGGCCAACCTGATTGCCGAGGGCAATGTCCTGCATTGGCAGGTGCGCGAAATTGAGGATGTGGAACTGGAGGAGCTGAAAAGATTGCTTGGCGAGGGGTACAGTATCCGCGACTGTGCCGAGGAAATGGGCAAATCGAAATCGGCTGTCCACAGACTGAAAAGAAAACTGGAAGGTCTTGATTGAGCATTTTTCAGGTGTCCCGCTGTACCGCTGCTTAAGCACTGGTACAGCGGGACACCTCTCGAACATGCATCCAACAAAATCCGGATATGTCCACCAGAGTCTTCTTCGGCTGTACCGCGACAACGGCAAAAGTGTACCGCCTTGCAGCCGTCTGAAAACAGCGTGGATTATAGATACAAGGAAGTTCTGCCATGTCTACACTCGTCCTGCATATGGACAAATTCAAGAAAGACGCCATTCGCGGCATTCAGTCGCACAATCTACGCGAGCGTGAAAGCCATTCCAACCCCGACATCGACTACAGTCGAAGCACCGGCAACTACGATCTCCACGAATCCGCCTTAGACAACTACGCGCAGGCCATCCAGAACCGCATTGACGACCTGCTCATGGTCAAAGCCGTGCGTAAGGATGCCGTACACCTGTGCGGTCTGATTGTCAGTTCGGACACATCCTTTTTTACACGCATCGGCAAGGAGGAGACCAGGCGATTTTTCGAGGAAGCCGCAACCTATCTCACCGATTTTGTCGGCAAGGAAAATGTCATCTCCGCAATGGTTCATACCGACGAAAAAACGCCGCACATGCACTTTCTTCATGTGCCGGTAACGCCGGACGGACGACTCAGTGCCAACAGCATCTATACCCGCGCCAGTCTGAAAAAGCTGCAAACCGAACTCCCCCTCTATCTGCAAAGCCGTGGCTTCGAGATTCAGCGCGGCGTCGAGCAGAAGCCCGGTTCAGCGAAAAAACATCTGGATACGCGGGAATTCAAGCAGCAACAGGAAGCTCTGAACAACCTGATTCTGGAATCCGAAGAACTTGCCCAAAATTCCCGGCAAATCCTCGATGCTCTGGAACAGCGCGAAGAAGAACTGAAAAAGAGCATTGAAGCGTATGAGCAACAGGCTGAGGAGGCGGAAAAGATTCTTCGGGAAGATTCCGCTTTACCGAAGGCATCCATGTTCAACTACCAATCCGTGCTGAAAAAAGCGTCATCCATCATTGCCGAGCTGAAAAAGGCGCTTGCCGTCACACATATTGCTCAAAAGCAGAAAGAAAGTCTGCAAAAGGAAGTGGATACGTTACGCACAAAACAGACTCAGCTTGAAGCGGAATACACGGCCCACAGGAAGCAAAGCCATGAGGAAAAAGAGGAGCTGGAGACGCTGTTGAAGAAAATGAAAAGGCTCATGGCAGGCTATCAGGAATTTTTGCGTCAACCGGAAATCCGTCCACTGCATCTCGACTTTGTGGAGCGCAAGCGAGCCGAGCAATTCCAGCGTCAGCAGGAAAAGGAACAGCAGGAGCGTGAACGCCAGGAGGAGGCGCGACAAGAGGCCAAGCGTGAACAACACGTCCCGCAAGAGCCTGAAACCGCGCCGCCGCACCGTCGCTCAAGGATGCGCTGAGGATGCGATGACCATCCGCCGGGAATCTCGACTCGAAGGCGAGTCATAGCCCACTATGTTTTCTGGCGAAAACCCGTGGGCAAGCGTGCCGCTTGACCGCCAAAGGCAGAAAACAAACCGGGGATGCCCCCCGTCAATCACAGGAGAAACTACCATGAGCATTACCGCCATTCAACTGAAAGAAATCCGACAGGAGTTTGCCAAGCTCAAACCCGCCACCGTCACGCTGAACGGAAACCGCGCCATGACTGTGCAGCAGGCCATTTTCACCCTTGCCCCGACGCTGGAGCGAATGAAGAAACGCGGCTTCGATACACAGGAGATTGTCGAAAAGCTGTATGAAAAAGGCATTGAGGTGAAACCTCAAACCCTGACCAAATATCTGACCGAAGCCAGACGGCACCGGGAAGGACGAAAAAACCAAAAGAGAGACACACCCCCGCCGCCTCCGAAACGCGAACAACCCTACAGCTTCATTACTCCCGACATCCCGGATGATGAACTGTGAACAGGAAGCCACTCAGAGGAGAAACCGTCATGGCAGAAACTTACGGATACATCCGCGTATCCAGTACGGATCAGAATGAGAGCCGCCAGCGTATAGCCCTTGAACAGCAGGCCATATCATCAAACCGCATTTTCATGGACAAAATGTCGGGCAAGGATTTCCAGCGCCCGCAATATCAGGCCATGCTCAAAAAGCTCAGGCCGGGGGATTTGCTCTGCGTCACCAGCATTGACCGGCTTGGCAGAAACTATGAGGAAATTCTGGAACAGTGGCGCATACTAACCCGCGAAAAGCGCGTGGATATCCTCGTGCTGGACATGCCCCTGCTCGACACCCGACGCGACAAAAACCTGCTCGGCACCTTCATTGCCGACCTTGTTTTGCAGGTGCTTTCCTTTGTGGCCCAGAGCGAACGGGAGAACATCCGCAACAGGCAGGCTCAGGGCATCGCGGCGGCCCGGCGCAAGGGCATACCACTTGGCCGGAAAGCCAAGCCTCTACCCGCAAATTTTTTCGGTATGTATGAACGCTGGAAACAGGGAGATGTTTCGGCAACAGAGGCCTCCAGACGGTGCGGGATGGCCCGTTCCACCTTTCGCTACCGTGCGAAATTATACGAAAAAGTTAGTCCATAGAATGTCAGGAAGGTGTACCTTTTCGCCATGAAGAAGGACTATGTCCAATACCGGTTCATAACGTCTTGACAGTTATTTTGCTTGGTATAACTTACCTCCATTAACATGAGGAGAGTGGGCTGGCGAAAAGGTACACTTTACCGCCAGGAATTTTTCAACATATGCCAAGGAGGTTGTGATGGCGGCTCAGTTTTACTGTGAATATTGTGGCGCGAAATATCCGTCGGTAGCTAGTTTGACAGCAATTGGCTGCCCAAGACATCCAAATGGCCCCCATAAAGGGAAACATGCTCCGGCCTTGTAAGCGGATTTCATCGCTTAATTGTATACAGTCATATCCCCCGGTAATACCGGGGGATGGATGAGGCAAGTAAACATGCAATATACGGTTTGCTCGGATTTCTCGGAAGAAGAAAGGGCTATCAATGCGCAACTCAATGCCCTCTTTGATCAGTGGTCAAAGGAACTCAAGCAGGTGTGGGATAGTTATGATGAGAGCTATTTTGTAACAGACGGACTTTTCCCGGCGTATGGACGGCAGCACCCAAAAGTTCTTTTCGTAGGCAGAGAAACGCTTGATATCATGGGACAAAGTTATATAGATATTTTTCTACCGGCAATTCGGGAAAAATGGGTCGGTGGAAAACCCCTTGAGCGTCATGCCTTCTTCAAGCGTATGCTTAAAATTACCTACGGTCTTATCCATGACTGCCCGGACTGGAAGGATATCCCACCGGCAAGTGTTATTGCCGATACTTTTGCCACCCATGACGGAGTCAGCTTCGCTTTTATGAATCTCTCAAAGCTCAGCCATGAATATGCTGACAATCCTTCCTGGCAAGCTGACTGGGGCAGCATCAATCTTTTTGTCGAAAAAACATTGAAGTGCAGCCAAAATTATTTTCAGAGGGAAATAGAGATTCTTGAGCCGGATATTATCGTTACCATGAATTTGGAATCCTTTCTATCGGCGTTTGGCGATATACGTCTGCAAGAATCGATCCCTTCCGTGAATATTCATGTCCTGTCCCTGCAAAAGCGCAGCATTCCGGTTTTTGACTGCTGGCATTTCGCCTGCTTCAGCAAGCCTGACCTTGAGGCCTTCTATCTCCCCATTTGTGATGCATGTAAACATTTCCGTCTTCAACGGTGAGGAGTCTGCCATGTCGCGTATCGGTCTGTGTGATACCCCGCTGGAACGCTCTGCTGACGATTGCCTGGGCCTCGATCGATATGCCAGAGCGCTGGCCTGTTTTGCCGAAAAGTGTGAAACGCCCATGACCATCGCCTTGCAGGGCGACTGGGGGTCGGGCAAAACCAGCCTGATGAATCTGATCCGGGAGCAATTGAGCGAACGGAAGGAGCGCTACGTCTTTGTCTGGTTCAATACCTGGCAATATTCCCAGTTCGGTTGTGAAAATCTCCTCGCCACCTCGCTGATTTCCTTCTTTATCAACGCACTTCCAGATAACAATAATGCGGACAAGGCGTCTCTGAAAAAAATCACTGCCCACCTTGGACGAGTTGTCTCCGCAGTGGGATCGGAAGTGGGCGGTCTTTCAGGCGCGGCCATCAAGGCCGCCAGTTCCCTTATGGCTGCCGACGAAAACACAGCCACGGATCCATCTGAACATATTGCTGATCTCAAGAAAAAACTGTCTGAACTTGTGGAAAAAATCACTGGAAGAAATGATGAAAGGCGGATTGTCGTCTTTATTGACGATCTGGATCGCCTTGCTCCGGTGAAAGCTGTTGAATTGCTGGAAGCCTTCAAGTTGTTTCTGGATATTCGCGGCTGTGTGTTTTTTCTTGCCTGCGATTACAAGGTTGTCAACCAGGGCCTCGCGGCCAAGTTTGGCGCTGAAATAGCCAGTAACAATGAAAAGAATTTTTTTGACAAGATTATTCAGCTCCCCTTCAAAATGCCTGTGCTTCAGTATGAGGTGCGGCACTATATCGGAACTCTTCTGGGAAATATCGGTATCTCCTATGATGAATCCGACATTGAAAAATACCTGCAACTCATCGTCACATCCATAGGCTTCAATCCTCGTGGACTAAAACGTGTTTTTAATACCCTGCTCTTGCTCAAGCAGGTTGCCAGTGTGACAGAAACTTCAGGAGCAGACAATGATTCTGTGACAAGTGTGGATCAAAGCGAAAAAGACAGGCTGCTCTTTGCCATCATTTGTATACAATCATCCTATGAAGCTTTTTACAATTATATCTATCAGTTCGATGCCAAAGGAATTGTTACATTATTTGATAAGTTACGATCTATAGATGACCCCACTGAAGATGAAACTATTTGTAAACTTTACAAGGATCTTGGTACAGAATATAAACAGGAACGCTTTCAAGAATTTATTGATGCCCTGTATAGATCAATGCAACTCAATTTTAATGGCAAGGAAGATGTATTATCACAGGAAGAAGCACAAATATTTCTTAAAATGCTGCAATTGTCACAAGTGACATCTACATCACAAAATACAGACAATCTATGGCAGCAAGAACAAAATTATGACGTACGGTATATTAATAAAGTTGTGTGCGGTAGGCTCAAGGCTTTTCTGGATCAGAAATGTCGACCTTTGATAGAGAAGAAGGGCGAAAATGTACAGTTTGCAATTCATTGGCATAGAGGTAGAAGCGATATGGAGGTTGTCTTTTGGCAGCCCAATGAAAAATTCAATTGGATAGGTGTTTCTCTAGGAAGAACTGTAAATATTCGTACTCCGTATTGCTTTAGTATTGATGTAGGACTGTATAATCACAATGAAATAGAAATTATTGAAGATTTACAAAATCTTATCAAAGATATAGCACCTGCAGACATGGAAATTGTAAAATTACAAGTGGTGAATGAAGGAACTCCATGGTTTTCATATGTCACATGTTATAGGGAAGAACATAACTTACTTGATCCAGAAAATCTCTATCAGAAAATATTGAGCGCTGCTAATATGTATTTTGAAATTTTTCTTCGTGTATAGTTTACTGCACCGTACAGCTAAAAGAAGCATTTTATTACGGTACAAAATCATATTGTACTACTTTCAGGACTAATTGATAGTAGAAAATGTGGAAATTTTGATTTCACCGGACAGATAACTCGCCGAGATGGAGCCAACTATCCGATAAGGTCAAAACTTCTACATATGAATAGAAAGACGTAATTTATCCAAATAATTGGCCCACCGTTCCATCATACGGTGCCGCTCCCGCAAATGCTGTGTGCGGTTATAGGCACGGCCATTGGGATCGCGCACCATGTGGGCAAGTTGATGCTCTATCAGATCATACCGCTCCCCAAGAACCTCATCAAGTAATGTCCGGGCCATTGCTCGGAAACCGTGGGGCGTCATTTCCTCGCTGGTTATTCCCATGGAGCGCAATGCGGCAAGCAGGGCAGTCTTCGCCATAGGTTTGCCTTTTTGCCAGTTATGGGGAAATACCCATTCCTGATGCCCTGTATAGGCATAGAGCATGTTCAGGATTTTCATGACTTGCGGGGCCAGCGGAACAATATGCGGCGTGCCTGTCTTGCTGGTGATGTACCGCCATTCACAGGCGTCAAAATCAATATCCGCCCATCTGGCCTGTTGCAGCTCGCCCGGACGCACAAAGACATAGGGAGCAATTTTCAGGGCACTGGACACGACAAGGCTGCCCGGATAGGCGTCAATGCTTCGCAACAGACGGCCAACTTCCTTTGGGTCGGTCATTGCCGCATGGTGTCTGGTCTTGTGCGCTCTCAGAATTCCCCTCACAGAGGGGAGGGGATCGTATTCAACCCGCCCCGTCGCCACGGCATAGCGCATGATCATGCCGCAGAGTGTGGCAACGCGCTTTGCGGCGTACAATCTTCCCTGAGCTTCAATGCCGTGCAGCATGGCTACGAAATCCGGGCCTTTCATTTCCGCTATGGGTCTTTTGCCGATAATCGGATAGACAAATTTGTCCAGCTCTACCTCATAGCGATGGATAGACTGCGGCTTGACTTTGGTGGAATGGATTTCCAGCCATTCTCGCGTGACGGCTTCAAAGGTATTTCTTGCGCGGTTCGCGCGTTCCGCCTTCGCTTCCTGCCGGGCTATTCCCGGATCAACACCAAGAGCCATCTGGCTTTTGGCCTCGTCCCGCATCTTTCTGGCCTGTTCCAGCGATACCGCAGGGAAACTGCCAAAGGTCAGCAGACTTTCCTTGCCGTCGTTTTTGCGGTACTTCAATTTCCAGTGTTTGCCACCGGACGGATTGACCTGCAAAAACAGTCCGCCGCCATCAAAAAGCTTGTACATCTTCGCTTTTGGCTTCGCATTGTTCACCTGTGTGGCTGTCAGCGGTTTGATCAATTTTGCCAAAGCGTTACCCTCCTGCAAGCGAACCCTCAAAATAAACCCCTTACAGATTTCCCATAACCCCGATGTAAACCCCTATATGGGGTCTATGTCAAGAGATTTTGCTGGACTTGGCTGGAGGATAAAATTTGATAAACTTGTTGATATTACTTGATTTCAGGATGATATTTGACGTGTGTGGATTGCCTTGAGTTGTTCCAGATAGTCCGCCCAATCCTGCATCATCTTTCGGCGCTCAGGCAGATATTCCGCATAATTGTATGCCGCACGCACTTCGTCCTGCTCCCCGTGGGCAAGCTGCCTCTCAATCCAGTCCCGGTTATAGCCGAGTTCGTTGAGCAGTGTGGATGCGATGGAGCGAAAACCATGCACGCTCATTTCGTGCTTCTGGTAGCCCATGCGCCGAAGCGCATTAAGCATGGTCGCATCGGAAATGGGCCGTACCTCCGTGCGGATGGAAGGAAAAAGGAACTTTCCCTCCCCGGAGTATTTTTGAAGTTCCCGAAGAATGAACATTGCCTGCCGGGACAGGGGCACAAGATGCTGACGGCGCATTTTCATGCGTTCCGCAGGGATGCGCCATTCCCCGGACTCAAGGTCGAATTCCTTCCATTGGGCAGCCCGCAGTTCCGTGGGACGGGTGAAAACCAACGGAGCCAGCTTCAAGGCACAGACCAGAGGAAAATAGCCTTCGTAGGCGTCGATATCCCGCAAAAGCTGGCCGACTTTTTCCGGTTCCAGCACCGCCGCGCGATGGACCGTTTTTCTCGGCCTCAAGGCTCCCCGAAGATCGGCTGCGATATTGTGCTTTGCCCGGCCCGTGATGACCGCATAGCGGAATACCTGATTGATGATCTGCAGCACTCTCCGGGAAGTCTCATAGTTTCCCCGCTGCTCCAGAGGCTTGACCACCTCCATGATATCCCGTGTTTCCAGTTTGGCGATGTGCATTTTGCCAATACGTGGAAAGATGTAGGTTTTCAGCCGGTATATGACGGTTCCCTGATGCTTTTCAGAAAACTCTGCCATGCGGGTTTCATGCCATTCTCTGGCGATATTCTGGAAGCTCTCGCGTTCGGCTGAGATTCTGGCCTTCTTTTCTTCCCGTTTCTGCTCGGAAGGATCAACGCCTTTGGCCAGCAGACGCCGGGCATCCTCGCGTCGTTCTCTGGCGTCCCTGAGCGAGACGCTGGGGTATTCCCCGAAACTGAGCAGTTTGCTCTTGCCGTCAAAGCGGTAAGCCATCCGCCAGAGCTTGCTGCCGCTGGTGGGCACATAGAGGAACAGGCCGCCGCCGTCGAAATATTTGCGGGGCTTTGAATCGGGTTTCAGACTGCGGATGTGGGTATCGGTAAGAGGCATGGGCACTCCCTGGTTGTCGTTGGACGGAGAGATACCCACATGGACAAAAATATGTTTGATTCCGGCCGGTTATCCGTGTAGGTATCGGAAATGTCGTACCACATTCCTACCTACGGATATACCCACAAATTTCATGGATGCAAGCGGACGAGGCTGGATTTCGGGAAACCGTATTGGAATGAAAAAACAAAGAATGCCAAGGTCTTTTGGACTTTGGCATTCTTCTTTGTACCTAAATTTGGCGTCCCCAAGGGGATTTGAACCCCTGTCGACGGCGTGAAAGGCCGTTACAGTAGGATTTACCTTCTTTGATAAACTTTGATAAAGTCTTATTTTTCAATTAATTAACGAAATATTTCTTCGCTGAAAAGCCGCCGACATCGACTGGACTTTATGCTGCCTGTGGGGCATGGTGTGGGGCAGATGAAAATAAGGAATATCCTTATTTTCAATATGTTAAGCTGCATCATGCTGCGCATGTGTGGGGCATAGAGCGTCAAACAGGGTAAAGGTCGGTATGGCAAGCAGAAAGCGGCAGTCAGTTGTTGGATATGCAGGCGTCTACTTTGTGGAGGCCCTCCGGGCAGCAGGACACGGCACAGAAAAAATCTACTATATTCGCTATCGTAAGCAGGGAAAGCTCATTGAGGAAAAAGTCGGCGGGCAGTATCGTGACAATATGACCGCCGCCAAGGCTGCCTCCATCCGGGGCCTGCGTATCGAAGGCAAGGATGCCTCCAATGGTGAAAAAAGAGCCGCCGCCCGAGCCGCACGACAGGCAGAGGAATCCCGGTACTCCTTTAACAGGATTTGGGCCCTTTTTGCAGAAGCCAAGAGCGCCAACCGCACCATCAAGGATGATCGCATCCGTTATTCGCTGCACATTGCCCCGGCACTGGGTAAAAAGAGCATCCCGGAGCTGACTGTTCACGACATTGACAGGCTGCGTTCCCGTCTGGAAAAGGCCGGAAAATCCCCGCAGACAGTCAAGCATGTCCTGACGCTGATCAAACGCCTGCTGAATTTTGCCTTGCGCAAGGGCTATGTGGAAGCGATTCCCGGCACATTGCATATTTCCATGCCGACGGTTGACAACAAGGTGACGGAAAACCTGACACCGGAACAGGCTCGAAAGCTCTTGCAGGCTCTGGATGAGGAGCCGGATCAGACGCTGGCTTCGCTGGTTCGTCTGGCACTGTTTACCGGTATGCGACGCGGAACCCTTCTCAATCTGCAATGGCAGGATGTGGATTTTGAACGCGGCTTCATCACGTTACGCGGAGAAGTGGCTAAAAAGGGGAAAACCGAGACTATCCCCATGAATGAGCAGGCCAGAGCCATTCTTTCCTCTGTGCCACAGACACGCAGCCCCTATGTTTTTCCCGGCCGCTATGATGACAAGCCGCGCGGGAATATCACGCCCTTTCTGAAACGCGTAAAGAGAAAAGCGGGATTGCCGGAATCTTTCCGCCCCTTGCATGGCTTGCGCCATTCCTTTGCTTCCTGGCTGGCCAGTTCCGGGCAGGTTTCCATGTACGAGCTGCAAAAGCTGCTGACACACTCCAGCCCGCAGATGACGCAGCGCTATGCTCACTTGCATGATGATGCCCTGCGCAAGGCCTCCGAAGTCGCTTCCGGCCTGTTTGGCTCAGTGGAAACGCAGGGATAACGTGAGTTTTCCTGTAACAGTTGACAGAATGCAGGCAGGAAAGGCAGCTTCACCAGGGGGAATTCCCCCCGGGCGTCTGGCTCCTTTCTGCCTGCTCTGCTCAGTCTGGCAAGGGCCGCTGCGCTTTTCCCCTTGCCAGCCCTGCGCGGCTTCGGCATCCGGGAGCTGCGACGCTGGCTCCGGGGGGAATTTTTACCCGCTGCTGACCGGCAGGAACACGCCCCGGATACCGGGTATATTTTAGATGGTCAGGAAGTATATGGAACGATCCGATAAAAATCTTACCCTGTTGCAGAAAGGGGCATTGCAGAAAACCTTTGCTTTTTTTGTGTATGCATTTATTGCATCTTCTCTCGCATTTCTTCTTGATTATATAGATAAACATACATTTTTATCTCTGATTGAGCGTGCCTATCATGAAGGTCTTCTCGAAAAAGAAACTTTTCCTCTATTGCAGCAGCTGATTAGCACACGGGCAGGACACGTTTTTGTCCTCTATACAGCCTTGCTTCTTATCTGCGGATTTGTTGCATGGCGGATTATCCGCTGGGCAGGACATGGAAACTGGTCAACACCTGTGACACTCAACAAGGCCGTAGAATTTAAATTCTGCATGAATGAGCTGGGGATTGCCGATCCCGGCAGGGCTTTCGATATTGCCATACGTTATACGCTGCCCTTTTATATTGCTGCTGAGCCCTTGATTGATCCGGTAAAAGAGCATGTGAAAGCCAGATTCTATCCATACTCTTTCAATGCGGGCATGAGAGATATGGCGACGCTTGAGCGTTGCCTTGGCAGGCAGACGCTGTGCCTTGCTGTGGAAGACTTTGTCGCACTGAAAAGCAGCTATCAGGATCAGCTTATTGCGGCGCATGTATCCACCATCGCAAATCTGAAGAAGCAGGCGGAAGGTCTTGAGGCTTCGCTCATTCTCGAAAGGGAGAGCTGCCGGAAGCAGCAGGAGGAACTTGCTGCGCTGCATGAGGAAAACAGGGAGCTGCAAAGAAAACAGCAAACATTGCAGGCACGGGACGGAAAGGGGCAGGAAACCCGCGATATCAGAAAAATTCCATTCTGGCGTGTTGCTGTTCCGACGATTGAGCGTCTGTTGAGAGATGCAGAGCCTGATACCGCCTACACGCGTACGGAAATACAGCAGGCTTTTGAAGAGGAGCTTTCCCGACACCCGGAAATAAAGGGAGACATTGAAGCACTGCTTTCCACCGGCAGGAAAAAAGAAAGCGGAACTCCCTATGCGCTGGATGGGTGGGCGATGGAAATTATCCGGGCTGCGCTTGGCAGACATGCCAGAAAGACGCCGGGAGCAGGAAAAGCACGCTGATTCTCTGAGGCCTGTTTCCATGAATATAGTGCGATGAACAGAACGTTGTATTTTATAACATATTGAAATAGCGTTATATTTTAAAGGATCTCTGGGTTTGAACAGAACCTGGAGATTCTTTTTTGTCCGCTGTTTCAGGCAGACGATTTTTTGCCTCAGGCAAAGCCCCTACACTCCCTTCAAAGCTCATGAGGCTGCATACAGCGCAGCCCAAATCATGCAGGGAGTGTCAAATGAACGAACGGCAAAAACTCAACACGCAGGAAGCTGCCGCCTATCTGGGCGTTCAGCCCAATACGCTTGAGGTCTGGCGCTGCAAGCATAAAGGGCCGCGCTATGCCAAACTCGGCAGACGTGTTCTGTATGACATCAGGGACCTTGAGGCCTTCTTTGCCTCTCGCTCCATTGAGACGCTGGAAAGCAACGATACCAGACGCGGGCGGGGCAGGCATGAGTAGCGATCTCTTTCAGACGGTCAGAGATGGTTTGCAACCGCGTCTGGCGGATGTTCTTGCGGATATCCTGCCGGGAGGGCGGATCGTCGGCAGGGAATACTGTTGCGCGTCTCTGGAGGGCGGACAGGGGAACTCCTGCCGCACCAATCTGCAAAACGGCGTCGGCAGCGACTTTGCCACCGGAGAACGCTGGTCGGACATCATCAGCCTTGCCGCGCAATGCTGGAGGCTGCGCCCCGGCGAGGCGGCACGAGAGCTGGCCCGGCGGTATACGCTTTCTCCGGACTGCGCAACAACGTCTTCCCCTGCGCCGGCGCGTCCCTTTATCCCCCTGCTGCCTGTGCCTCCTTCAGCGCCGGAGCCGCCGCGTCGGCATGGACAGCTGGGGACGTATACGCAGCTTTGGCGCTATCTGGATGAGGCTGGACGCCTGCTTGCCTGTGTCGCGCGCTTTTCACGCGAAGACGGCAGCAAGGTCATTCTGCCTCTGTCCTATGGTCGGGAAGGGGGAACTGGCTCGCCCGGCTGGTTCTGGAAGGCCCTGCCGGAGCCGCGCCCCCTGTATGGTCTGCATGAACTCGCACTTCGCCCGGAAGCGCCGGTACTGCTGGTGGAAGGAGAAAAAACAGCGGATGCCGCACAGCGTCTTTTCCCGGAGTATGCTGTTCTGACATGGAGCGGCGGCGCAAACGCTGTTTGCCGATCTGCTTATGCGCCGCTGCGTTTCCGACGCGTCACGATCTGGCCGGATAACGATGCGCCGGGCTTTCGTGCGGTCTGTTCCCTGCTGACTGTTCTCGCAGAACAGGAGGTTACGCCTTTGTGTGTTCTGCCCCCCTCCGAACTGCCCGAGGCGTGGGATCTGGCGGATGAAGTTCCCGAGCATATGGATATAGGGCAGTGTCTGAAACAGGCCCTTCCGGCAGCGGATTTTTTGCGCCACGCGCAGGAACGCTTTCCGGGCCTGCACGTCATGCAGGACGCACACCTGCGGCCAGACGAACCGGTGGAGCTGGAGCTGCACAGCTGGCCGACGTTTTCCTGGGAAGCCTGTCCCGGTATTCTGGGAGAATTTGTCCGGCTGGCCACGCGAGACAGCGAGGCGGACCCGGCAGCGGTCTGCATAACGGCACTGGTGCGCTTTTGTGCGGAAATCTACGGGCTTGCTCCCAATTACGGGCCGCATATCCACGTCGGAGAAACTATCCACCCGCCCCGTCTCTTTGCCGTTATTTGCGGCAATTCCAGCAAGGCGCGCAAAGGAACCTCCCGGCATCCGGTAAGTCGCCTTTTCGGACGTAAGTTTTGCCGCCCTTCGGATTTACAGGCATGGAAACTGCCTTTGCCTGCCCGGGAAAGCAGCGGCCCGCTTTCCACCGGAGAGGGACTGGCCTTCCATGTCCGGGAGGAATCTGATGCCGAACGGGAGCGATGGCAGGCCGCCCACCCGGAAGAAGTTTTGCGCGAGAAAGGGGACAAGCGTCTGCTCGTCATGGATGAGGAGTTTGCCAGTGGACTGGCCTGCACACGGCGCGAAGGCAATACGCTTTCCATGGGCATTCGCAGTTTCTGGGATTCCGGCGATTATGCGCCCCTGACAAAGAATAATCCCATCACGGTGCGAGGCGCTCATATCAATATTCTGACGCATATCACCATGCAGGAGCTTGCCGTCAGTCTGGGAGATGTGCAGGCCTTCAACGGCTTTGGCAATCGCTTTCTCTGGATATGCGCCCGCCGGGCAAAGCTGGTTCCTCTGCCGTCTCCCATGCCGGAGGAAAAACTTGCTCCCCTGCAACAGGAGTTGTGGAGGCTGATCGCCCGGGCGCAGAAGCGCGGCCTCATGCGAATGAGCGAAAGGGGACTGTCGGTCTGGAAAGAGGTCTACCCGGAACTGTCCCGAGAGCATATCGGGCTTGTGGGCTGTCTGATAAATCGTGCCGAGGCCCAGACATTGCGCCTTGCCCTTGTGTATGCCCTGCTGGATGGACAGGAGCAGATAGACGCCGGACATTTGCAGGCCGCGCTGGCCATGTGGAGCTATGCCCGGGCATCAGCCATGTACATTTTCGGCAGCCGGGGAGCAGACCCTCTGGAAGAGAAGGTTCTGGCCGCACTCCGGCGGGGGCCGATGTCGGCAACGGAGCTGAGCCGGGTCTTTCACGGGCATGTCCCGAAAGAACGTTTGCAACCAGTCTTGCAACAGCTGGAAGCACAGCGGCGCATCAGTATTTCCCGGGAAAAGACCGGTGGACGTTCGCGTCTGATTCTCTGTCTGTGCGAAAAAAGCGAGTATAGAGAAATAAGCGAAAAAAGAGAATCTGGCGAAAAAAGAGGTGACGCATCATGAATCTTTTTTCGCTTATTTCGCTTTTTTCTTATTTCGCATTCTTCGCAAAGGGATATCCCCTGCCAGTCAAGGCAGCGTATCTGAAATATGGCGGCAGGCCGCAGAGCCAGCCTACCCGTTGTGGGCACACGCTGACGCGGTGCCCCCTGCCGGGGCTGGCGGGGGCGTGCCGCCCCTCGACCCCGCACAAAAGCCAAAGGCAGGAAAGGACATGAGCACAACGGCAAGGCGCAGCGCATGGCTCAAGCTGCGCGTCACCCCGGAGGAGAAAGAAGCCATTACTGCCAAGGCTACTATGCAGGGACAGACCGTTACGGATTTTCTGCGCCAAAGGGCGTTGGACTATCGTCTGCGACAAACACCGCTGGAGAAAGAGCGTATCCGGCAGCTTGCGCGTATCGGGGCCAATCTTAATCAGCTTGCCCGCTGGGCCAACACATGGAAAAGCCGCGCCGAAGCCGTGGAGATTCTGACGGCACTAATCAGTCTTGAACGGGCGTTGCTTGCGAAAGACACACCCCCGCCCCCTCCCGGAGAGCCGTCATGTATATGAAGGTTTTTCCGCATGGACGAGGAAACGGCAGCGCCCCCACGCGCTATCTGGTACGGCCGGACTATCCGGGCCGGGACGCACATCCGCCGGAAGTCCTGCGCGGCGATGTGGAGCGAACGCGGGCGTTGATTGATTTGCTGGATACGACATGGCGTTTTACGGCCGGGGTTCTTTCCTGGCATCCCGAAGATACGGTAACGCCGGAACAGGAACAGCGCGTCATGGATGATTTCGAGGCTGTGGCCTTTGCCGGGCTGGAAGAAGATCAGCGGGCAATTCTCTGGGTTCGGCATAGCCACGCCGGGCATCATGAGTTGCATTTTGTGATTCCGCGCGTGGAGCTTTCCAGCGGCCGGGCCTTCAATCCATGCCCGCCCGGCTGGCAAAAGGATTTCGATGTCTTTCGCGACCTGCACAATATCCGGGAAGGCTGGGCCAGACCGGATGATCCGCAGCGGGCGCGCCTGTGTACGCCGGACCATGCCGATCTCCATGCGGCGCGTCTGCTGCGCTGGGGCAGAAAGCCCGGCAGAAATCAACGGGAGGAAAACCGGCAGGCTGTGCATGACTATTTGCTGACGCTTCTGGAGCAGGGAAAAATCCGCACGCGGCAGGACATCATTCAGGCTCTGGGGGAAGCCGGTCTGAAAATCGGCCGCATGGGAAAAAACTATCTCACTGTCCATGATCCGGAGAGCGGCGACAAGCTCCGCCTCAAGGGAGGTATCTATGCAGAACAGTGCATCCTCACTGGCCGAGAAACTGCGGGCCAGAACCGAGAAAGAAAGGCAGGCGACAGAAGCTCTGTTTCAGGAGAACTTTCACGCCTTGCAGCAGCATTTACAAGCGTCATCGAAAAACGCGCTGGCTACAACCGAAAACGCTATCCTCGAAAGTCTTGCACAGCTGGAGCAGAACATCAGCTCCCGCTGCCGGACTATGGGGACGGTATTCAGCCGTCCCTATCGGCTGGCCCTGCTGTGGAGCTGTGCAATCCTGATTGTGTCGGTGCTGACCATCTGGGGCCTGCTGATGCTGTCACAGTACCGAATCGAGGCTCTGGAACAGGAGATTTCAAACCTGAGTGCCCGGCGGGAACAGCTGGAAGCGCAAAATGCCTCGCTCTGGAACAGTTTCAAGGGGCTGGAGCCGTATCAGGCCGAAGGCAAGAGCTACCTTCTGACACCTGCGGGACAGCAGATCGTCAATGCGGGCAAGGTGGGCCAGCGGGACGCCTGGGAAGTGGTGCGGAGGTGACGCATGACCGAAATGGAAAGGATGCTGAAAGAAAGTCTGCTGGCCCTGGAAGGAGAACTTGCCACGAAGCTGCACCGGCAGGAAACATGGCTTTCCGGCCAGCAGACCCGTATGGAGGATCAGGGACGCCAGATTCAGGCCTTGCGCCGGGAGGTCATCCAGCTACGGGAGGGACAGCAGACATTGATGCGGCACTTGCAACGCTTGAGCGCCGTACACGAGAGCTTGTTGCCTGCGCTGACGCGCTTGAACAGCGCCTTGAACGGCAAATAGCAACGCCCCGCCCGCGATACCACATGCGCGGGCGCTGACAGACGCTCCGGGGAGGCCGTTCCTTGAAAGGGCCTTCCCGGAGCAAAAAGCGTTTTGCTCTTGTCCGGGAAAAATCTTTTCTATATGCTGACAACGTACAGAGAAAAGATGACAATGTGAGGCTATTATGACACAGACAACACTCAATGTCCGTATGGATGCGGAACTCAAGCAGCAGTTTGACGCCATATGCACTGAATTCGGCATGACGCCTTCCACGGCCGTCAATATCTTTGCCCGTACTATCGTGCGCGAACGCCGCATTCCCTTTGAGATCGCCGCCCCGCGCGATCCTTTCTATGGGGAAACGAATATGCGTCGCCTGCGCACGGCGGTTGCCGAACTGAACAGCGGCAGAGGACAGGATCATGAACTGATAGAGGAACCCTGCGACAATGCGTAAAATATGGGCGGAAGGCGCGTGGGAGGATTATCTTTACTGGCAGCAGCAGGATAAAAAGATACTGAAACGGATTAACGCCCTGCTGAAGGATATTGATCGCAACGGCTATACGGGCATTGGGAAGCCGGAGCCGCTGAAATATGAACTGTCCGGGTTCTGGAGTCGGCGCATAGATGACACGCACCGCCTTGTCTACCGGATTAGCGGTGACACAGTGGAAATTGCCCAATGCAGAACGCATTATGAATAAGAGAAAATTTGCTGTGCGAAATGCAACAGACTCAACCCCGGAGATATTGGAAAAGACGTATTTTCATCTTTCTCCAGAGCAGTAGGAAGACTTTGTAGCAATCCTGGATACTCCGGCACAACCTGATTTCGCATTGGCACGCTTGTTGAACAGCCCTGTGCCGTGGAACAAGTAAAGATATCCCGTGTCATTCTCGGCTATCTTGAGGGAGCCATAACCAGAACAAACCGGCTCTTTTTATTGATTCCTTTCCGGGCACAGACACGCGACGACTTCGACATAAGGCACTGCAAAGGGAAGTTGCAGACTGTTCGCCCGGGACAGGAGCCACTGCCTTGCAGCGTCAAAATCTTCCTGTGAGGGATGCACGGCCGCTGCGGCATCGCTCCGTAACTGACGCGGCTTGTCTGCAAGGGAATTGAGGAACAGGAGCAGTTCCCAGTCCTTGTAGAGCTTCCAGTCTGATGCGTGTTTTTCCACACCATAGACGCGCTGGAGAATCTGGGTTTTTTCCGTCGATCGATCGCGTACACGCAGGATGAAGATGGGGGCGGAAAGTCCCGGCAGGGAGCTGTAGTCTTCCTGAAGAAAAAAGCCTTCTTCCACCGCCCTGTTGAGGAGCGCGTGCCCGAGCCCCGCCCTGTCCTCGTCGTCTTTGCACGGCAGTTCACGAGAAAAAACAAGGCGGTAACTTTCTGCAATCGCAAGCGAAGAAAGCCATGCCTTCGGCGTTTTGAAAGAGATATGGCAGGTATCATCCTCTTTCCATTTACGCTGATGGCGCGTCAGGCAGAGTTTGAGATAGGGGCAAAGGTCATGCAGGGCAATTTGCGGCAGGTTCGCAGCCTGCGTCCCGAAATCGAAATGGCGTACGGAACCGAACATGCGTTTTACAACGGAGACGGCATCGGCTCCGCCAAGCTCCGCCGTCTGGCTGTCGAACCATTGTTGCAGGCTCTGACGGTTTTCAGGAGCAGAAGAAAAGAGCGCTGTATACAAAGAAGGCTGCGCCATGCCTATGACAGCCTGACACATATCTTCGGGGTCTTCCATCGCTCCGTGAAAGGCAAGAGTGATACGGCGGAGTTTTTCTTCCAGTTTTTCCCAGATCTGACTTTCCACAGTTTCCGGGTTACGGAACAGATGCACATGCACGGGCTGTTTCTGTCCGTAGCGATGCAGGCGGCCGACGCGCTGATGCAGCCGCATCGGATTCCACGGCAAATCCACATGAAAGAGAACATGGCAATTTTCCTGGAGGTCAATGCCTTCTCCGGCGGCTTCCGTGGAAACCAGAAAGCGCACGTCACCTTTGCGAAAGGCTTCCGCAGCCTGATGACGCCCCATTGTTTCCAGATGCTCCGCGCCGTGTTCCCCGGAAAACCGCAGACTTTCATCCCCGTTAATAAAGGTGGCGCAGTCTGCGCCGAACTCCCGGCGCAGCGTGGTGACAAGCAGCGCCTGCGTTGCCTTGTACTCCGTAAAAAAGAGAATGGATTCCTGCGGGTATTCTGTACGGATTTTTTGAATAATGGCGTCTATTTTGGTTTCATGCCGAATGGGTTCGAGAAGTTCCAGCAGCATCCGAAGAGAGGCTATTTCATTGGGCAGCTGACAGGGTGCGTTTGTTGTCACGAGTTCCGCTGCCATATCTTCCGCGCCGTCTTCATGGCTTTCCAGAGCTTCTTCCAGCGGGGCAGGTATCCGGGCGGCTCGCGCAGCGGCCAGTTTTTCCTCCTGCGACTGCAAAAGGACAAGTCGTTTTTGCAGGGCGCGGCGGATGGCGGCCAGAGAACTTGACGCCAGCTTTTGCAACGTCAGCAGGACAAAGGTAAGGACGCGCTGCTGCGCGGCATGTCGTTCCCGGGCGTAAGCGCGCCCCGAAAGGATAAATTCTGTAAGACACTCGTAAAAAGCGGCTTCTTCCGCTGTGTATGCGTACTCTTCCTTGTGTATATGCACAGGCGGAAAGAGAGGCCTGCCCTGCATGTCCGTGATTTTCTGCTTGTTGTTGCGAAGCATGACGGAGGGCAGGACATCGAACGCCGCTTCAAGTGCCTGTCTGGGAGAAAACAAGTCAGGTCGCAGGAGCGACAGCAGAGCCAGAAAGCCGTAGTCCTTTCCCCTGTGCGGCGTCCCCGTGAAAAAAAGAAGGGAATTGACTCGCTTGTGCTGCTCAAGAGTGGCAAGCAGCTCATAGCCCAGCGTCATGCCGCTCACTTCATCCATATTGAGGCGGTGTGCCTCATCTACAAGCACAATATCCCATGCCTCGGCATCCAGAAGGCGCTGCCAGCGCTGCCGCACATCAGACCGCAGGGTTTCAAGAGAGGCAATAACGGCGCGTTCCCCATGCCAGAAGCCGGATTTTTTTGTGTCGTCTTCAGGGCGATAAATATCAAAACGAAGGTCAAACATGCCGAACAGACGTTCCTGCCACTGCGTAACAAGGCTGGCGGGAACAAGAATCAATGCCCGGCGCATACGACCTGCGGCATGCAGCGCCGAAAGAATCAGACCAGCTTCGACAGTCTTTCCGAGACCAACATCATCAGCAATGAGCCAGCGCATTGGATTCTGGTAAACCTGACGACAAACCCAGAGCTGATGCGGCAGAAGAGTTATTCGAGAGCTGGCAAAGACACCCCACTCATCGTTGATGGAACGGATACATGCCGCCATCACATGAGCAAGCGTAGCCAGCGGATCGTCAAGCTGGCGTCCCCTGCCCTTTTCTACGGCAAGGGTCAGGCGGGTGAGTTGGGCAAGCAGACATTCTTCCATCCTGCCCGATTCAAAGCGCACAATGGCCGTATCCTCATCCACCATGCGGACGCGGCCTTCTCCAAACTGCGGATGCCGGACTCTGTCATCTTTACTTATTTTCATGTTTATTTTCTCATTGCACATAAAGCGATATCAAAACAGTAATCAAAGTGCGGCAGCGTTCCGTTCAGTTCCTGAAGAATGCTGACAAGCTCTGCCTGTCGTACGTCGGTGTCTTCTGTGTAATCCATGCCCAGAAGATCGCAGCAGCGTTTACGGGGAACCCAGCAGCACTCCAGAAAGGCTTCCCCGGATGTTGTCTGACAGTTCTTGAAATTCAGTCGGGTCAGTTCCCGCAGTACCCAGTATTTTCCGAGACGCAGCGGTAATGGCGGGGCATCAAACTGCTTTCCAGACTGTTGAAAGGTAGAGGCTGAACGCGGCGAAAAGCAGTCAAGCAATTGCTTTCGGTCAAGTTTGCCTCGTACCATACTGCCAAGGACATTCTGATACTGCTTCAGGAAACGACTAAACTGATGCAGCGCAGGAAAGCAGGTCATCCACATGGCATAGGTATTTGTCGACATATTGGCATCCTGCCACGACGAAAGAAGGAGCAGCCATTGAGGATCGTCTTTGTCCACGCTGTCGGTAAAGAGCTTGTCGTGCTTCGTCAGGAGTTCCTGCACAAAGGTTCTGTGCATTTCCGGTTTTGAGCGCCCTATGCTTTGCAGATAACCAAGAAGCAGGAGGACAAGCCACGCGCATCTGTTATTCTTTTCAAGCCGTTCTTTAAGAAGGTTCTGATTCCTGAATTGAGCAGGCCATGTTTTGGCAACATAGTCTCTCACGACTGCTTCTTTGTTCTGCTGCCAGAAGGCAAGCATAGCTTCCCAGTGCGATCTGCTGCTTATTGCAAGAACAGGCGTGTCCTCTTCTTCGTACTCTTCTCCTTCCTCTCTTTCATATTCGTCTATTTCCGGGCTTGTTCGCAGCAAAAATGCGTCGGGGAATAAATCCATCAAAATATGTTTATAAACGTCATCGTTCTCTGTCATGCTGGCAAGCAGTTCACTCACAAGGGAAAAGTCCCTGATCCAGCCTTGCTGTTCATTGCGGAGGGACACAAGCAGCTCATGCCGCAGCTCTCCTTCCTGTAAATAAGTCAAGACCTGTTTCCGCTGATCCGGGCTTTCAAGTACTGTTATCCAGCCTTGCAGTATCTCCGGTGTAACAGTATGCCCGTTGCGCAGTCTCCGATAGATTTCGGCATCTTCCCTGTCGCTCACATATTCTTCGGATAACAGAGCATGCGGAGGCGCAAAGACTGCTCTGCGCTGTTCTTCCCTGAAGTCTGAAGAAAGTTCGCAGGGCGTATTCGGTGGCAAGAGTACCTGCTGGATATCCTCCCAGGTACCGGCCTGCGTGCGCACGAGGAAAGGAAAATCCTGTCGGGGAAGCTCTTCCCGTATCTGCCGCAGGCAGGAAAGAAGGTTGGACGTCAGGCGTTTGTCGGGAATCAGACGGGCAAAGAACGCTGTGAAAAAGTCGGCTGTCTCCATGTGTTCAACTGGAAATCCCAGAGCTTCAAGGCGGGCTTTCTGTTCCGATGGAACATAGGCAAAGCGTGCGAGAGAACCTGTAAAATGCTCCTTGTGAAGTTTCTGCACCGTCTGGGAAAAGTTCTGTCTGGCATTGTCAGAAGGAAAAGAGCAGGTATGCCATTTGGGGGGAATACCCTTCAGAGGCCATGACCATTCTTCGGGAATTCCGCAGGGGACGCCTTGTTGTGTCAGCCAGTAGGAAAGTCCGCGTCCTTCGGCATGAAGACTGCGGACAATCTTTCCTTGCAAAGATTCTTCCGGACTTTCAAGTCCTCTGCTGAGAACCGTCCAGAGCGCATGATTATGTGCCGCTATGGCATCGGGATAGTTTTTCTTCACAAACTGGGCATAATCACACAGGCTTTCGCCCAGAACCTCGCCAAATTTCACAAGATTGGTAAAGTCCTTTTTGACAGGGGCAATATTGCTTCGTCCGGCATTCAGCGAAAACGGGCCGTTGATGGCATAGCCCAGCCGCCAGTCAAGGCCGCTTACGGTCGGCAGCGTATGCCAGAGTGGCGGCATGGTGTCGGGAAATCGGGTTGGTCTGCGGTATTCATCAAGCCTGACAGCCAGCTGTATATCTGTTTTCGGGGCTGAAAAGACCAGCACATGCGCATTATAGTCTGCAATCCAGCCCTGTCCGCGATCAGAGGTATCTGGATTATAGGCGAACGTTTCCTCATCGCCATTAATATTGATGACAAGTTCCCTGATTTCATGTGCAAAAACAGGAATAAGTGCGGCGGATGCAGAAACGCGAGAAAAAATGCGCTGTTTTATTTCCTTATCGGGGATTTCCCGCTTAATCGGGAGCCTGAAAAGAGTGATCTCGTCATCCTGATCCAGACGCATTGTTTCCTCTTGAGGGAACATGCCGTTTCTGATGCTGAAACACAGTGCCTTGCTTTGGATTACCGGTTGTTCACTCAGCAGAAAAACACTTTTGAAACCAAGGCCAAGTTTTCCTGTTGCCGAAAGGAATTCCTTTTCACTTCTGTTCAGCATCAGCATACTGTAAAGATCGTTACTTCCCGAAGTCTCTCCTTCTTTTTTTTCATTTATTGGGCGTCCGTAATGAGAAAAGGATAAAATGTGATCATGAAGATCAATAGTTACACTTCTCTCTTCAGTGTTAGGTTCGCTACGCTCTCGCAAGGCGTCATCCGCGTTTTGAATCAGTTCAAGAAGGACGCCTTCCTCCCGGTAGCCATAGTTTTGAATTTTTTTAAGAATCGCCTCGTAAATTTCATTTTTATCCTGAGCGATATCCCAAAGTTCTTTTTTTAATTCTTCAAGAGTTGGTCCTTCGCCGTATTGTATTTTATTGTAAATATCTATTTGCTTTTCTTTTAAGTCAAAATCATTTATGCGAAGCTGTTCAATAACTGTTCGCAAATCTTCTTTCAAAAGTGCTGTTGTTGCGCTCAGAGAATGCTGCGTGGGAGAGAATCTATTTATAATCTCAGAGATTTTTTGGGGATCTTTTTTGAATTTATTAAATTGTTTCAACCATTCAGAAATGGACTTTTTCAAACGCTCTGTAAAATCTTCCTGGTTTTCGGCAGGCTTTCCTGCTTTATTTTTGTAAAAACACAAATAATAGATTTTGTTTTTCAGCGAGCAGGTGAAAAAAGTTCTTTTATTTTCTTTAAAAGGATAACCTGCAAGACTTTTTTCCTGATCGTCACTTGGTTCAGCGGAGATACGAAAGTCCCAGCATGTATCATCAAAATCGAAACCAAATATATTTGTAAGTTCATTGCTTATATTGCTTGAAAATTTCTCAGCCAGTACACGGATATCGTCATTCTTACCGGCAATGAGCCGGAGAAGGCAAGCCACTCTGTATTTTTCAGCCTTTGCAAAGGGAACAGAAAAGTATTTTTCAATATATTGCGCACTTGACCGCCCCTTGTCAGATGGGGCTTTGTTGTCTGAACTGAAAAAGGATCTGCAAGCCTCCCATACAGATTCCTCAAGATGTGCGCTATCTTCACGGCCTCGCTGTGCCTCGGTGATTTCATGGCCTTTTTTCCAGACTTTTTCCGTGCGCGTCGGAAAGAGGTAGTCACGCTCAAAAAGTTTCTCATCATGCTGCCGCGCCGCCGCAAGATACTGGGCATAGGACGGCAGCAATAGCGTGAACTTATGTATCCGGGCATAGGCAGGGGCTGCATGGAGCAGGATGTCATACCTACATGTCTTGTAATTGAATTCTGAAGGAGCAGACTGAAATTTTTGCAGTGCGGCAGACGGTATTTCCGGCAGGGAGAGAAGGAGGGAAAGCAGGCATTCCTCCGGCCCTTCCTTTGTCATGCTGTCCGCAAGAGGACGCAGATGCTGTGCTACTGCTGCAAGATCATCAAGCTGTGGTGGGAAAAAGTTACACGGGGTATGAAAGTCCTCATCCTGAAACAGTTCCATGAGCTGTCTGCGTCTGAGCTCTTGCTCTGGATAAAGAGCGTCAAGAACCTTCATAATCCAGAGGCGTTGGTCTTCGGAGCAGAGCTGCTCCAGAGAGGCCGACAGCTTTTCCCGGCACATCCAGGAGGACGGCAGAGCTTTTTTCAGGATAGTCGGGATATCGTCCCCCAGAATATGGCTCGGGGCCAGGCCTCCCCCCTGAGCTGCCGGTATCCAGCAAGCTGTTTTGAAGATGTCTTCAAGTTCGTCGGGAATGTCCTTTTTGGGATTCCGGCACAAAGGGAGCATATCCTGCCAGAACTGCCACGGGGCCGCGTCAGACAGTATGTCCCGGAGCTGCTCGGAAGCAATGCTGTGTTCCTCAACGATTGCAAGAGCTTTTTTGTGTTCTTCCGAGAGATACCGGTAATCATCTTTATAAATAAATATATATTTATGAGACCATCGTTCATGAACGGTAGGACGTGTCTCTGAATACAGAACAAATTTTACATATTTATCTACATGCTTACCGGCAAGAAGATTTCGCAGAGCCTGAATGCAAAGTGAATTTTCTTTATTTTCTGCAAATAGTTTTTTCAGAATGTCTTTAAAAAGTTCTCTGTGTATTTTTTCATTTGAAGATAGCTTATTCGTCGTCAGTGCTTCAAAAAGAGTTGCTTCCCACGTTGTCAGGCTTAATTCCAACGTCGCTTCTGTTCGCAAAAGCCAGATTTCTGCATCCTCAAGAACCAGAGAAAGCTGTTTTAGAGTGTTACTTATTCCGCTTCCCGGGGCAGGCTGTTTGAAGAGGCAGTTTCTTTCCTTCTGCTGTTGCAGCTCCTGAAAGCTGCGTGCGGCCTCTTCTTTCTGCTTGCCCTGAAGAAAAATGCTGACCCGATAGAAAGGCAATGCGTCCAGTTCCGGGATTTGCCTGCCTGCAATAAGCCGATCCGCCAGAAGGATACTGCCTTCCGGTTGCTTTTCCCTGTCGTTCAGCTTTTCTTCTCCCAAAAAGCGCAGAAGAGCGATGCGCTGTTCGTCGGATATGCTCTCCGGGAGTGTTTGTGATGAAGGCGGGGCTGTATTGTCTTCCGCGCGTGGCAGAAGCAGACATGGTGACAGCAGTTCCGGTCTGTCTCTGGCAATACTGCGCAGTATGGGTTCCGTCTTCATGGGCATATACCATATTTCATTCTGAAATACATCTTCAGCAAAGGGATACAGAGCAGAACGAACTTTTTCATTTTTGCTGTCAAAGAGACGGTTCTGCAGCGCGCGAAGCAGCCATTTTCGCAGGTGTTGCCTGTAGCGATTTTCTTTTTTTATATCACGAATAAATTTCTGAATCCAAGAGATATCGCTTTCCGCAAGTTCTTCGGGAGTCACGGGAAAATGCAGACAAATCTGGGAAAAACTGTCTTCATCCCATTGCTTTATATGTCGCAGCGGCGAATAGAGTCCCTTGTCCTTCAGGGCGACATGAGGACGAAATTCTCTTTCCAGCCATCCCTTGAGACTTGGAGGGATACCCTCCGGCAACATATACAGAGGTTCTGTATGAATTTCCCAAGCATCATTTTTTACGAGTTTTACAAGAAAGCATGATGAAGTCATGTCTTCTCTGAATTCATCAAATCTGCTCCATAACCGTACTGCATCTATAATATTTTCATTTTTGAGATCATCATTTATTTCCCTGAGCAGTATTTTGGGAAAAAGTGGAAGCAGCATCTGCTGCATAAGCAATCTATTCCATTGCTGCTTTATATCATCTTCACCAATTTTTGTAATGTCAAAAATGTGTTTTCTGTCGCTGGAAAGAAAGAAGTAACCGTGCAGAAGGATTTCCCATGTCCCGTGAAGATACGACGCACGTATTGTCTGAACAAGGTTGTTATCCGAGCTGACTTCTGTATTGCGATCATCAAGCGGCAGAAATGAAGCCCAGCGCAGGGTGAGTCTTTTATCTTTGCTGTCTTTATTATGCAGTATTGTAATAGCGGCATGAGGAAGAGCTTTTTCCGGTTTTTTGTTCAGACCTCGTTTAGGCCAGCGCGAATCCTGCCGAAGTCTCTGTAGTTCTTTATGCTCAAGTGAAAAGTCATCAATCCCTCGACACTCCCATATAGCTTCCTGCTTGCCACATTGTTCTGAGGCGATAGTACTTTCAAAAGATTGTACTCCCTCTGCATCATGTCTTTGGAGGCGTCGTAAAAAACCGTCTCTTTCTATGGAAAATTTATAAATAGAAGTTTTTTTATTTGAGTCAAGTAGTGATTTTATATTAAAAAATTCTATATAATACAATAATGAACATTGCGAAAATGATAATGCTAATTGTTGTAATGTTTTGTTTAAATAAAAGTTCATGATAAAATCATGCGAAGTTATTGAATAGTTTTTAATTGCTAAAGAATTAGTATCTTTTAATTCGCGAAAAGGAATATAGATAAAGAATCCATTGCTATAGCTGTCGCCATAATTTTTATCAATAAATTTTGATATAATATTACATGCTGTAACCGTTTGTACGTCTGTCCACTGAGGAAGTTTATCTAGATATTCTGGTGTGCTGCGTATACCAATCCATGGATCAAACAGTGTTCCCTGAATACTGGGATCTGGCGAACGATAAGGGCCAAAGAAAAAGGCTTCACAGACATGGAAAAGGCTTTTAAGTCCAAGCCCAAAACGTCCGACTTTTGAACTGTCCTCCTGCTTACTCCCGCCGATCAGGCGAGCAATCCCCTTGACGTCTTCTTTTTTCAATGGGCCGTCATTAAGGATAAGCATCGCTGAACATCGTAACAGGGGATGAATATTTGGATGTTGCACGGCGGCAGGAATTCCCGTCTCAAGCACAAAAAATACAAGTCTACCAGCCCCTGCATCGTCAGCATTCTGTACGATTTCTCTGATAATATCCTGAGAACTGTATCTTTCTAAGACATCCTGAAGTTGTTGAATAATCGTCTCTGTATCTATATATACACCGACAGAGCAGGGAATATCTTCGTGCTGAGATGACATTTCAGCTCCTCGCTTCAAACTTAAATACTTTGATAGTTGATGGCACTGCATACCAAAAGGAAGGCGTGTTTTTACGCCTCCGGCCGTTCTGCCACAAAAAGGCCCAAGCCGAAGTGGGCGAGGCTGCCGATCGCAAAGGGAGCAGGCACAGGCTCTGCAAAGTGCAGGCGGAAGCCGTAGCCGTGCCGGGGCGGCTGTCCCTTGCGCTGTCTGATGAAGCTGTTCCACAGCAACGGCGCGCCGTTCCGCACGGGCAGGCAGGGCAAAGGCTCCACGGAAAGCGGTTCCGGCAGACCCTGCTCCGCGCAGGAACGCCGTATTTCCGCTTCCAGCCATTCCCGGAAGGTTCCCTGTCGCGGCTTATAGTGCCGGGCAAGGACAACGGGCGTAGCGCTGACAACCGTTCGGGCAGAGGCAAAGGACGCGTGCGGCAGGCAGTGCAGAAAGACCAGCTCCGCCAGTTCCGCCCCCTGTGTCCAGACATGGCGCAGCCCCTCCAGTGCCTGCCTTTCCTCTCGTGTCAGGCCGCCCGGCAGCAGAACGCGCACATGATCAAGCCGCCCGTCGCCGTCCGTATCGCACGGCCAGTAAAAAGCATGCTGGTGGCCGCGCAGGGGACGTGACAGAGCATCCTTGCCGCTGAACAACGGCGAAACCCGGCTCTCGTCACCATCGCAACAGCGCTTGTGCCGACTCATGAGGCCGATGCGTACCCGCTCGGCCAGCGGCAGCGTATGGGTAACGGACGGCAGAGGGGTGGAACGTATGGCATAAGTGACGCAGCAGGGCCCGGCGTCTGTCGAAGACAACGAACGACGGGAAGGGCTTTCGTCGTCTGCCGTAACATAGACGCAGCGCCCCAGAAGGGGGTGACGGTTCCAGCCGTCAGCACGCAGCGTTTCTGTTGTCAGGGCCAGCGCTTCCAGCCATGAGCAGGCGCGTTTCTTCTTACCCTTCCCCGTCATGGGCAGGCAGGGCAGATCGGCATAGGCTGTGGGCGACAGCAGCGTGTGCACCTCTGTCTGATTGTCCGGGTCGGCGGATTGCGCTGCGGCAAGACGACAGTTCCAGCGCCGCTGCGGCGGCAGCTCTGCGCGCAGTCGTGCCGCAATCCACGATTCCGCGCGTCCCAGATACGGCAGGGACGTCACCAGCGTTTCCAGAACGCGCAGCGCGTCAGCCGACGCCTCCTGCGGCAGTTCCATATAAAGAGCCGCGCCCTTCGGCATACAGACAAAGGCATCCAGCACAGCCTGTTTCTTGCCGTCCGTCTTGCCCTGATCAAGATAATATTTAACGGCCATTCTGCTTGCGGGCGGCAGACTGAAACGGGGCGCTCCGGTCAGCAGCAACAACGCGCGTTCAAGGCTGTCGTCGTCAATGTCGGCATGACGGCGATAACGCACATCCATGAGCGCCCGCGCCAGACGAAAGGGAGACGGCGGCCATTCCGGTTCCCCTTCGTTGACGTTGCGCCCCCAGGCCGTTGCATGATAGCGCCCGGCCAGAAAGGAAATTTCAAGAACCGGCATCAGGCGTCCTCTTCCTCTGACGTATCGTCTGCATCGTCCTTTTTCTTGCCTTTCTTTTCGGTCACTTCCACATGCAGCGTCGTTACAGGGGGCTGAGCAAAGAGGGGCGCGCACTCCCTGATGCTCTGTTGCAGCGCGGCAAGCAGGGCCGCCGCATCGGGAAGCGCCTCAAGTCCGGACAGACGTAGTTCTCCTGTCTGCCGGAGATCGCAGGCCGTGCGCAGACGCAGCCCGCCGTCCAGCAGACGACGCACCTTGTACAGGGCCAGACAGAACAGCAGCTCCTGCGCCTGCGCGGGCAGGCCCAGCGCCCGGATGCCGCTCACATCCAGATTGAAATAGGCGGTAATGCGCTCCGCCGTGTATTCGGTGCGCTGGTAGGGCACGTTGCTGTAAACGTCCTTGTCATAGTCCGCATGGCGAACAGAGCCGGAGGGATCAAAGGAATTCTTGACGCCGCCGGAAACGGCTTCCCGCACGTTTTCGGCTTCGATGAATGCGGAAATGAGGCGCGGGACCTTGATACGGCCCCCCTTGACGATGGACAGGAAAACGCCATGCAAAAGGGAGTTGACGTCATATTTGAAAATGGCGGCATGGATGCGTTTCCAGTCCAGAGGCGATTTTTCATCATACGCCGCGTCGGTGCAGAATTGCTGCTGAAACGTCTTGTCGGCAATGATGAAGGGCGAGGCCAGACGATGCGCCTCCAACAGGGAACTGGTGGAAAAATCCTCCCTGCCCTTGCCGTGCAGCACCGCCGTAACGCAGGAAAGCCCTTCCAGCTCCGGCATAAGCGTCCCCTCCGGCGTCAGGATGGTCTGTTCCAGCCGGTTTGCCATAGATTGCGCGGATTCCACCAGCAGCATCCGCGTCCCGTCGGGCAGCGTGTACACGGCAGCCCCCAGATCGGCAAAACCCGTCGGCTGGAAGCGTTGTCCCTGCATGGGCACGAGGTCGGCTTCCAACAGTACACGGTCGGCAGTGCAAGTATCCAGCAACATGAAAACTCCTTTCAGCAGGATGACTGATGACATTGGCGTAACAGGGCGTGCGGCGAGACCGGCACGGCAAGACAGGCCAGAACAGCCGCAGGCGACAGGCCGCGCACGCTTTCGACAAAGGATGCCGGAAGATAGAGCGCGCCGCCTCCGGCAACGCGCAGACGCTGGGCGGCCAGCGTGCAGGCTTCTTCAAGACGCTGCGCCTGCACAAGACGGGCAATGCGCAAATCCGGGCACAGACGTTCCCTGTCCAGCCCGCAGTCGGTCGGCAAAGGTGTGTACAGCAGTTGCAGCAGCGTAAGCGCATGGGGCAAACGCTGCGCTTGCAGAGGCTGCGGCCAGAGGGACTGCATGGTTTTCGGCCAGCCTATCAGCGAGAAGGCCCGCAGCAGGTCTTGCAGCAGCGCCATGTCCAGCGTTTCCTGAAGTAACGGCAGGAGATCGGCAGGCTGGAGCCTTACGCCGGCGTGCAGAGGGCTGACGCCGTAACGCTGCGCCAGCAGCAGACGTCGCAGAAAAAGATTGCCGATGCCTTCCAGCGTCGCGCCGCGCCACGCCGTAAACTGCTCCGAATCCTTTTCCCAGCGAAAGGGGGCGGCAGGAGAGACGGGAGCCAGCTGCGCGCGCAGCGGCCCCAGCTTGCCCGCGCCGCCGGGAGAAGCCAGCGCGGCGGCAAGGCGCACTTCCGGCCCGCCGTCATCACAGGCCGCAATCCAGTCCGCCGCAAGGGCGGGACAGGGAGCGCGCAGCAGGGCCGGCAGGGTCGGCAGAGCATCCATGCGGGCAAGTGCGCGGCTGACCGCCTGAAAATGGCGGGCATCCGGCGTGCGCGCGCAGGAAAAAACAGCCGCGGCAAGACGCCGCCGCGCCGAGGTCAGCGTTGCCGGTTCTTCTTTGTTGAGACAGCGTTGTTCCAGCCAGCGCGCCACAGGTTCCAGCAGGGCGACGCGGGGTTGATAGCGCACGGAAAGATTTCCCGAAGGCAAGGCAACATAGCTTTGACCGCGTCGTTCAAGGAAACTGTAGCGCTCAAAACTGTCAATGCCGCGTTCCACGCCCAGAGAGGCTATGGCGCGGGTAAAATCCAGACCGTCACAGGCTTGTCGGCGTCCCAGAGTGGCGCGACCTTCGCCCAGCAGACGGCGTACCTCGCGCAGCGACGCGGGACGCGACCAGAGCGGGAACCAGAGTTCGCCGCGTCCGTTGTCGCGCAGGGAAGACGAGGCAAAGCCCGCAGCCACTCTCCCGACACAGAAAGGAAAGGAGACCTGCGCCGGGTCTTCCGGCGAACGACGCGCCAGCGTTCCGGCAAACAGCAGCGAGCCCTCCAGCATGAGAAGAAAATTCCACGGATTGACCGGGGCGGCCTTGTCGAGCGCAAAGCCCGCGCTCTGATTGCATCCTCCGGCACTGCCGGGATCAAGCTGGCCTGCGGCAACTTTGGGTAATCCGGGAGTCGGCACAGCAAAAAGGGCCGACTCCAGCCAGCCGCGCCCCTGCTGCGTATCAGAGGCTGCAAAGACCGCGTTCACATGCTGCATGAAGTTATTGGCGTATTCCAGCCGTCCCTCATTGCCGCCTGTTCCCAGCAGAGGCGCAAACACGGCCTTGCCTTCACGCAGTATAAAAGCCGCGTCCAGCCACGGCAGACAGGCTTCCGGCAGTTCCGCACGGCAGCGCTGCAAAAAAATATTCTTGCATTCTTCGCGGACGCTATCCCTCTGTTTCCGGGCCTGTCCTGCGGGAAGTGAGGCCAGCATACGGAATTCCGGCCAGTCATGAATCCGGGCAATGACGGCGCGATAACCAGCCAGACGGGAATCCGTCGATTGCGTTATGGCGTCAATGCCCTCTGTGTTGTCTCCGGGATAAAAACCGCTGCCGCCGTTCCACGGCGAGACCAGCGGCGTGGGCTGCCAGACATGCAGAAAAAAATCGCACAGAGTTTCTTTGTCCAGCGACGATGACAGCACAAAACAGCCGTTCCGCCATGCGCCGCGAACCTGTGCGTCCTGTTGTTCGCCCACAAGGCGCAGAATGCCCAGCGCCTTGAGACAGGAGGCCAGCGGACGCGAGGCACAGCCTTCGAGCAGAATATCCGGCATGTATCAGACCTCCTCTGCGCTGGCCCGCCAGTCGGCAAGGCGCACAAGTGCTTCCCAGAAGGCCAGACGGAAGGGGCCCCATGTTTCCAGCAGGCCGATCATGCGTTCGGCCCAGCTAGCCCCCTCGGCGGAATCCCCCAGTTCCATGCAGGCCAGCGACAGGACGACTTCGGGCAGACCGTCCGCGGGCGGCAGAATATCGCCTTCCCGGATACCGCGCGCGAAGCGGATGCCCTCCGGCGGCGGGGTTTCGTTGGGGAGAGCGCGCAGCGAAAGACGAATCTTGCCGTGATGCGCCGCCGCCAGATAGACGGCAAGATCGTCATGCCCCGTATGCAGCAGGGCCAGCGCCGAGGCCAGCTCATGCCGGAAGCCGGGGCGGTCATAACGTTCCATGCGCGGCGCTTTGGCCCAGATATCCGAGGCGTCGGCAGGCATGCAGGCCGACTGAAAGACGGGGTGCGCCTTGCCCCAGTCGTGCCGCCGCGCCGCCGTGTGCAGCGACGGCAGACAGGAAGGCGGAACGGGATTGTCCAGCGCCGCAAGCAGGTCTTGCAGCGCGGTCGTAGTGCGCTCTCCATGTTCCCGCAGACTCTGCCGCGCCGCATGGCTCAGCGGGTCGCCGTCCAGCGCCGGAAGGGCAACGGAGGCGGCCCGTTCTTCTTGTGGAGGAATGACGGGAACACGCGCTCGGGAATCGGCTTTCCAGCCCGCAAGGGGACTGTAGCCGCCGTCCGCGTCCCTGAACAGCAGGACCATGCCGGGATGCAGCCGTTCCGCCTTGCGCTACGCGCCGTCCAGCGTATCCCAGACCCAGCCCCGGCAGTCACGTTTCCGACAAAAGGACCGCATGTCGCCCAGCGGCACGGAACACAATTCCTCGCGGGCCGGGCCGGACATATCCGACGGCGGCGCATCGCCCGGCCAGTTGCGCCAGAATGCCTGCACGTCGGTATCGTCACTTTCCCGGATGAAGCGGGAAACGTCGATATCCGCCCCGGCAAGATCGGGCGTGGTGTCAAAGAGATCGAGCAGATCGGGCGCGCGCAGGACGGCATGGACGGCCGTCGCCGCGCCCGTGTCCGGCAGGCGGGACGGTGCCGCGTCTGCCAGCGCAGTCAGCAGCGTTCGGGCCGTGTGCAGTTCCGCAAGCGCATACGGCCGGGCGTCCTGTTCCCTGTCAATGCGTTTGTCCAGCCAGAAGATGCGGGCATCCTTGCGTTCCCCGGCCCGGTTGCAGCGTCCGAAGCGCTGCACCAGCGACGCCCACGGCGCCACATCCGTAAAGAGCGTGGCGGCGGAAATATCCACGCCCGCTTCCACGACCTGCGTTGTGACGACGATGCGGCCTTCCGCGTCCGGGGCTGCCAGCGCCGCCTGCAGGACGGCGGCCCTGTCAGCGGGGCGAAAGCGGGAATGCAGCAGACAGAGCGGCGGCGTGCCCTTCCTTTTGCGCAGCGTCTCGAACAGCTCCACGGCATCCCTGACCCGGTTACGGATGACGAGGGTCAGCGTTCCCGGACGGTGTGCCGCCAGCACGGCATCCGCCAGCTGTTTACTGTTGTCCGCCCCGGCAAGCGGAAGTACCTGCTTGCTTGCGTGGATGCGCTGCCGCACCTGCGGAAAGGCCGTATCGTCTTCCTGAAGCGCCGCAAGGCGCGGCGCGGGACAGTGCGCGGCAAAATCCACGCTGGCCAGCCACCGCGGATGCAGCGTTGCGCTGCACCACAGGGAGCGGCAGGGCACGGCGCAGGCGAAACGCCGCCGAAAGGCTTCCAGCTGGGTGGAGGTCGGCAGGCCAGCGCCCATAAGCTGCACTTCGTCAAAAATCCAGAAGGCGTCATTGTGCAGCAGGGCAAAGTCCAGCGGCCAGCGAAAACGGCTCATGGCATAGCCCCGATTGAGCGCGCGGGAAAGGAGCTGATCCTGCGTGCCGATCAGCACGGCCTCGTCTTCGGGGCGCGTATCCCAGTCCTGTGCCACATCGCCGCCCATAAGCACATGCACCGCGGGCGCGCGGGACAGCAACCCCGCAGAAGCAAGGCGTTCTCCCCACTGCCGGGCAAGCCGGGCGGTCTGCTCCGCCAGCACGCGCATGGGCAGACACCAGACCAGCCGCCGGGGCGTATGAACGTCGTTGCAATGGCGTTTGTACAGCCATGCAAAAAAGATGGCGGCCGTCTTGCCGAGGCCGGTCGGAATTTTCAGCACATCGGGCCAGTCTTCGGCGGCCAGACGCTGCTGATAGGGGTAAGGCGGAACGCCGAGCGCCGCCGTATACCAGTCGGACAGGGAGGGCACGAGAGACTCCTTGCAGGAATGACGCGGGCAATCCGCGAGAACCTCCAGTTTGCCATACAGTAGCGCGAGATCGTCGCAGAGACAAGCCGTTTGAAAAAAACAGGCTTTTTTATTGCGGCACTGGTCGGGGGGCGTGCCTCGGCCGTCGCCTGACGGCAGGTTCTCGATCTTCGCCTTTACAGGCCGCGCCGGGCCTTGCTAAAATGAGGTGACTGTCACATCCGGGGAGCGATCCCCGGCCCCATTGAAGCCAGACTTCCAGCAGGGCCGCGCGGGCGCTGCTGTAGTCACATCCGGGGAGCGATCCCCGGCCCCATTGAAGTATTACTGGCGGTCCTGATGGCATGGATGCCTGTATGTCACATCCGGAGAGCAATCTCCGGCCCCATTGAAGCGACGCACTGACGCACGCGGGCGTATGGTGTGACGAGTCACATCCGGGGAGCACTCCCCGGCTCCATTGAAGCATGTTCGCGCATTCGTCAAGGATGCCGCCGTTCCGTCACATCTGGGGAGCAATCCCCGGCCCCATTGAAGCTGTCGCTGGATGGACGCCTGCTGACGCGCCGCGCGTCACATCCGGGGAGCGCTCCTCGGCCCCATGAACAGCGTCGGACATGGTACGCCACCATGCCCGACGCTTGTATTTTTCCGCCTTTTCTGAGGTGTTTTCAGATGAATTTCCCGGAGCGCACCGCAGGCCGTAACAAAGAGCGTTTCACCTTTGAAAAAGGTGAAACGCGAGGCGGCGGCACAACGCCGCCCGGCCCAAAGTGAGCGGAAAAACCGCGCTTTTTCC
>CALVHG010000024.1 GCA_944327285.1 uncultured Desulfovibrio sp. | reverse complement strand
CCTCTCGCGCGAGCAGCGACCGGATGGCGGCCGCAGGCCGTGCCCGTTGCGACGCAGGAAGCTACGGGCATCGACAGCAGAGATGAGGGGGTTCCCTTCCCCCCAACAGTCTACGGAGCCAGACGCAAAAAGCCCTCCGCAGGAGAACCTGCGGAGGGCTTTTTTACATCAGGGGCACGGCGTGCGTGCTACGCGCCCGCAAGAAGGATAAAGCAGACGATGCCGACGACGATGCCGTAGATGGTGAAGGGCACCACGGTGCGGCGAAGGATGGGGCCTTCATGGCCGATCATACCGAGCACGGCGCACACGGCGACGATGTTATGGATGCAGATCATGTTGCCCATAGCGCCGCCGACGCCCTGGGCGGCCACGATGATATAGTGACCGGGCACGGAGTAGTTAAGGGCTGTGGCCACGTTCCACTGGAAGTTACCGAACAGCATGTCAGACACGGTGTTGGAACCGGTGATGAACGCGCCGAGGCCGCCCACGAAGGAGGCCAGCATGGGCCAGGCATTACCGGTCAGCCACGCGCAGAACTGGGCCATAGCCATAGGCATGGAAGGCAGAGCCGCGCCTTCGGGACCGGCAGTGTTCACGCCGGAGCCGCGCAGGATGGACACGAGCGCCACAGCGGCGATCAGGGCGATGGTGGGGGCCTTCATCTTGGTGAAGGCGGTGCCCCAGGCTTCGGCAACCTGCTTGCCGCTCATGGAGTGCAGGCCAATGGTAATGATGGATACGAGAATAAAGGGAATGGTGCCGGGCAGGTTCAGGAGGGCCAGCGTGGAGCCGACGCCTTCGTAACCAAGAATGTTGGTCCAGCCCACGCTGAACATGGGATCAAGGATGATGGGCTTAAGATGGAAGGCAGGCACGCGGGTCAGCACGAGAATAACGCCGCACAGGATATAGGGCAGCCACGCGCGGGCCTGAGACATATGTTCGGTGTATTCGGTAGCGCTGGAGGCCTGAATCAGACCGGACCAGTCAGGACGCCACTCAGAGCTGGGCGGGAAGTTCCAGACGCCGTCCTTCGGCAGGCAGAAGCCCTTCTTGGTCAGCCACACCAGCGCGCCGAGGCCCACCAGACCGCCGACCATGGAAGGCAGTTCCGGACCGCCGAACCAGGCCAGCAGCATGTAGGGCACCAGGAAGCAGACGGAGGCCATGAGGCAGTAACGCCAAGCGCGGAAGCCTTCCATCCAGGACTTGTTGGCACCGAAAATGCGGGTCATGAAACCGAGCAGGAAGATGGGCAGGATGAAGCCCATGGGCAGATGCATCAGGGTAACGTATTCGCCGATGGTCTTGTAGACCATGGTGGGATCGCTGTACCCGGCGGCCGTCATGGCGATGCTTTCCAGCGATTTGAAACCGGCAAGCACGGGGGTGCCGACAGCGCCGAAGGTCGTGGGCACGCTGTTGAAGGCCAGACAGATGACCGCGGCGCACAGGGGCGGGAAGCCGAGGCCAAGCAGCAGCGGCGCGGCAAGAGCGGCGGGAGTGCCGAAGCCGGCGGCGCCTTCGATGAAGGCCGCGAACATAAAGCCGATGATGATGGTCTGCACGCGCCGGTCAGGGCTGATTTTTTTCATGCCCGCCTGAATGGTTTCCATGGCGCCGTTATAGTGCAGGGTGTAGTAGATGAGCAGCGCGCCGAACACGATGATCAGCACGCCGATGGCGGTGATGGTGCCTTCAATGGACAGGGCGAGCAGACGCATGGGGGCAATGTCCCAGACGGCCCAGGCAATGAGGGCTCCGACCAGCCACGAAAGCGGCATGGCGCGCGTCGACGGCCAGCGCAGGCCGGCCATCAGAATCAGCGCCAGCAGAATCGGAATGAACGCACAGAGTGCCAGAAAACCAATGCTCATGAAACCTCCTCCATCTCTGTGTTGTGCGGCCACCAGACCGGCACGACTGCCAAAGGGAACCTGTATACTTGAACGAAGACGGCGCACGGCGATTCGTTCAATCGCCGTGCGCCGTCAATCATTTTCAGCAATGCAGATCGCTGCTGTCGTCAGAATCAAGAAATCTGTCGCGTCTGCTCTCCAAAAAAACGCAGCGTCTGCGGGACAGCGGACGCCGGAGCGAGCCCGGCGTTAGGGCAGCATCCAGCGCAGGGGGCCAGCCTGCAGCCAAGTCAGCACGCAAATGCACACGGTCATGGCCAGACTGTGCGGCAGAGCGAAACGGAAGAGATCGCCTTCCTGCCCCACCATATTGGTGGCCGCAGTGGCCACGCTGATGGACTGGGGCGAAATCATCTTGCCGGTGACGCCGCCGGAGGAGTTGGCGGCCACGGCCAGTTCGGGATACATGCCCACCACTTCCGCAGTGTTGCGCTGCATGCCGCAGAACAGAGCGTTGGACGATGTGTCCGAACCGGTCAGGAACACGCCCAGCCAGCCCAGCAGGGGCGCAAAGAGCGGGAACAGGCCGCCGGTCATGGTAAAGGCGATGCCCAAGGTGGAACTCATGCCGGAGTAATTCATGAGGTAGGCCAGGCCAAGGATCATGGCGATGGTCACAATGGGGAAGCGCAGCTGCACCACGGTGCGGCCGAAGCAGCTGACGGCCTTGCCGAAGGAATAGCCGGGCATGAGCGGCACGGAGAAGAGACCGGCAAGGAGGATGGCCGTGCCGCCAGCGGACAGCCAGTTGAACGTGAACTTCGCGCCGTAGACGCTGTCGGCGGCGATGGGAGCGGTCTTCACCACCATCCCGTCAAGACCGGGCCAGCCGAAGGTGATGACGGAGCCGGGAATGGCGTTCAGCAGATTCTTGAACTGGGGCAGCCCCCACAGAAAGACCATAACGGCCAGAATGATATAGGGGCTCCAAGCGCGCAGCACCACACCCATATTGATGGGGCCAGCCTTTTCCAGAGCGGAAGCAGCGCTGTCTTCGCCCTCGAAGCGCCAGACATTGGCGGGCTTCCAGACGCGCAGCAGGATCACCAGGCCGATGATGGTAATCAGGGCCGACATGATGTCGGGCAGAGTCGGGCCGTGGAAGTTGGAGAACAGGAACTGCGAGCCAGCGAAGCAGACGCCCGCCACGGCAATGGCGGGAAGCACTTCCATGGAGCGCTTGAAGCCGCACATGAGCACGCAGAGCCAGAGCGGCACGATGACGGACATGAAGGGTAGCTGACGGCCGACGATGGCGCTGATGGTCATATCCGAGAAGCCGGACACCTGACCGGCCACGATGATGGGCACGCCGATGGCTCCGAAGGCCACGGGCGCGGTGTTGGCGATGAGACAGACGCCAGCGGCATAGAGGGGCTTGAAGCCCAGCCCCACCAGCATGGCGGCCGTAATGGCCACGGGCGTGCCGAAGCCCGCCGTGCCTTCGAGGAACGCGCCGAATGCAAAGGCGATGAAGATGGCCTGAAGACGACGGTCGTCCGTCAGGCTGGCGAGCGACTGCTTGAGATGCTCGAACTCGCCTGATTCCACCGTCATGTTATAGACCCATACGGCCGTGACGACGATCCAGATAATGGGGAACAGACCGAACGCCGCCCCATACAGGAAGGAATTGACGGCGATGCCCAGCGGCATGCCCCAGACGCCGACGGCAAGCGCCGCCGACAAAACCACGGCCACAAGGGCAGCATGATGCCCTTTGGACCGGCGCACCGCCAGCATGTAGAAAAGGGCAATCAGAGGAATCCCCGCCAGCAGGGCGGAGAGAAGAGCGCCTCCCACCGGATCATAGACTTGAGTCCACATCGCAACTTCTCCTTCTTTTATCGACCAATAAACAAAGCAGAACCTTCAGGCTCCGAACCTGAATATCCCGCTCCCCCTCGCGTCAGCCATCTGTTCGAAACGCATAGGCCGTCTGCAACCTCTTATTTGGAGGACTTCTTTCATTATCGCATACGTACGTCTGCGTCAATACTCCAGCGCCGCTTGCATCATTTGTCAAAAGGGGAAAGGGTTCCGACCTATGCGGCAGTCTATATTCTGAGGCACACAGTAATGCGTCCGCACTCTACAACGCCCGACACTGAAACAGCAAAATTCCCCAAAAACGCGGGAAAGCTGCCATACCGCGCCACGCAGCATCATTACGAGCGGCTAATTCACGCAGAACAACCGGCTTCCCCGCCCATTGCAGTAGACAATAAAGCATTTTCAGTTTTGAACCGCGTTGCGTTTCAAACCATACGACCATTCGTTTCGTGGAAAACGCTGTCTCTCCGTTCAATTTTGACGGGCTGCGCCGTGCCGCCCCGCCTCGCCTTTGTCTTTTTCAAAGACAGAATGCTCTGGACTGGACGACCGCCGCTTTCAGCGACCGTCCTCTTCCCGCAGCCGCCAGAGGGTTTGCAGTCGCCGGGCATAGCTGTGCCTTGCGCGCAGTTCCTCCCGCCAGGCGGCGCAAAACGCTTCCGTTTTTTCCGGCGACGCGGCAAAGGCCTCCAGCCGCTCCGCCAAATCCGCGGGACGGCGCAGACGCATGGGGTCCGTCAGCGACGCGGGGAATATCTCCAGCCCCGGCGTGGCGTCGCTCAGCAACAGACCATGCGCGGCCCAGGCATCAAAATGGCGCTGACTCAGACTGTGCGGCAACAGCAGGCTGGTCACATTGAGCACAGCGCCGGAGCCTGCATAGAGTTCCGACAGGCCCGCATAATAATCCACGGGAGGCTCCACAGGAGCGCCGGGCAGCACATCCCGCCAGCCGTCGTCCCCCACAAGACGCAGTTTTCCCAGAGACAGGGCCTCCCGCACCCAGTGCACGCGCCGGGCCTGCGAACAGTTTTCCGCCCCCAGCCCCACGCAGCGCACGGCAGCCCCCGGCCAGCAGTCCCCGCCTAGCCGTTTGTGCCACCAGTGAAAATCCGGCGGCGCGGGATCGTCCGCCGCCACCAGTTTCAGCCCCTCTGCCAACAACTCCGGCGGAACAGAAGCCGCGGCAAAGAAACTCCCCTTGCGCGGAAAGGCGGAACGCCCCACAAAGAGCGGCGGCCTCTCCCTCCGGCGCGAAGGCGCATTCCACATATGCGGCGCGACGGCCAGCGGCAACAGCGAAACCCGCCGCGCGCCCGCCTGCCGCAGCCCTTCAATAAAGCTCGCGTCTGTGACGCAGATACGGCAGTCGCGCCACCACGGCCCGCGCGCGGCGCTCAGCAGATGCCAGGGATTATCCACGCACCAGATGACAACGGAAATCCCCGCCGCCAGACAGGCATGCGCAAGCCGCCCCTCGGCATCAAGCCCCCGCAGATTGACGGAAAGCAGCATGGCCGGCGCATGCGCCGCGGCCCGGCGCAACAGCGGGAACAGCGCAGGCCCCCCCTTGTCCGGCGGATAGTCCACTACGCGCAACCCCAGTTCCCCGGCGGCATGCCGCAATTCCAGATGCAGCAGCCCGCGCTCGTCGCCGGGCAAAATCAGCAGAGGAGCCGTTTTAGCAGGACTCGGCGGCAGCGGACAGCTGGCAGCCGCCATGCGCCCCAGCAGCGGCCCCCAGAATTCCGGCGCAAGCCGCAGCCCCGGTCGATAGAAATAGCGGCGGCAGCGCGCCGCCAGCGCCACGGCCTCTTCCGGCGTCACCTCCTGCCACGAGGACGGCGGCAGCGGCGCTTCCGGCAGGGCGCGGCGCGTCTCCGGACAGTCCAGCCAGAACACCCGCCCGGAAGCGACAAAAGGCAGCGCCGCCGGGTCTTCCGGGCCCAGGCCCAGCAGCAGGCAATCGCCCCCTTCCGGCCCCGCCGCTTCCCACTGACGAGCATCGCCTGAAAGCGTCAAAGGGCGTCCGCAAAAATCAGGAAGCGCAACACGGCGGGGAGCACGAGAGCAGGAAGGCATGAAAATCTCCGGGCAGACAGGCAAGGAAATGCTTGGCTTGCGTCGCAAAAAAGGATATGGTAACGGGCGGTGTGCTATGAAAGAATATCGCGATCACTACTTCCTTAAGGCCAAGCGGGAAAACTACCCCGCCCGTTCCGTTTACAAACTGAAGGAATTGGACGGCAAATTCAAGTTGTTCCGCCAGGGAATGCGGGTTCTCGATCTGGGGGCCGCTCCGGGTTCATGGTCGCTGGGCGCCGCGGAAAAGGTGGGGCGCAACGGCCTTGTGCTGGGCTGCGACATCCAGACCACCGAAACGGTCTTTCCCCCGCAGGTCACCTTCATGGTGGAAGACGTTTTTCAACGTTCCCCTGAATTCGAGGCCAGACTCGACGAAATCGGCCCCTTTGACGTGGTCATGAGCGATATGGCGCCGCGCACAACCGGCACCAAGTTTACCGATCAGGCGCGTTCGCTGGAACTGGCCTGCGAAGCCCTCACTGTGGCACGCATGCGCCTTAAGCCCGGCGGCAGCTTTGTGGTTAAAATTTTCATGGGGCCGGATATTCAGGAGCTTCTTACGCCCATGCGCAAGGCTTTTGGCACGGTCAAATCCTTCAAGCCCAAGAGCTCGCGGGCCGAAAGCAAGGAAACCTTCTTCGTCGGCATGGCCTTCCGGGCCGAAGCAGCCCTCGATCCCCACGCTCCCCCTGAGCTTCCCCCTCCCTTCGGGGAATAGAGCGTTTTGCCCTTAAAAAGGTAAAACGCGAGGCGGCATAGCGCCGCCCGGCCCGAAGTAAGCGGAAAAACCGCGCTTTTTCCGCGAAACGACAGACCGTCTGGTTTGAAGCTCATCGCGTTTCACACTGAAAAAGCTCTGGCATGCGCTCCGGCGCGGTCCTTTCCGGCTGTCGCCGCACGTCCCCTTTGCCAGAACGCACGCGCCGTCTTTCCGGCACACGCTTACCGGCGCCGCCCTGATCGGGGCAATCCGCCATATACACTTTTCTCTTTTTTGGAGGTCATATGTCTGGGCATAGCAAATGGGCCAATATTCAGCACCGCAAGGGCCGTCAGGACGCAAAGCGCGGCAAGGTCTTCACCAAGGCCGCCAAGGAAATCATCATCGCCGCCAAGAACGGCGGCGATCCGGCGGGCAACCCCCGTCTGCGCGCAGCCATTGCGGCCGCCAAGGCCGTGAACTTGCCCAAGGACAAAATCGAAGCCGCCATTCGTAAGGGCACCGGCGAAGATGCCGGCGGCGATCTCACCGAATGCTTTTATGAAGGCTACGGCCCCGGCGGTATCGCCATCATGGTGGAAGTGGCCACCGACAACAAGAACCGCACCGTCGCCGAAGTCCGCCACCTCTTCACCAAGCACGGCGGCAGCCTCGGCACCGACGGCAGCGTGAGCTGGATGTTCGACCGCAAGGGCGTCATCACCGTGGACAAGGCCGCCTTTACCGAAGATCAGATCATGGAAGCCGCCATGGAAGCCGGCGCCGACGACGTTATCGACGATGACGATGTCTGGACCATCCAGACCGCCATGGCCGACTTCGCCGCCGTGCGCGACGCTCTCGAAGCCGCCAACGTGGCCATGCAGTCCGCCGAACTCGCTATGGTTCCCCAGAACCTCACGGCCGTGGACGCCGAAATGGGTCAGAAGGTGCTGCGCCTCATGGACGCCCTCGACGATAACGACGACGTCCAGAACGTCTACGCCAACGCCGACTTCCCCGACGACATGCCCACCGACTAACTCAGCCTTTTGCTGAAGGCTTTTTCCGGGGGAAGGGAAACCCCTCATCTCTGCTGTCGATGCCCATTCCTTCGTCGCAACGGGCACGGCCTGCGGCCGTCATCCGGTCGCTGCCAGCACGAGAGGGTTTTCCCTTCCCCCTGCGCGCTTTATTCAGAGCGTCTTCCGCTCCTGCCGCAGCGTAGGCATTGCCGCGTCCCATCTCTGTTTATTTAGAGCGTTTCAACGTCGAAAGTGAATGGAAAAACAGCGCTTTTTTCGCGAAACGACAGACCGTATGGTTTGAAACGCAACGCGCTTCAAACTATAAGAATTCTTCAGGTACCTCTGTGGTAACAGTCATCGGCATAGACCCCGGTTCCCGCCTCATGGGCTGGGGCATCGTCAGCGACCGCTCCGGCGTTCTGCGTCTGGAGGGCTGCGGCGTCATCCGCGGCGCACAGGGCGCGGACAAGAGCTTTTCCGCCCGTCTGGGCCGCATCTATGCCGACCTGAACGACGTTATTCGGCAGTATTCCCCCACGGAAGCCGCCATAGAGCAGGTCTTCACAGCCCACAACGCGGCCACGGCCCTCAAGCTCGGACAGGCGCGCGGCGTGGCTGTGGCGGCCTGCGCCGCGCACGGCATCAGCGTCAGCGACTACCCGCCCACGCTGGTCAAAAAAACGCTGGTCGGCACCGGCAGCGCCGCCAAGGAACAGGTGGCCTTCATGATCCGCCGCCTCCTCAATCTCCGCGACGAACAGTGGAACCCGCGCTGGACGCTGGACACCTCCGACGCCCTGGGCATCGCCATCTGCCATCTTACTATGCGCCGCTTTGCCGCGCTTCAGGCTTCGCGCTAGCAGCGGCCGGAAGGCGGCAGCAGGCCGTGCCCGTTGCGACGAAGAAATGGACATCGACACAGGGGTCCCCTTCCTTTCAGGGACATAAAAAAGAATGCGTCGCGGGATACCCGCGACGCATTCCTGCGCTTATTGCAAAAAATTTTCCTGTATTATGCCTGCGCAGCCGTCGGAGACGCCGCCTGCGCGGCTCTCTTCAGGGCCCCCAGAGCGGACTGGAGCTCGGAAATTTTCTTCTGAATTTCGTTGGCTGCCGATTCCTTCTGGACTTCAGGCATGGAAGAAGACATGACCGATTCAAGCTCCTTCATCAAATCCTGAATCTGCTTTTCCAGCTTGGCCATCTGCTTGCTCGCGGAATCGGAATCCGCTTCGGAATCGCCGGCAGTTCCAGCGCCCGCAGCCTTGCCCGAATCCTCATCAAACAGTCCCATGCCGCGATAGTCGTTGAAAATCGACTTGTAGTCATTGACGGCCTGCGAGGCGGACGCCCCCTCGTCTGTTGCGCCCTCTTCCTGCGCCAGCGACGCGCCGAAAGCGGAAGCGTACATCTGCCGCGCAAGCGCGAGCGCTTCGGCGGAAATGCTTACCGTATCCCCGTCATCGATCTTCTGAACGGCGGCCTCATTCCGCTCACGAATCTGTGAGAAAAAGTCCGTCTGGCCTCCGTTCTCCAAAGGAAAAAAATTCCCGATTTGCATGGTTAAACCCTCCATATCGGGAATTAGCAATTTCCAGACCAGTTGCCGCTATCCGGCGGTTCAGGACTCCGGCGACAGCGGCAACAACCGGAAAGACGCCGGCCCGTCGCCGGGGCGCACGAGCCAGAACGGAGAATCCTCCACAGGATATATGCCCCACAGAGTAGCGGGAGCAGCGTCCTTATTTCCAAGACGGGCCTGCGCGTAGAACAACGGCACCAGCCACAAACGCATATCGCCGGGTCGCGCCTGCCGCAGCCAGCGCGTCAGCCCGTCGGCAAGAGAGGCCGGCAAATAACGCACAAGGCCGGGCTTGCCGTAATAATAGACGAAATAGCGATTCGCAGCGGATTCCGGCGCGGACACGAGGCGCAATGTCGCCCCCTGCTGGCAAAAGACAAGCCGCTGCCCATCCTCCATTGTATGGCTTAACAGCCGATCCGGCGGCATTTCCAGAGCCACGGAAGCAAGCCCCCAGAGACGGGCCACGACCTGATTGATCCAGAAATCCGGATCATGCGTGATATCCTGCTGATAGGCCCCAAGAACAAAGAAACGGTCGCCTCGCGTTTGCAGAGGTTTGACGCGCACGTCCTTTCCGGCGGACTCGGCATATATGCGATCTCGCGCCTCCAGCTCAGCCTTGCCGGAGACAAAGAGCATTAGTTCATGCGGCAACGTCAGCAGCACAAAGCAGAGAAAGCAGAAGGAAATGCGCCGGGCGCGGGAGACGCTCGCAGGCGAAGCCTGCTCCAGCGCCGCGCGGGCAAGCAGACAGCTTCCCAGCAGCATAAACAGAAAAACGGACGTATACGCGCGGGAGTCGGGACGCGGCGCAAAAAGGTAGGCGCCCTGCCCCATCTGTCCCAGCAGAAGAAACGCAATCCCCGTCAGGGGGAGCTGTTTCCAGAATGTGCGACCGTAACGACGAATCAACAGCCACAGAGCCCACGCCGTCAGCAGCCAGGGGAGCCAGAGCAGGCTTTGCACATCCAGTTGTCCCTGAAGCCAGAGACGGATTTTTTCCAGCAGGGACAAGGTCAAAAACCACTCTGCCCGAATCAGCACACGCTGCGCGTTGCCGGGAGCGCTGAAAATAATAATCAGCCCCGTCAACAGCACGGCGAGCCCGCAAATCAGAGGCAGAAGACGGCGCAGACGCTCGCCCGCGGGCATTGCGGCATTCAGAAACCAGAGACGGCAGGTCGCCGCCGTACCGGCAAGAAAACAGAGAATAGGCGTATTGTACTGAAGCAGGCCGAAGTACAGGGCAAGAAACAGATAGCCTGCCGTCGCCGCGGGAGAAAAAATTCTGGAGGCGCGTAAATCCGGCTGCGCCAGCAACTGCCGGAAAGGCAGAAGAAACAGCAGCGCGCAGAAAATGTCCATGGCATAGGCCAGCCCGGTACGCCAGAAATAGACGGAACCGTAGGTAGGCATCCCCCACCACAGAGCCGCGGCCATCAGACCGACCGCCAGCGGCGTCAGCCTGTGCCGCCGCTCCGGGCCCAGCACATGCAGCAGCGCCAGAAAGACGGTTCCGCAGAACACACCCGCAACCAGCAAGGCATACAAGACCTGCGGCACCCAGAGATAGAAGCCGAAGGTGACGTAGGCCGCGAAACGCCCGTCCCATGTGGCATACATTTGCGCGGCCCGGCGGAAGATATCGCTAAAAGCCTCCGGCCCGAAGGGAAGCACGGGCTCCCCGGCCATGATGGCGGCAAAGGGCTGCGCGGCCGAACTGCCGAAATAATAGTCGTCGGAAATAAGCGGCGTCAGCAGGCAGAACAGGGCCACGCAAAGATAGACGCCGCCAAAGGCAATAAGAGAAGAATGCTTCATGGGGTCATACCGTGATTGCCGGTCTGGTCAGAATGCAAAGAAACGGACGGGAACCGCTGCGAAACCTCGGCGGCGTCAAGCTCCCGCAACGGCGCTAAAAAAAGCTATTTGCCGTGAAGGGTTCCTCAAAGACGCTGCGGAAAGAAGACATCACAGCAGCGGAGAGGCCTCGGCGCAATGCAGGCCCCCACCCCCGAACAAACTCCGAAGGGAAGATAAGCGAGCAAAGCCCGCCGCTCGAAGGAGAGACGTTTCTCCCAAACGAGCATTCTCCAGAAACCAGGAAAGTTTTTCTCTGTCCAGAAGCCCGGCTAGATTCGCGTCCCCGCCCCGGCGGCATGCCGCCGGAGGATATCCTGAACTTCCGCCGGACGCAGGGCGTTCAGCTCCTGTATGGACAGAAGGCGGGCGGGAGCGCCGTCGGCCGGGTTCAGGCTTCTGCCATACCAGCGGATGCCATGCCAGGAGCCGAGCTTGTATCCTGAAGCGGGAAATTCGCCAAGCAGATGAAAACCGAAGGCCGCGTGCAGGGCGTCGCTGGCGTCGTTGGGCACGGTGACGCAGCCGTACACATTGCGGATACCCTGCAGCGTCAGCAGATCAAGCAGGGCTCCGTACAGAATGCGGCCTATGCCATGCCCTGTCCGCCCGCGTTCCACATAGACAGAAAGAACGGCATTCCACTGATACGCGGCCCGTTCCATATGTCGCGCCGCATAGGCATAGCCCGCAATCTGCCCGTCCTCTTCCAGAACAAGCCAGGGGTATTCCTCGCCGATATGACGAAGACGCCCGGCAAAATCGTCGCGGCAGGGAACGACATATTCAAAAGTAATGGCAGTTTCGAGAACATAGGGTTCATAGATGGCGAGCAGCGCGTCGACATCTTCCAGACGGGCCGGACGCAGGCGGCGATTCATGCGGCATCCTTGCGGGTTAAAGTGAACGGCAAAACAGCGACGCGAGAACGGACATCCCCGCGGGGACAGCCCTGCGGGGCATACGCCATGAAGACGGAACCGCACGCAACTCGTCGTGATTTGGACAGACACAAAGATCGACCGCCGCGCGGCATTTCTGAAAACGGCAGTCAACACAAATGTTTCGCGAGCCTGCGCTTGCAGGCCATGTCTTTTTTTTCTAAAATTGTAGAATACTATCCCGGCTTTTCCGAAGAAAGGCCGCCAAACTTGAGGTTATCATGGCTCGATTTACCGGTTTTGATGAAGTGTACAGCGCGCTTTATGTGGATTTCGACAATATTTATACGCGTTTTCTTGATGCCGATCCCGAAGCGGCCCGTAATTTCGGCACGGCGCCCTATCGCTGGGTACGCTGGATTGAAAATCACGCGCTCCGAATTCTTTATGGAGAAGGCGTGCGCCGCCGCATTCTCAAGCGCATGGTATACCTGAACCCCCAGCGCTATCAAGAATTCCGTTTTCACTTCACCCGCAGCGCCTTTCAGGTAGTGGACTGCCCGCCGCTCACGACACGCGGCAAAACCAGCACCGATATACACCTTGTTATGGACTGCATGGACGATTTGTCCCATTCCACTCATTTTGACGAATTCATTATTCTCTCCGGCGACGCGGATTTTACCCCTCTGCTTATACGTCTGCAGGAGCACGCCAGACGCACGCTGGTGCTGTCGGTGGGCTACTCCTCCCCTGCCTATACGGCGGCCGCCTCGTGGCGCATCCGCGAAGACTGGTTCCTGCAGCAGGCGCTCAAGGACGAACGCGACGACTTTGCCGGCGAAGACGGCATGGCGCCCGCAGGACGCGGCAAGGCCGCGTATAACGGCATGTCCGGAGGCCTTGGCGGCGCGGGCATGAACGGCGGCGGTATCACCGGCCGCCTGCCTGTGGAAGACGACGAGGAAGAAGACGACGGCCCCGCGCCCGGAAACTCCTGGTAGAAAGAGCGTAAAAAGCTTCCGGCCCTTGACGGCCGCGCCTTTGCGAGCGTACAACAACCGCGCGTCCGCCCTGACGATGTCTGAAGCCGCATAGTGTCGATGCGGCGAAGCCCTTTGAGCAGGACGCCCTGTCTCGCGCATATCCGGGCCGTTTCCCGCCCCCGGCGGGACGCTGTGGGGCGAATAACGACGGACGGAAAAATATCATGCCTTGGAGGTCCCCATGTTCCGCAGACTGCTTCTTTCGCTGGCGACAGTGATGCTGCTGTGCTCTCCCGCTGCCGCCGCCGAGAAATTCGTCGTGGCCGGCGACTGCAACTTCCCGCCCTTCGAGTATCTCAATGACAAGAAGGAACCCATCGGCTATTCCATGGATTACATCACGGAAGTGGCCAAGCGTGCCGGTTTCGAAGTGGAACTGCGCAATGTGGCCTGGGACGGTATCTTTGCCGGTCTTGCCGCCGGCAACTATGACATTCTGGCTTCCACCACCACCATTACTCCCGAACGCCAGAAGACCTTCGACTTCTCCACGCCCTACTACGGCCTGACCCAGGCCGTCATCATGCCCAAGGGCAAGACCATCAAGAGCCTCGCCGAGCTCAAGGGCAAGACCGTGGGCAGCCAGATCGGCATCACCGGCGTGTTCGTCCTGCGCAAGGCCAACGTGGGCGCCATCATCCGCGAATATGACGACGTGGGTCTCGCCATTGCCGACCTTGCCGCCGGCCGCATTGACGCCGTCATCTGCGACGACCCCGTCGCCAAGTACTACGCCAACAAGCGCAAGGACTTTGAAGGCAAGCTCAACGTGGCCTACCAGACGGGCGACAAGGAATATGTCGGCTTCTGCCTCAAGAAGGGCCGTAAGGACCTGCTCGATCGCATCAACAAGGCCGTTGAAGAAATCAAGAAGGACGGCACCGAAGCCAAGATGATGGAAAAGTGGATGGGCAGCAGCAAGTAATATCGCTGACGACTGTTCGGACTGTGCCTGACCGCTTCCGGTCCAGGAACGACAGCCGCGCCCTTTGCCGGGGGAGCCGAAAGACTCCTCCGGCCTTCGCGTCCTCACGAGGACGACATCACCGGCACATCGCCGAAGAGGGAAACAATGGATAAAGACGAAGGACAGAGCAAAGCCAATATCATTATGGTCACCGATGGCCCGGCCATTCCCAATCCGCGCGAGCGACGGCTGATCAACGCCTGGTCCATCGCCCTGACGGGGGCCATTCTGTCATTGCTCCTGCTGTGCTATGCGGGACCGAGCAGCTACCGGGAAGCCCTGCTCTTCCTTCCTGACGGCATCCTGCTCACCTTCAAGCTCACGGCGCTTGCCATCTGCTGCGCCGTGCCGCTGGGCCTGCTGACAGGACTGGGGCGCATCTCGCGCAATCGCTGCGTCAATCTCATCGCCTCCACCTATGTGGAAGTCATACGCGGCATTCCGCTGCTGGTGCAGGTCTTTTATATCTATTTTGCCCTGTCCCAGTTCCTGCGCATTCAGGGCGTCCCCGCCGCCGTCATCGCCGTCAGCATCTGCTACGGCGCCTATATGGGCGAAGTCTTCCGCGCCGGCATTCTTGCCATCCCCAAAGGTCAGACCGAAGCCGCCCGCTCTCTGGGCTTCAACCGCTTCCAGACCATGTTTTACGTGGTTCTGCCCCAGGCATGGCGCACCATTCTTCCCCCGGTAGGCAACGAATGCATCGCCATGCTCAAGGATACGGCCCTCGTCTCCGTCATCGGCATGCCCGACATGATGCAGCGCGCCCGCAGCTTTGCCTCGCAGAGCTACGCCTATTTCGAGGCCTATACCGTCGTGGCGCTCGTCTACCTGATTATTACCCTGCTCCTTTCCAAAATCGTCAGCGTTATTGAAGCGAGGCTCAACTACTATGACCGCAGAAAGTAACGGCCCCATGATTTCCATCACCAATGTCTGGAAATATTTCGGCCAGTTTCCGGCCCTGCAGGATGTGAGCCTCGACATTGCCCCCGGCGAGCGCGTCGTGATTATCGGCCCGTCCGGCTCCGGCAAATCGACCCTGCTGCGCTCCATCAATCGCCTTGAAGAAATCGACGGCGGCAGCATCACTGTCAACGGGCAGGACATCAACGACAAAAGCAACGACATCAACATGCTGCGCCGCGGCATGGGTATGGTTTTCCAGCAGTTCAATCTGTTCCCGCATAAGACCGTGCTGGAAAATCTCACGCTGGCCCCGCGCAAGCTGCTCGACCTTTCCCGCACCGATGCCGAAAACCGGGCTCTGCTTCTGCTCAAGAAAGTGGGCATCAGCGACAAGGCCAATATCTATCCCGCCATGCTCTCCGGCGGCCAGCAGCAGCGCGTCGCCATTGCCCGCGCCCTGGCCATGCAGCCCGCCATCATGCTCTTCGACGAGCCCACCTCCGCCCTTGACCCCGAAATGGTCAACGAGGTGCTCGACGTTATGATTAATCTTGCCGAAGACGGTATGACAATGGTCTGCGTCACCCATGAAATGGGCTTTGCGCGCACCGTGGCCGACCGCGTCATCTTCATGGATCACGGTCAGATTATCGAATCCGGGCCGCCGGACGTGCTTTTCGGCTCCCCCCGTCATCCTCGCCTCAGGCAGTTCCTCAATCAGATTCTCTAGGCTCAGGACGCATTGCATTTTGTTTTGAGGGGGAAGAAACCCCTTTGCTCTGCTGTCGATGCCCGTAAGGCGCCTACGGTCGCCTAACGGGCACGGCCTGCGGCCGCCCGTCGGGTCGCTGCTTGCGGCAAAAAGGGGTTTCTTCCCCCTCAAACTCCCCCATTTTCCCCAAAACCCGCGCGTTATCCGCGTCGAAAACGGCAAGGCAGCCGAAGTCGGCTGAAAATGCTCCTGAGCGTTTTGCCTTTGAAAAAGGTAGCGCGGGGCGGCGGCACAGCGCCGCCCGGTCTAAAGCGAGCGGAAAAAACAGCGTTTTTTCTGCGAAACGACAGGCCATTTGGTTTGAAACGCGAGCGTTTCACACTGAAAAGGCTCTGGAAAACAGAAAGGCCGTCCTCCCTATGGAAGACGGCCTTTTCTGTTCGCATCCCTGCGTCAGCCGACAGGAAATCCCTTCCCGCGCCCGGCACGACATCCTGACCGATGCCGTGCGGAAACATGTTCCGGTCTCAAACTCCGGCATTGCCGGTAGCGGAGCTCCCTGATCTGTGCGCGCCGACGATGCTATGCAACGTAATCGCCGCGATTGAACTTGAACTGCTCAGTAGACGCCAGGACATCCAGTTGCGTCACGAGGTCCCCGAAACCGGGCATCAGCTCTTCCACCGCGGGCACGCTGCGCTTGAGCTCGCCGAGCTTTCTATTGATGTTCTCCAGCAGGGCATACGCGTCGCGGAGAGACTCCTCACGGCCGGATCCCAGGATTTCCACATAAGAATCCCACATATCCAGAGCGCCGGAAGCTTCATGGAAGGCGGTCTGCGCCGCCTTGGCGGACATGGCCGAACCGTCGCCCTCATCTCCCGCGCCGAGAAGTATCTGGCTGATCAGCTCGGTCTGCGCACCCCCCGGCATGAACGGAACAGCGTTCTCCGCCTGTGCGGCTCCCGCGTCCAGACGCTCGCTCAAAGCAGCCTGAAAAGCCTGCGCGTCGCCTTCGACGGAAGAAGCGCCGCTTTCCTGCAAACCAAGCAGCGCGTCCAGCGACGGATTTTGATCATTGCGAATCTTCATCTTCGCCTCCAGGGTTGGCGTTTGCCCGGATTCAAGCAAGAAACATGCCGGGCAATACCAATCTTATCTTGGCGTTTTTTCTCATTTTTTTGCTACGACGCGGCGGCAAATTTTGCCTGGAAGTCACAGCGGGCCCCCTCGCGGGCAAAGCTTGCCGATCGCGGCGCCCGCCTTTTCGGCGCAATCATGCGCGCTACAGCCTCATAGCCTGTTGAAAAGCTCTTGTCTATCCCGGACAAAGTTCGTATATTCACAACAGAAGCTATGGAAAGGGCAGCCGCTGTAAATGACGCTGCCCCTGGGTATCCCCTTGTCGCCCCGGTATGGGCTCTGGATGGCGATATAAAGAACTCTGTGCTCACCCGGAGGAATTTCTCATGAAGGACATCAAGAAGATTCTGTGCGCCGTCGACCTCTCCGATCACAGCAAGTCCGTGGCCGAATACGCCACCCTGCTGGCAAAGGCCCTGCACGCCAGCGTCGTTGTCGTGTACACGGCCCCGTCTCTGAGCCAGTATGTCGGTTTCCATGTGCCGCCCAACACCATTGAAAATTTCGTGGGCGAAATCGTGACCGGCGCCGAAAAGTCCATGGACGCCTTTGTTGCCGAAAACTTCCCCGATGTGGAAGCCAAGGGCCAGGTGCTCATCGGCTATGCCGCTGAAGAAATTCTCAATCGCGCCAAGGAAGAAAACGCCGACGTTATCGTCATGGGCACCCACGGCCGCAAGGGCATCGACCGCATCCTCTTCGGCTCCGTGGCGGAAAAGGTCGTGAAGAACGCCACCATGCCCGTGCTTACCGTGCGCCCCACGGAAGACGGCTCGGAAGCCTAAGAATACATAATGGCGCTACGGCCTCCGCTTTGCGGCGTTGACGCCAGCGCGTCATTTCCTCTTGTCCCTGACCCGGAGTGAAAACTCCGTTGCCGCCTCCCCGGACTGGTTCGGGGGAGGCGGCCTTTTTTGAGAGATACGTATGCCTTCTTTTTCTGTTCGCCCGGAAATTGCCGCCCTTAGTCCCTATGTGCCGGGCATGTCCATTGAAGAAATCCGCCAGCGTTATCAGTTGGAAAACGTCGTCAAACTGGCCAGCAATGAAAATCCTCTCGGCACGCCGCCGCTGGCTGCGGAGGCTGTCCGACGCTGCGCCGCGGGCTCCTTCCGCTATCCCCAGTCCGGCAATCCGCGCCTTGCGGCCGCGCTGGCGGAGCTGCACGGCGTCGATGCCCGGCGCATTGCTATCGGCAACGGCTCCGACGAAATTCTCGATATGCTGATCCGCATGCTGGCGGAACCAGGACGCGACAATATTGTCTGCTTTCGTCCCTGCTTCAGCATCTACCCCATTCAGAGCAACATTTGTGGCGTTGAAGTCCGCAGACAGCCCCTCAACGGCGATTTCAGCTTTGATTTCGACGCTCTGCTGAACCTTGTCACCGACAGGACGCGCCTCGTCTTTGTCACCACGCCAGACAATCCCTCCGGCTACTGCCCGCCGCGCGCCGACGTGGCCTCTCTGGCCGCCCAGCTTGCCGCCAAAGCGCCGCAGGCCCTGCTGGTCATCGACGAAGCCTATATGGACTTTGCCGGAGACGATGCCGACGGGGAGCGCCGCTTCTCCCTGCTGGCAAGCGGCGAACTGCCGGAAAACGCCCTCGTCTGCCGCACGTTCTCTAAAAGCTACGGTCTGGCCGGACTGCGCGTCGGCTATGCCGTGCTTCCCGAAGAGCTGGCCCAATATTACTGGCGCGCCCGCCTGCCCTTCTCCGTCAACGTGCTGGCCGAAGAGGCCGCGCTGGCGGCCCTGCGCGACACGGCATTTCGCGAAGCCACGCTTACTCTTGTTCGCACGGAACGCCGTCGCCTGACAGAATGCCTGCGCGATCTCGGCTTTTCCGTCTGGCCCAGCCACGCCAACTTCCTTCTTTGCCGCCCCGATGACGACGGCCCCAATGCCAAAGTCTGCTTTGAGGCCCTGCTCAAGCGCGGTTTCATTATTCGTCCGCTCGGCAGCTATCAGCTGCCGGATCATCTGCGTATCAGCATCGGCACAAAGGAAGAAAACGACGCTTTCCTCGCCGCGCTGGAAGATGTGCTGCGCGAGCTGGATACGCAGCCCCACCGGGCCGACGTTTTCTAGAGCATTTTCAGTTTGAAATGCTGTGCATTTCAAACCATACGGCCTGTCGTTTCGCGGAAAAAACGCGGTTTTTCCGCTCACTTTGGGCCGGGCGGCGCTGTGCCGCCGCCTCGCGTTTCACCTTTGAAAAAGAAGATATTGGCGCGTCACTCCACACGTTCAAAAAGGATTCTTCATGCCTCTGGATGAAAAAGGTTCCTTCGCAGCGATCGTCACTCTTGACGGTCCGGCTGGCGTCGGCAAGACCACGCTTGCCCGCAATGTGGCCGAAGCTCTCGGCATATTTTATATGGATACCGGGGCCATGTTCCGCACTCTTGCCCTGCGCCTCGGCCCCGGCGCGGAACTGCGCTCCGCCGCAGACCTGCGGGAAACATGCCGCCAGTGGGCTTTCAGCCTGGAAGGACAGGGAAACCAGACCCGCCTGCGCTGCAACGGCGATCCTGTCGGCGACGAAATCCGCACGGAAACGGTAGGCATGCTGGCTTCGCGCATTGCGGCCGTGCCGGTCATCCGCGAAATACTGCTGGAAGCGCAGCGTTCCCTGGCAACGGCCGGGGCGCTTGTGGCCGAAGGGCGCGACATGGGGACCGTGGTTTTTCCGCAAGCGCGCCACAAGTTCTTTCTTGACGCGGCCCCGGAAGTGCGGGCGCAGCGCCGTCTGCTTGAACTGCGGCAACGCGGACAGGAGGCGGACATCAACGAGCTCACGGAACAAATCCGCCAACGGGACGCTCTCGACCGTAACCGGGCCATCGCCCCGCTGCGTCCGGCGGACGACGCCGTTATCGTAGATACCTCGCGCCTCGATATTGCCGCCGTCCAGGAATGCATTCTGCAGCATATCCGGGACAAGGGCGGCCTGCCCCGCGCCTGAGCCTCCTCCGCAAAATGCGGAGAGCAGGTCTGACGCCCCTGCCTCCCGGCACGGCAAAATCTGCCCATTCCGCCGCCAAAGACCCCGCCGCATTCCGGCCGGGGTCTTTTTTTACGCCCAGCGCCAACCGGCAAAGGGACAAAACTGCCGCACCGCTCTTTTGTGCAAAAACATAACATACTGATATTAAATGTTTTTCATTTTTCAACAACAGTTGGCATGCGAGATGCAATAGGAAAGGCAAACGCGGTTCTGCCGCATAAGCCTCTGGGGAGGAAAACCATGGAAAACAAGCTCGATTACGAAATCAACAACGAACTGGGTGAATGCTATCTGTTCATGGGCGACTACGACAAGGCCGCCGACTACTACCGCAAGGCCGCGACCGCTCCCAACTGCGGCGCCGCTCCTTACATGGGTCTGGCCACCATCGCCATTCAGCACGGCGAATATGACAATGCCCTGACCCTCTACAAGAAGGCCCTTTCGGTGGAAAACAACGGCAAGGCTCATTGCGGCATCGGCCTTGTCTACATGCAGCTCGGCCACAACGAAGAAGCCTTCGCCAGCTTCGCCGAAACCCTGAAGAAGATTCCCGACAACATCGTCGCCCTGAACTGCCTTGTGCGCGTGGGCTACCAGCTCCAGCGCGTGGAAGAAATCGTGCCCTATCTGGAAGCCGCCCTTGAAAGCAGCGAACAGGCTGAAGCCGTGCGCGTGGCGCTGGCCGGCTGCCTCATGTATCTGGGCCGCAACGACGAAGCCCGCCGTCACCTCGAAATCGTGCTGGGCTCCAACCCTGAAAATGCCGGCGCCAAGGAAATGCTCAACACCGTGGCAGCCTAGGACCGTTACTGATTACGGGGCGCGGGAGTGGGCGTCCCCGGTTTTCGTCACGGCGAAAACCCCGCGATGGCCCGACAGCGCCGCGCGTCCTGAACTTTCCCCTCCCCACAGATTTTCCGATCCCGGCATGGGTCGGGATCGGAAAATCAAATGTGGAAAATACCCTTCAGCGGATTCGCTCCGCAGTCAGCGGCATGTCGTTCTCCAGCGATATGCCGCTTGCTTTTGTCTCCTGGCATCGCCGGATCATCCGGAGCAAAGGCCGCCGCATACCGCTTCCCGCGTCTTGTCCGCCGCTGTCGCGCACCTGCAAGTCGGGATTTGCAAAAAAAACGGCTTCGCCGTAGGATAATGCGCCTTGTGTCCCCAAACGGAATGCGCAACCCTGCTGTCCGGCGGCTCTTCCGTTCTGGCCTGCATCTTGCATTTGTGATGGTCGATAATGGCCGTTACGAATTATTGACGCGCAGGCGGCCGCGCCGGACAAGGCGCCCGACAGATTCGCAGTTCAAGGAAGCAGACGATGCAGGTCAAGACATTTTCAGGCGCCAGTTCACAGGAAGTGCTCGCGCAAATAAAGGCAGAGCTGGGCGCCGACGCGGTGATCCTCTCCAATCGTACCTATCGCAAAAACGGCGAGCTGTGCCACGAGATCATGGCGGGCGTGGAACGTCCCGGCCAGGCCGGCCAGGGAACCGCCGCGCCGACCGAAGGCGTGGCCCCCGCGCCCTCTTCCGGCGCGGGCTGGAGCGAATGGCACAAGGACTGGGTCCGCGTCAAAGAGCAGCTCTTCATGCTGATGAAGCCCGCCATCCGCATGGATCGCCTGACGCCCCGCCAGCGCGTGGCGCTGGAATATCTGCAGCGGGAGGGCGTTTCTGACGGCGTCTCCATCGCGCTTTATAATATGCTGGCGGCCCGTCCGGGCGCTTCCGTGCTGGAAAGTCTGGCCGGCATCGTGCCCATCCGCTCCTGGGGCAGCGCGGCCTGGCCGCAGCGCATCCATCTTTTTGCCGGCCCCTACGGCAACGGCAAGACGACGGCCGCGCTCCGTTGCGCTCTGCATCTGCGCAAAGAAAAACCGGAAATGCAGATCGTCTTCATCAATACGGACTGTCTGCGCGGCAACGGACGCCTGACCCTGCGCCACTGGGCGGAACTTTCGGACTTCGGCTATCTTGAGGCGGCCGATGCCGAAGGCATGCGCAAGGCTCTTGCCCTGACAACCGAAGCCGACGCTGTTTTTATCGACACGCCCGGCATGACGCCGGAAATGAATCTTGCCCAATGGCAGCACGAAATGGGCATTGACGAACAGCCCCATGCGACACATCTTGTTATGTGCCCCTTTTATGACGGCGTACAGATGCAGGCCCTGCTGCACCGCTATGCCGCGGATGGCGACACGAGTCTTGTCTGGACAAAGCTGGATGAAGCCGTGTGCTACGGCGCGCTCGTCAATGTGGCGCACGAGGCGCGGCTGCCCATTTCGGCCATATCCTATGGCCCGGAACTGAAGCAAAGCCTCAGCCCGGCGACCGAACCCCTGGTGTGGCGGCTCATCTTCAAGCGACAGCTGCCCATTCAATCCGGCGAATAGCCCGTAAACGACAGTGCCGTTCTTTTTCTGATCAGCTGCATGGAGCACCCGGCATGAGCGATACCTTTCCTCTGGTTTTTTCCGTCACTTCCGGCAAGGGCGGCGTCGGCAAAACCAACCTGTCCGTCAATCTGGCGCTGGAGCTCGCCAAAAAGGGCAAGCGTGTCGTCCTTGTTGACGCGGATCTCGGCCTGGCCAATGTGGATGTGCTGCTGGGCCTGACGCCGCCGCGAAACCTTTTCCACCTGTTCCACGAAGGGGCCGGAATCAAGGATATCCTTTTCCCCACGCCCTACGATTTTTCCATTCTGCCCGCCAGCTCCGGCATGAGCGAAATGCTCACGCTGTCCACCGGCCAGAAGCTGGAACTTCTGGAAGCCATGGACGATCTGGAAGGCAGCATCGACTGCCTGATTGTGGATACTGGCGCGGGCATCAACGAAAACGTCCTGTATTTCAATCTGGCGGCGCAGCAGCGTCTTGTGGTGCTCACGCCCGAACCCACGTCCCTGACGGACGCCTACGCGCTGATCAAAGTGCTCAAGATGGCGCACGGCGTGGAACATTTCAAAATCTGCGTCAACATGGCCAAAGACGCCGCCACAGCTAAGGAAATGTTCAAGCGCCTTTATCAGGCCTGCGACCATTTCCTTGACGGCGTTTCGCTGGACTTTCTCGGCTTCGTGCCGCGCGATCCCAGCGTGCGCGCCAGCGTGGTGCAGCAGAAACCTTTCTGCGCCTTTGCGCCCGACTCGCCCGCCGCGCAGGCCGTGGCGGACATGGCTACGGCCATCACGGCCTGGGAGCCGCCGCACGAGCTGGACGGCAATATCAAATTCTTCTGGAAAAAGCTGCTGTTTCGCTAAAACGGACATGGCGGAAAGCGCATGCGCAGGCCGCATGCGTCCCTGCGCCGCCCTTTTCCTATGAAAAACGCCACAGCATACGCGCAGGCATCGGGCCCCTGGGAAGATCTCGAAGCGGGCGCCCGGCCATGGGAAGACTTTTCCCCGACTGAACAGGAAGCGGTGGTGCGTCACTATGCGCCCAAAATCCGCTTTCTTGCCTTGCGCCTGAAATCCAAGCTGCCGCGTAACGTGGAACTGGGCGAAATGATAAGCTCCGGAACGCTGGGGCTCATGGAGGCGCTGGGGAAATTTCGTCCCCAGCTCGGCATCCGTTTTGAAACTTACGCCGAAAACCGCATTCGCGGGGCCATGCTCGACGAGCTGCGCCGCCTGGACTGGCTGCCCCGGTCGCTGCGCCAACGCATCCGGCTGCTGGACGAAGCCATGCGCAAGATCGAGCACGAGCAGGGACGTCAGGCTACAGAAGAAGATTTGCAGGCTGCCACAGGGCTGGATTTGCGCGATATCCGTCAGGGCCTCGAAGCCCTGCAAAATCAGCTCTGGCTTTCGCTCGACGCCATTCAGGACACGCTTTCGTCCGAAACGGCGACGTCCGGCGACGAACCCTATGGCGGCACGGCGCAACGCGAACTCGTGGAGCGGATAGCCCCGCTGATAGACCGATTGACACCTCGGGAAAAGCTGGTACTCTCCCTTTATTATGCTGATGAGCTAAATATGCGGGAGACCGCCGAAATCATGGGCATCACAGAAGGACGCGTTTCCCAGCTGCACTCCCAGGCGCTCCGGCGTCTTCGCAAGGAATTCATCAGACTATACGGAGACGACGCTGCGGCGCGCTCTTAAGGCACGGCAGCCGTCACGAACTCAGGAGGGAAACATGCCTTACGATCCGAATATGCGCATCCTCGTTGTGGACGATTTTTCCACCATGAGACGCATTGTGCGCAACATCCTGCGCCAGCTTGATCTCAACAATGTTGTTGAAGCCGACGACGGCACCACTGCCTGGGACATTCTCAATCGCGACAAGATCGACTTCATCGTCTCCGACTGGAATATGCCCAACATGACCGGCATCGAGCTGCTGCGGAAAGTTCGCGCCAGCGAACAATTTGCCGACATTCCCTTCCTGATGGTAACGGCAGAGGCGCAGCAGGAAAACATCATTGAAGCCGTGCAGGCCAAGGTGTCCAACTACATTGTAAAGCCCTTTACCGCCGATACCATGAAGCAGAAAATCGACAAGATTTTCGCCTAGAGCGTTTCACCTTTGAAAAAGATGAAACGCGAGGCGGCTGCACAACGCCGCCCGGCCCAAAATGAGCGGGAAAAATGCGTTTTTTCCGCGAAACGACAGGCCGTATGGTTTGAAACGCGCAGCGTTTCAAACTGAAAATGCTCTAGGGCACGCATCGCTTTCCCTGTTGTCCGGCCGGGCGCGCTAGCCCGGCCCAAAAACGGAGAAAAGTCTTCCTTCGCCTGCTGCCGAACGGCAGCAGGCGAAAAATGTACCGTCTCCGCATAATCGGCATCACGCCGGAATGCTCTGACGCAACCTTTTTCTGACGCCCTCGACGGCGTCCCGGCAGGCTCGGAGAATGGCTGATACCAAGACAAAGACAGCGTCCGGCACTCTTCAGATGGAGGTCGTGCCCCCGGCTGCCAACAAGAAGGTCGAGCTGGATCTTGATGACGCGCCCTTCCTCCAGAAGGAAGAGGAGCAGCGCAAGGATCTGCCCGCGCGACCCGCCAGCCGCCCGCCGGCGAGGCCGACCGCACCCGCTCCTGACACCGGCGCGGCCAAGAAGAAAAAGCTCATTATCATTGCTGCCGCTGCCGGCATTCTTCTGCTGGTCGGCGCAGCTGCCGTCTGGTGGTTTTTCCTGCGGTCGCCCGCCGTGCCGCCTCCGCCGCCTGCGAGCGCGCCGCAACCGCAGATCATCACGGTGCCGACCCAGACCGTACCGCCGCCGCCTGCGGAAAGTCTCAAGGCCCTTGACCCCTTCTGGGTGGAAAATAAGGATGCCCAGGGCCACTCTCATTTTCTGATCTGCACGTTCTCCATCGTCTGCGACGACATACAGGCAGAACAGGAAATCGACCGGCACATGCTCGTCATCCGCGACGCCATCTATTTCTATCTGCGCAGCAAGACCTTTGAAACGCTGTTGGATGCCAAACAGGTAGAAGGCATGAAAAAGGACATCGTGGATACCATCAACAACTATCTGACGCGCTACAAGGCAAAAGACGTACTCTTTGAAAGCTATCTCGGACAATAGAGGTCCGCTTTCCTGAAGAACGCGCGGGGGGACGCATGAGCATCGAGTCCACCATGGCTATTCTGTATGCCCAGACCGGTCTTGCAGCTCCCATCGTCAATGCGACGACCGTCGGCCCGCAGGCCGCCGCGGCCATGTCCCGGACACTGGCCGCGGAAATGGCCAAGCAGGAACAGCAGCAGGTCAACAAGGCCGAACCCCAGGCAGAAGGGGCCAAGGTCAGCCCCGATGCGCAGCATCAGAATGGCGGCGGCCAGATGTTCGGCAACCGTCGCAAGCGTCGCCCCTTCCAGCCCGCGCCGGAAGAAGATGACGGCCCCCGGCCGTCCGGCTCTCCCCTTGTGGGCAACCTTCTGAATATAAAGATATGAACAACATCACTCTGATTGCTCTTGCCTTCTTCCTGCTGGAACTGCTTATTCTCGGCGGCATTTTCTTTTTTTACATGCGCCTGCGTCGCTCCGAACGGCTGTTCAATCTTCTCCAGTCCAACCAGCAGGCCCTGCTCGGACGTATTGAGATGAACGCCCGCCTCGAAAAGGAAGTGGTCGCGACCTTTGCCCAGCGGCAGGCGGAATTGAAGAATCTGGAAGAAAAGCTGGAGGAACGCAGCAAGGAGCTGCGGCGTCTGCTGGAACAAGCGGAAGGCATTATGCGTTCCCCCCAATTCCTGCGCGAAATCATTCTCAACGGCCGCAAAAAAGGCCTTTCGGCCCGTCAGATCGCCCGCAACGCTGGTCTGAGCGTTGATGAGGTCGAACTCATCCTTGCCCAGAACCCCCCTGCACAGGTCGGGTAGCATTCTTGCCATTATATTGCGCCTTTGAAATAAAATAATATGTCTTTTCGCTATTCTAGTGATAAATCTATAATCATTACTTGCGTTTTCATCTGGGTAATTCTATTCTATTTCATTTTTCTGACTCCGTACATGACCGATAATTACCTGTTCAGCAGGAATATGCTGCCAGGTTACGCCGCCTTCATGTCCGGTGCGCCCATTGAACGGCTCGATCCCATGACGTTTGAGGCGGCGCTGAGCCAGGCCGCGGCCATGTATCCTTCATGGTGCGGGCGCTTTACCGGCAATCTGCTGGTCTATCTTATCTTCCTGCTGCCGTATCCGGCATATGCCCTACTGGCAACCACGGCCTTTGTAGCCTATCTGTTCCTGCTACATATGTGCGTCTGGGGCTCGCGCTGGCGGGAAACGCTGAATTGTGGCTGGTTGCTTGCGCTGGGCGCGCTGCTCTGGGTGGGCATGCCCTCTTTTGGCTCCGCATTCTTTTGGATCAGTGTGGGCGGCTTCTACGCTCTGCTTGGGCAGGCACTCTTCCTGTTGCCATACCGTTTTGCCCTGGATCTGCCCCCTCTCCCCTCGCCCCAGCCCCCCGCTGTGCATTGTGTTCTCTTTTTTGCGGCGGGCATCTGTGTCGCCATGCTGGATTATGCCACCAGCGCGGCCATGCCTGTGGCCTCTCTTGCCTGCACGGCCTGGCTGTATTTTCGACAAAAACCAGAAGCACGTCGCATTCCCCGCATGCTGCTGGCCGGGGCGCTGGGGGTAAGCATCGGGGGCGCGCTTACCCTGCTGGCACCGGGTAACGCCGAACGGCTGCGTCTGACTACCGATCCGGCTGTCCATGCGTATATGGCCAGCACCTTCACAGATAAGGTCATATCCTATATTCTGCATCTGCCTCAGGCTCTGCTGATGCAGGGCGTCCCGCTACTTCTCCTGGTCTGGGGCTGCTGGGTTCTTTACCGCAACTACGGCAGACGCTGGCCCGCGCATGTCCCCCATGCGGCCCTCCTTTTTCTGCTCCCGGCGGCAGCAACACATGGCGCCTATTTCTTTACAGCCTGGCCGCCTCCGCGCGCTTTTGCCACGACTGCAGTCCAACTCATCGTCGCAGCCTGCATTACGGCTTTTAGCGCATTGCCGACAGCCCGGCAGAAGGCTCTCCGCCTTTTTTCGGCTCTGCGCATTGCGCTATTCGTTGTCTGCGTCAGTAGTCTCATTTACGAAGGATGGAAACTCTGGCAGGTAAACAATGCAATGTCCCAGCGAGAAAGCATCTATGCCGCGCATAAGGGAGGGCATGCCGAGGTTCCGCCTCTGATAATCAGAGGCAACAGCCATATGGTCCTGGGATCGCATTTGCAAGATATCAGCTCGGATCCGACTTTCTGGGTGAACCGCGCTGTGGCGGCCTGGCACGGACTCAGAAGCGTTGCCGTCGCCATGCCCCGCTATAGCCTGATGCCGGATGCGGGAGAGATATCGGGTGACCTGAGGGTGACTACGGATATATCCTCCGTGCAGGTCTGTTATACGCCCCAGCCTCCCGCTCAAAAAACGGAATATATCCACCTGTACTACTATGGCAAACCTGCCCTGCTGCACAAACTGCCGCAGGGAATGGCAGACGCGGTTTTCCGCTGGCTGACACGAGGTCGCGCAGGAGATTTCAGGCTTATGCTTGTCCCCATCCTGTGCGCCCGCACGGATGTCAGGCTGGGCTGGTCTGAAGGCGGGACAGGAAATGGCGAAGGTATTCCGTCGCGAATGTATCCTGAGGAAACCGACATGTGGGCCGTTTCGCCCGGAAAAGAGGCTTTTTCGTTCGACCTTGTGCCATTAAGAAGGACAGAAAAAACAGCTGATCTGAATTAATAATACAGGGACAGAGCGTTGGCCGGCTGCGCTGTTTGCCCGACTCAGGAAATTTTCTCCTGTAAATAAATTGACGAGAAAGTAAATGCAGACTATCAGTCAAAAATTTTTATTACTTTTCTTATCCCTTTTTATTGGCACAGCATATTTAATACTTAATTCAAACACTAGCCCGTCAGTTCTGGGATATTCTGATTCCTCTGTATTTCTGACCATGGGATTTTCATGGACTGAAAACATCATTCCTTATCGGGATATATTTGATCATAAAGGTCCAGTGCTCTACATACTTAACGCATTAGGCTTTATCATATGCGATGAGTTTTATGGAGTTCTTCTCATAGAAACAATATTCCTATCTGTAAGTATAATCATATTCTACCTGCTATGTGACACAAATAAATATTCCTTCTTTATTGCATATCTATTTATTGCTTTTTATTTTAAAATAGTTTTTGAATACGGCAACGTAACGGAAGAATATGCAATCACACTCAATCTTATTACGATATTTATATTCACAAAGCAATACTCAACAAGATTTTACAGCTATGGTCTCTTGGGAGGTCTGCTTTTTTTACTGCGCCCCAACCTGGCGGCCCCGGCGCTGGCTGTCTGCCTCATTGACCTGATACATTCCCGGAATCATAAAATCGTTATTAATATCGCGAAAAGTGCCACCGGACTGCTCGTCACCTTACTGCCAATACTTCTTTATTTTTATTGGCAAAACGGATTACGCGACTTTATTGAAAGTTTTTTGCTATTCAACTTTAAATACACCACTCTTTCAGAAAAAAGCTTTTTACATATAGAAATAAATCATATCATCAAAAGAGCAAAATTTTACGTTCCCCTCGCTGTGCTATTCATATTAATAGCCAGAAAAGATTTGGTACGATTCACTGAGACAATTGCAATTTTTCTTTTCAGCTTACTGATGTCAGCCATATCTGGCCGCGACTATTTACATTATTTTATGGTGATTATTCCCTCCATGGCATTCACGCTTTCTACAGTTATCAAGCTATACAATACAGACGCACTTATAATAAATTTCTTTAGCAGAAATAACTATCTGAATGAGTTTAAAAAGAGATTTCCCTCCGGTCTTAGAATATTACGAAACACTATATATCTACTTATTTGCATACTAGGGTTTTTTTACACATACAAGATATATAGCTATCTGAACACAGAAAAGTTACAATCTATTCGGGATTTTTTTTATCAAAATGGTATAACGCAAACGTCTTCGATTCTTAATCTTGCCAACCACAGTGCCACTAAAATTTTTTATATCTTAAAAATTCCGCCAAGAGAAAAAGACTTTTTTCCTGAAACAGCCACCATAACAGGAAAGTATACAGAAAGTATGAAGCAGGATACGCTGCTCTGTCCGCAAGGGGAGTATGATATTATCGTAATACCACAAAATAAAAAATTTTACTGTCCTCAGTATAGCCGCTTTGACACTCCACTTAACAACTTAAAAATATACAAAAAAAATGTTCAATAAAAATATTAATATTCGGACTGTCGGAATACGCTTCATCTTATATTCCCTTATAGGAGTTTCCGGCGTTGTCATCGACTTTATCTTATTCTACATTCTTGCTTCCATCATAGGAATACACTATATTCCTGCAAACGTTATCAGCATTTTCGCAGGAGCAACAAATAATTTCATACTTAACGCACGACTCAATTTTAAAGTTGAAGACAAAAAAGCCATACGATACCTATCATTTTTATCTATTGCATGTATTGGCATGCTTTGTTCATCAACCATTATTTTTATCTGCGTCTCCAGATTTGAGCTCTCATCGACTGCAGGAAAGGGAATCTCAATATTTATTGTTACATTGATCCAGTTTACACTGAACACATTAATAACTTTCAGGAGAAAGCGATGAACAAGGAACTCTGCCTTGTAGTTCCAGCATACAATGAATCTGGAGCCATAAAAGAAGTTATTCAGTCATGGGAAACCCTGCTCGCCAAGCTAAACATAAATTTTGACATTCATATCTATAATGATGGTTCAAAAGATAATACTTTAGAGATTCTCACTGCTGAAGCCAAGAACTATGAGAATCTCTTTATTCATGATAAAAAAAATTCAGGTCACGGGCCTACCATTCTTCTTGGCTACAATGAGAATGTAAATAATTATGAATGGATATTTCAAATTGATTCAGACAATGAAATGTCTCCGAATGATTTTTCCAAGCTCTGGGAAAAAAGAGCCAAGTATGACTTTTTAGTCGGTCGCCGCGATCAAAGAATACAGCCAGCCTCCCGCCGTATAGTAAGCCAAATTTCAAGAATAGTTGTCCGAATATTATTTGGAAAAACAATATGGGATGTGAATTCTCCATACCGTCTGATGAGGACGTCTTCCTTTAGCCCCATTTATAAGAAAATCCCTGCGGATACTCTAGCGCCTAATCTGCTAGTTTCAGGACTCGCAGGGAAAAATAAACTGCGCCTGTATGAGGTGCCTGTGCGGCACCATTGCAGAACAACCGGGGAAGTCTCCATTCAAAAATGGAAACTGTTCAAATTCTCCTTGCGCTCTTTTCTGCAAACTTTCTATTTCAGGCTCGTAACAAAATAGTCACGCATATTATACATGACAATACATAAACATAAATAGATAAGAGCTATACAAAAGTTAATATCCGAAGACCCCCTGCACTCCAACACCATATCAGCAAAAAAGCCTGTCCCTTTCAGGACGGGCTTTTTTGCGTTTTCCCGCCTTGCCCGCAGGTGGGCTTTCGTGCTAGCATCGCAGGACTTTCCGCAGCGTGCGACCGGGTTTGCGCGTTGCCGTCACCCCTTGCCGGAGTCTTATCATGGATCCTTTCAACGCGGGCGCTCTTTCCCTGCTGCCGCCCATCATCGCCATCACGCTGGCTCTCTGGACAAAGGAAGTCTTTTCTTCCCTCATGATCGGCATCTTGAGCGGCTCGCTCATCTATACTGTCGGCATGGGGCAGGACTTCGTCATTGTCCGCACCATCGAAACGGCCTTTGCCGTCATGGTCAAAAAGGTTGATTTCAACATCATCATCTTCTGCACCCTGCTGGGCTCGCTGGTCTACGTCATCTCTTTGGCCGGCGGAACCCGCGCCTACGGCAAGTGGGCCACCCGACGCATCAAGGGCAAGACCAGCGCCCTGCTTTCCACCAGCGCTCTGGGCGCGTTTATCTTCATTGACGACTATTTCAACTGCCTTACCGTGGGCACAGTCATGCGCCCGGTAACGGACAGCTATAAAATCTCCCGCGCCAAACTGGCCTATATCATCGACGCCACCGCCGCTCCCATCTGCATCATCGCGCCCATTTCCAGCTGGGCCGCGGCAGTCGGCAGCAACTTGAAGTCAACCGGCGCCTTTGAAAGCGATCTGGCGGCCTTTGTGGCGACTATTCCCTGGAATTTCTACGCGCTGCTTTCCATCATCATGGTGGTGCTGATCAGCTCCTGCAACTTCGACTTTGGCCCCATGCGCAAGGCGGAGCTGCGCGCTCAGGCCGGCGACGTGGGCGAAAACGACAAGAAAGACGACGCGCACAAGCAGCCCGAAGCCAGCATGCGCGGCCATGTTCTCGACATGCTGATCCCCATTGCCGCGCTTATTGTCTTTGCCGTTATGGCCCTGCTCTTCAATGGCGGCTACTGGGGCAGCGATCCCGCCTATCACACGCTTGCGGCCGCCTTCGGCAACTGCTCGGCGGCTCCGGCGCTGGCGCTGGCCTCCTTTGCGGCCCTGCTCGTGGCCTTTCTCCAGTTTGTGCCCCGCGGCGTTCTGTCCCTCAAGGCCTTTATGGACGGCTGCATGCAGGGCATGAAGGCCATGATGCCCGCCAACACCATTCTGGTGCTGGCCTGGGCCATCAGCGGCGTCTGCCGCGACCTGCTGCAAACGCCCGTCTTCGTCAAGTCGCTTGTGGAAGCCGACGGCGGCCTTACCGGCGGCCTTCTGCCCGCCATCATCTTCATTCTGGCATGCTTCCTCAGCTTCTCCACCGGCACGGCCTGGGGAACCTTCGGCATCCTGATCCCCATTGTTGTGCCTGTGGCGCAGGTTATTGACCCCAACGGCAGCCTTGTGCTGATCTCCCTGTCCGCCACGCTCGCAGGCAGCGTCTTCGGCGACCACTGCTCGCCTATTTCGGACACAACTATTTTGTCCAGCGCCGGCGCGGCCTGCACGCATATCGAACACGTCTCCACGCAGATGCCCTATGCCTGTGTGGTTGCCGCCAGCAGCCTTGTCGGTTATATCGTTGCGGGCTTCAGCCAGAGCCTGCCCGTCAGCTTCGGGGCCGGCCTTGTCGTTATGGTGCTGACCCTGCTCTACTTCCGCAATCGTGTCCGCAGCCGCGAAGCGGCCGCCTAAAAAACACCGCAGACAACGAACAAAGAAAGGAAAGCTCCTTTGCTCCCGCAAAGCGAGCTTTCCTTTCTTCTTCTCCAACGTCATACGCAGCCGCCTCTTTCTCTCGGCAGGCCCGCGCTTCCTCCGAAAGATTTTCCCGAAAGGACTCCCTCATGAAACTTCGCTCTGCTCTTCTCTCTCTTTGTTGCGCGACCGCGCTTGCTCTCCCTCCTTCAGTCCATGCCGAGGAACGCTGGGGCTTTGACCTGGGACTGGGGGGCTCCATCATCACCTCCGAATACAAGGACGTTTACAGCGCCGGGGCCACGCTGCCGCTGCTGGGCTATGAAGGCGAACATTTTTATCTGCGCGGCATCAGCGGCGGCCTGCATCTGTTCAAAAACGAAATGCACGAGATAAATGTGCAGCTCTCCTATCTGCCGCAGCGCTATGTGGCAAGCTGGAGCACCGACCACGCCATGAAACAGCTGGACGATCGCTATTCCTCCATGCTGGCGGGCCTCAACTATCGCCTGCTTTCGCCCTACGGCATCCTGCAGGCGACCGTCTCCGCCGACATTCTCGGCTACAGCAACGGTTTCATCGCGCAGGCTTCCTACAGTTACCCCGTTACCCTGGGATTCGTAACGCTCATGCCCTCTGTCGGGCTCAAATGGACCAGCTGCGAATACAATGATTATTACTATGGCATCGATAGCGACGAATCCCGCGCCAGCGGCCTTTCCGAATACAAGCCGGGCAGCGCGCTGTCTCCCAATGCGGGCATTACCGCCCGTGTGGGGCTGAGCGAAAACTGGAGCATCTTTGCCAACGGCAATCTTGAATTTCTTAATCAGGAAATCTACGACAGTCCTATGGTCGAAAACGCCACCAAACTTTCTGTGGGCGCGGGGCTGCTCTACAGATTTTAATACCAACGACACGCTGAAACGCCGTAAAAAAGTGGCTCCGCAACCGCAGGGGATAACATCCCCTAGAGCATTTTCAGTTTGAAACGCTGCGCGTTTCAAACCATACGGCCTGTCGTTTCGCGGAAAAAACGCGGTTTTTCCGCTCACTTTGGGCCGAGCGGCGCAGTGCCGCCGCCTCGCGTTTCACCTTTTTCAAAGTTGAAACGCTCTAAAAAAACAGTCTTGATAAAAAAGAAAAGGGGCCCTCTTTCGCAAGAGGGTCCCTTTCTCTGTCTGTAAAAAAGCAGCGCTTGAGCGCGAAACGTGCAGCGTTTCAAACTGAAAATGCTCTAATGTTAACACGCTCTAGCCGAACGCAGCCAGAACGCGCCCCTGCTTGAGCGCAACCCGACCAAGGGGCAAATTGCGCCACCACAGGGCGGCTTCCGTTCCCGCAAGGCCCGTGCGGCGGCTCTGCCCGTTGAGCAGGGCCGTAATATCGTCCACATCCTCAAGCACAAGCGCCGCATCGCCGGTCGGGGCGTCTCCTGCCGCGCCGGGCAGGTACAGGCGCAACCGGGGAGCAGGCACAAAGCCGCGCTTGCCGATCCGTCCGAGCAGACCTCCCTGCCAGCGGCAGTCAGAGGGAATAACATCTGCCTGCGGCGGCACAAGGCGCAGCTGATCCCCGAAGAGCATCACGTCGCCGGGAGGCAGCAAATCAGGATCAAAGCAGGGCCCGCGCAGACGCTCGCGGGCAAAGGGGCGTCCCGTGGCGCGCCAGTCGGCAGAGGCACGCGCCTTTATCTCCGCAGCCTCGTCACGGGTATCGTCGCAGGCTGCGGAAGCGTCGCGGGTAAACAGCGCCACATAAAAGCCTTGCGCCCCGGATTTCTCTCCGTCCACCCGCAGAGTCCCCTCGCCGCCGGGACGATTCTCCCACACGAAACCGTCAAAGGGCGACAGCGGCAAACGGCGCAACCCCAGCGATTCTTCCGCATAGCGCACCTGAGCCTCGTTTTCCTCGTCGTTCGTGGTGCAGGTGGAATAGACCAGCCGCCCGCCGGGACGCAGCAGGTGCGCGGCATGCGCCAGCAGCATCTGTTGCAGACCAACCAGCGTTTTGACTTTATCCCCCTGCCAGAGAGTCAGCACCTGCGGATTCTTTTCCACGGTCCCCCAGCCGGAACAGGGCGGATCAAGCAAAATCCAGTCCCAGCTTTCCGGCGTCAGCGGCAGGGCCTGCCCCTCATAGGAACAGGTTGCGGCATGAGGCCAGTTACAGGCGTGCAGATTGGCGCGCAGCGTGGCCAGACGCGCGCGGGAAGGCTCGTTGCCGAGCACAAAGCCTTCGGGCCCCACAAGCTGGGCAAGAAAACCCGTCTTGCTGCCGGGACTGGCGCACATATCCAGCACGGCGGCGCCTTCCGCCGGAGCCAGCGCCAGCGGCGGCAGCATGGACGATCGATCCTGAATATAAATATAGCCGAAAAAAGCAGCCAGAGAAGCCCCCAGGGGACGCGGCTCCGCAAGCAGGCGCCGACACCAGGGCGAAAAGGGCTCCGGTTCAAAATCGTACCCCTGCGCGCGCAAAAGCGCCTCTACCTGCGGAATCCGGCAGGCCGGACAGACCAGACGAAACGACCGCCCCGCGGGAGCGGCGGAAGAAGGACTGTTTTCAGATTTCATGCCTTGTGCATAGCCGCAAGCGCGACGGGTCGCAAGCCCTCGAAAGTTGCGCGTGCCGGGAAGTGTCGCTATAGTGCGGAAGCGCCCCTCTCCGACATGCGGCAGGGACAACCAAGGAGAAAAACACATATGAAAGTAACAATGCGACTGACCGTTGCGGTATGCCTCATGCTGCTTCTGGCATTGCAGGCCAACGCCGCCCTCGCGGCCAAAAGCTTTGTGGTGCTGCCGTTTCAGGTAAACGCGCCGCAGAGCTACGCCTATCTCGGCAAGGCCCTGCCTGCGACCCTGCAGGCCAAACTGACCCGCCCCGGCCAGACGGAAGGGCGCGTGGGCTCCACCGTGGCCACCTCCTCCGCCCAGGCCCGCGGCCTGCTGGGCGGCGCGGATTATGCCATCTGGGGCAGCATCGCCGTTACCGGCACGGAATGCACCGTGACGCTCAACAGCGTGGATAAGGCCGGCAAGACCTGGACCAAGAGCCAGTCCGGACAGGTAAGCGTCCTTACCGGCACCATTTCCAGCCTCAGCAACGCCCTTGGCTCTGAAGTGCTGGGCATAGGCGGAAGCTCGCCTCGAACGGCGGGACGCAATAACGACATCATTATGAACGAAACGGGCAACCAGCAGTCCCGTACCTACCTGAATCCCCAGTTCCGCTATCAGGGCGCCAGCGAATCCGACGGTTCCCGTCTGCGCACGCAGCGCATCAAGGAAAAAATGGTGGATATGGCCGTGGGCGACTTCAACGGCGACGGCAGGAACGAAGTGGCCGTCCTCACGGATCATGAGCTCATGATGTTCACGTGGAATGATCGCAACGGGCTCAATCCCCTGGGGCAGATGCGTCTGCCCAGCTCCAACGATACCTATTCCATGCGGGCTATCGACCTGAACCGCGATCGCGCGGACGATCTCGTCATCGCCACCTTTGATCCTGAAAACAACCGTCCCTACACCTATTTTGTCAGCTTCAAGGGCAACAAGTTCAAGGAAATTGCCGAGCGCGTGCCCTATTTCGCCAGCGTTATGCGCCTGCCTCCCAGCTACGCCCCCACGCTCGTGGGCCAGCGCTGGGACTCCGTCAAGCTCTTTGCCCCCGGCGTCCATATCATGGTCAAGAAGGGCAACACCTATGAACTCGGCGGACGTATCTCCCTGCCTTCCGGCGCCACTGTCTTCAACTGCGTCTGGATGCCCGCAAGCCGCAACAATCCCAGCGAGCAGCTCATCATGCTTACGGATGACGAAAAGCTGAAGGTCTTCCAGGGCGTCGGCCAGAGCCTGATTCATACGACTATGGAGCGCTATTCCGGCTCCTCCACGGGCATGGACTTCTACAAGAGCATGCCCGGCCTTGGCGTGAACAAGACCTATCAGCTCCCCAGCAAGTTCTTTGCGCCCATGCGCCTTATTACGGCCGACATCGGCCATACCGGCGAATATACGCTGCTCATCAACAAGCCCGTTTCCACGGCGGCCCAGCTCTTTGACCGCTACCGCTATTTTCCGCAGGGTGAAATCCACGCGCTCTACTGGGACGGCGTGGGCCTCGGCCTCAAGTGGAAGACCCGCCGCATCCGCGGTTCCGTTGCCGAAATCGATCTTGCCGACGTCAACAATGACGGCGTGCTCGATCTGGTGGTGGGCATCAACACCTCCTCCGATCTGGGCATCGGCAGCCGCCAGAGCATGATCACGGCCTATCCTCTGGATGTGTCCAAGACCGATCCCAATACTCCGGCGGATCTGAGCGATTTCGAAGTCAATCCCAACTAGCTTTGACAGCATAATGTATGGGGGAGGGGAACCCCTCTGCTCGTGAGAGACCTATTCGCAACCAGTTGGGGGGAAGGGAACCCCCTCTGCTCGCGCGAGAGGGGTTTCCCTTCCCCCCAAGCCCCCCCTCCCTTCCCCAGCGCGCTTCATTCAGAAAGATGGAGCGTCGCGGGTACGTCCTCGCTCCCCTCGCGGCAACCGTCCCCCAAAAGCGGGCAAGACGGTAACGAGGGGCTTTTCAATATCCTGAGATGCCTTTACAAAGATTGCCACGGCGGCGAATCTTTTCCTGTCGTCGCCCGTTTCCGGCATGACGCCGTTTCCCCTTTAGCCGCGTGGAAAATTCCGCGCTCCTCATGGAGGCTGTATGCGCGTTCTGGTCATCGGTTCCGGCGGACGTGAGCACGCCCTTGTTTGGAAACTGAAGCAAAGCCCCCTCGTGGATGAAGTCTACGCCGCTCCCGGCAACGGCGGCACGGCGCGGGAAGGCGCCGTCAATATCGATATTCGCGCCAACGATATTGCCGGGCTCGTCACCTTCGCCCGCCGCGAAGAAATCGGGCTTGTGGTTCCCGGCCCGGAACTGGCGCTGACCCTCGGCATCACCGATGCCATGAAGGAAGCGGGCATCCCCTGCTTCGGACCTGACGGCTACTGCGCCCGCCTTGAGGGCAGCAAGGCCTTTGCCAAAAATATCATGCAGCGGGCGGGCGTTCCCACGGCGGCATGCGCTGTCTTTGAAGACCTCGACGCGGCCCGCGCCCATGTGCAGAAGGTCGGCGCGCCTCTGGTCGTCAAGGCCGACGGTCTGGCCGCGGGCAAGGGCGTTGTCGTGGCTCAGACAACTGAAGAAGCCCTCGCCGCCCTTGACGACATCATGGGTCGCAAGGCCTTCGGGGCTGCCGGTTCCCGCGTCGTCATCGAGGAATGCCTCATCGGCGAGGAAGCCTCCTTCCTCTGCCTCTGCGACGGTCTGCGCGCCGTGCCCCTGCCCTCCGCGCAGGATCACAAGGCTGTTTACGACGGCGATAAGGGCCCCAATACCGGTGGCATGGGCGCGTACAGCCCCGCCCCCATCCTGCCCGACGAGGACGCCGAGCGCATGGCCGATCTTGTGGCGCGGCCCATTCTGCGCGAACTCGCCAAGGACGGACACCCCTTTGTCGGCGTCCTCTATGCCGGTCTGATGATGACGGCCGACGGCCCCAAGGTGCTGGAATACAACACCCGTTTCGGGGATCCCGAATGTCAGCCGCTGCTGATGCGCCTTGACGGCGATCTGGTGGACATCATGCAGGCCGCCCTTGCCGGAGATCTCTCCGCCGTGCCCGTGCGTCAGAAGCCCGAAAGCGCCCTCGGCGTTGTGGTCTGCGCCAAGGGCTATCCCCAGTCCTATCCTAAGGGCATGCCCATTGAAGGGCTGGACGAAGCCGAAGCCGACGGGGCCAAGGTCTTCCACAGCGGCACGGTCATTGAAAACGGCGTCTGCAAGGCCAACGGCGGCCGCGTCCTCTGCGTGACGGCTCTCGGCAAGACGCTTGCGGAAGCCCAGTCCAAAGCCTACAAAGCCGTTGACAAAATCCGCATGCCCGACAGCTTCCATCGCTCCGATATCGGCGATAAGGGCATCCGCCGTCTGCAACAGCAGGAAAACGCCCGTTAGCGTGTAAAATATGATGTTCTGGGGGGAAGGAACCCCCTTGGCTAGCGCACAAGGTTGTTCCTTCCCCCCAGGCCCCCCATCCTCCCCCAACGCGCTTTATCGGGAGGATGGCGCAATCCGGAGGCGCCGGCGCTGCTCCCATAGCAACCGTCCCCCGGAAACATCGGAAGACATATTTCTTCATGTCCGACAGGGCCATCGGCTCTGTCCCGGCACCCCAGCAATAAGGAGAAACCATGGCCCATGTTGTCATCATGATGGGTTCAAAATCCGATGAAGAAAAGGTAGCGCCCTGCGCCGACATTCTGAAGCAGCTCGGCATCAGCTACGTCTTCACTGTCAGCTCCGCCCACCGCACGCCTGAGCGTACCGAGCGCCTTGTCAGCGAAGAAGAAGCCAAAGGCGCGGCCGTTTTCATCTGCGCGGCAGGCATGGCCGCCCACCTTGCCGGAGCCGTCGCGGCCCGCACCATCAAACCCGTCATCGGCATTCCTGTTTCCGGCGGGCTGATGGGCGGTCTCGACGCCCTGCTCTCCACCGTCCAGATGCCTCCGGGCTTCCCCGTGGGCACTGTGGCTATGGATAAGGCCGGCGCGCGCAACGCCGCCTGGATGGCCGCCCAGATTCTGGCCCTGCAGGACCCCGCTCTCGCCGACCGCATCCGCGCCGCCCGCGCCAAAATGCAGGCCGACGTGGAAAAAGCCGCCGCCGAAGTCGAAGCCGCTCATTAGAGCATTTTCAGTTTGAAGCGCTGTGCGTTTCAAACCATACGACCTGTCGTTTCGCGGAAAAAACGCGGTTTTTCCGCTCACTTTGGGCCGGGCGGCGCTGTGCC
>CALVHG010000023.1 GCA_944327285.1 uncultured Desulfovibrio sp. | reverse complement strand
AAAAACCGCGTTTTTTCCGCGAAACGACAGGCCGTATGGTTTGAAACGCACAGCGTTTCAAACTGAAAATGCTCTAAGAGTTCTTTTGCCCGAAGCCCGGCGATTCCTGAGAGGAACGCCGGGCTTCGGCGTTGCGGAAGAAGCGCCGCAATCTCTTTTGACAGATGGAGCGACTTGCGGCATGGTTTGCGGCATGCCGCAGTTTCATATTGTTTCTCTTTTCCCGGAATTTTTTGATTCGCCGCTGGGCGTGGCGCTCATGGGACGCGCCCGCGACGCGGGCATTGTGGACGTGACGTTTCACAATCCGCGGAACTTCAGCAGCGACAGGCATCGCCATGTGGACGACAGCCCCTATGGCGGCGGCCCCGGCATGGTATTGCAGGGAGAGCCGGTGGCGGCGGCCCTGCGGTCCATTCCGCAGCCGGGGCGCATGCTGGTCATGAGTCCGGGAGGACGTCCCATGACGCAGCGCATGGCGCGCGCATGGGCGAAGGAGGAACATCTGACCATTATCTGCGGACGGTATGAGGGGCTGGATCAGCGCCTTTTTGAACTGTTTCCGCTGGAGGCGGTCAGTCTGGGCGACGTGGTGCTCAACGGCGGCGAGACGGCGGCTCTGGCCCTGATGGAAGCCGTGGCGCGTCTGATGCCCGGTTTTATGGGCAAAGAGGCTTCCGGCGACGAAGAGAGCTTTTCGGCGGGCCTGCTGGAGTACCCGCACTACACGCGCCCCGATGTGCTGGAGGGGCTGCCCGTGCCGGAAGTGCTGCGGAGCGGCGATCACGGGCGCATTGCCCACTGGCGACGGGAAATGTCCTTGCGGGCGACGCTGGCGGTACGGCCGGATCTGCTGGACAGCGCTCCGCTGGGGCGCGAGGACGCGCTGATGCTGGCGGGGATACCGCGCGAACGGGCGGGGCGTAATCTTTCCTTGTGCCTGATGCACTATCCCGTTATGCTAGACGCGAAAAATAGCGGCGTTTCCTCTTTGACAAATTTTGATATTCACGATATAGCCCGGATTTCCTGCAGCTATGCGATGGGTCCGTTCTATGTGGTGACGCCGCTGGAAGAGCAGCAGCGCCTGCTGGCAGAGATTCTGCAACACTGGACAGACGGTCCCGGAGGCCGGGGCAACCCCGACAGGGCGCGAGCGTTGCGCCTTGTCCGGCCGGCGCTTTCGCTGGATGCGGCCATAACGGAGCTGGAGCAGCGCACGGGGCAGCGCCCCCGGCTGGTCACAAGTTCCGCTGCCTGGCCTGCGGGCAGGAATGCGCCGCCTTTGCTGACGTGCGCCGATGTGTTGGAATGGTGCCGGAGCGGCCCCGTGCTGCTCTGCCTCGGTACTGCCCACGGTCTGGCGCCGGAAGTGCTGGCGCGCAGCGACGGGCAGTTGCGCCCTGTGCGCTTCCTGCAATACAACCACCTTTCGGTGCGGAGCGCGGCCGCTATCTTGGCCGACAGAATTTTGGGCGACTATCAATAACGCCGCGATATCAAGGACGGTTCCCTGTGAGCCGGCTATTCAAGGAGTTGGGCATGGACATCATTAAAAAGATTGAACAAGAAAACATGCGCATGGATATGCCCGTGTTTCGCTCTGGCGACACGGTGAAAGTGCATCTGCGCATTGTGGAAGGCGAAAAGGAACGCATTCAGGTGTTCCAGGGCAATGTGATCCGCATCAGCCGCGGCACGACGGACGCGACCTTCACCGTTCGCAAGATTTCCGACGGCGTGGGCGTGGAGCGCATCTTCCCCATGCATTCTCCCTTCATTGATCACGTGGAAGTGGTGACGCAGGGCCGCGTGCGCCGCAGCCGTCTCTACTACCTGCGCGCCCTCAAGGGCAAGGCCGCTCGTATCAAGCCCCGCGGCCGCTTCTGATTTTTGTCTTGTTGTTCCGACCATTCCCCGGAATGAGCGGAAAACAGCACCTGAACAGCCTCATGCAATGCCTTCGGGCATTGGTATGGGGCTGTTTGCGTAACGGAGCCCGACGCCGGGCGTACCCGGCAAAAAGGAAGATGGGCAGCGCCGCCCGGCCCGAAGTGCGCGGGAAAATGCGTTTTTTCCGCGAAACGACAGGCCGTATGGTTTGAAATGCACAGCATTTCAAACTGAAAATGCTCTAATGGCGGCCGCAGGCCGTGCCCGTTGTGACGAAGGAAGCTACGGGCATCGACAGCAGAGATGAGGGGTTCCCCTTCCCCCAAACAACTTACGAATAGTGTTAACACACCCGGTATTGCGTCATGAAAAAGACACGAACCGTCATGCCGTGCCTGAGCGCGCGGAAACTGTGGGAAGCGCGCGCCGCGCAACTGTTGCCGGGCTTGTCCGATGATCGCCCGCCGGCAGGCGTGGATGAAGCCGGACGCGGGTGTCTGGCCGGGCCGGTGGTGGCGGCGGCTGTCATTCTGCCCGTTTCGTTTGACTTGCCGGGGCTGACGGATTCCAAGGCGCTGTCGGCGGCACAGCGCGCGGCGCTTGCGCCGCGTATCAGGCAGTGCGCGACAGCCTGGGGGCTGGGCGTGGTCTGGCCTCGGCGTATTGACGAAATCAATATTTTGCAGGCGACGTTCGAGGCCATGACGAGGGCGGTTTGTCTGCTGTCCGTGTCGCCGGGGATAATCTATGTGGACGGCAATAAGACTATTCCTGATCAGACCTTGCGCGCGCGGTGGACGGCGGCGCGTTTTCCCCAGCAGGAAGCTGTTGTGGGCGGCGATGCGCGGGTAGACGCCATTGCCGCGGCGTCTGTTCTGGCAAAGACGTTCCGCGATCATGTGATGGAGTGTCTGGCCCGCCGCTGGCCGGGCTACGGCTTTGAGCAGCACAAGGGCTACGGCACGCAGGCGCACTATGCGGCCCTGCGGCGTCTGGGGCCCTGTCCGCAGCATCGCCTGACATACAAGGGCGTTGCCGCGCCGGAGAAAACTTCCTGTCGTCAAGGGGAGTTGCTGTGATTTTCGGGCGTATGACGGCCGGAGCGGGTACGCGGACCCGTAGCGAAGGCGACGCGACCCCGCAGAGCGTCGCGTCGTCGGCGGAGCTGGGGCGACGCGGCGAAGATGCCGCCGCGGTCTTTGTGTGCCGCAAGGGCTGGCGCATTCTGGAACGCAACTGGCGTTACGGGCATGTGGAGCTGGATCTGGTGGCCCTTGACGGAACGGAGCTGGTTTTTGTGGAAGTCAAGACAAGGACGGCGGGAGGCGTCAGCAGTCCGGCTGACGGGCTGACGCCCGCCAAGCGGGCGCATGTCTGCAAGGCCGCGCAGGCCTGGTTGAGCGCCCATGACGCCTGGGATCGTCCCTGTCGTTTTGACGTTCTGTGCCTGGTGCATGACGGAACAACCTTCAACGTGGAGCATATGCCCGATGCCTTCCGCTTCTCCGACGGGCGGCGTGCTGTGGATTGTCGCAACGCCGCTTGGCAACCCTGGTGATTTTTCTCCCCGCGCGCGCCAGACGCTGGCCGAGGCCGATCTTGTGTTGGCCGAGGATACGCGCCGCGCGGGGCTGCTCTGCGCGCAATGCGGCATTCCCGTGCGGCGTTTTGTCAGTTTTCATGATCACAACGAGGCCGAAAAACAGCCGGAAGTGCTGCGCCATCTTGAGGCGGGCGGCACGGCCGCGCTGGTGTCTGATGCCGGAACGCCGCTGGTGGCCGATCCCGGCTATCGGCTGGTGCGGGCCTGCCGGGCCGCCGGGGTGCGCGTGGTTCCCGTGCCCGGTCCCTCCGCGCCGGTAACGGCGCTTTCGGCGGCGGGGCTGCCGCCGTTGCCGTATACCTTCCTGGGCTTTCTGCCGCGGGATGCGGCAGGGCGCGCCGCTCTTTTTTCCGCGTTTCGCCGCACGCCCGGTTCCCTTATTTTTTTCGAGCGCAAGGATCGCCTGCGCGAGAGTTTGGAACAGGCCGCGGAAATCCTCGGACCGCGTGCGCTGGCTATTTGCCGGGAATTGACCAAAACGCATGAGGAATTTATACTTGACAGACTGGAAAATGCTGCGGAAGCAGCAACAGATTTGCTCGGCGAGATAACGGTCATTATCGGGCCGCCGGAAGAAAGCGGCCGATCTTCGCGGGAAGAGGCGCTGGGCGTGCTGCGCGAGGAACTGGAGGACGGCGGCAAGCCGCGGGAATGCGCCCGCCGGGCGGCGGCCCGGCTTGAAGGCTGGAGCTCGAAGGAGCTCTATGCGCTGATCCGGGAACTTTGATTTCCGCCTCTTTAGAGCATTTTCAGTTTGAAACGCTGTGCGTTTCAAACCTTACGGCCTGTCGTTTCGCGGAAAAAGCGCGGTTTTTCCGCTCACTTTGGGCCGGGCGGCGCTGTGCTGCCGCCCCGCGTTTCACCTTTTTCAAAGTTGAAACGCTCTAGTATCCGGGGAAGGGAGTTTTTTCGTCTGTATCCTGTTCCTTCCCGGTCTGAGACAGCCGGAGGCACGGCTCCCGTGCCGGACAGGATGCAGCGGCAGGGTTCAAAGGTTTTTTCAAGGGGGCTTCATGCTCACCACGTCCGTCGCTCTGCACTGTCTTGCCCGCTGCGGTTGTATCAATGCGGCCATCTCCACCCGCGCCATGCAGGAGATCGGGCTGCTCTTTGCACTGGAGCCCGCCATCATGGCGTTGTATCCTCCGGGCAAGAAGCGGCAGGAGGCCCTGTTGCGGCATGCCGGGCACAGCAATACGCACCCGTACATGATGCCTTTATTCCTGGGCATTACCCTGTCGCTGGAAATTCAGGTTGCAAGCGGTTCCCTGCCCGCCGCGGCTCTGGGCAGCGTTAATCGCACGTTGTCCACGACGCTGTCGGCTCTGGGTGACGGTTTTTTTGAAGGAGCGGTGCTTCCCTGCTGGTCGCTGGCCTGCGTTATCTTTGCGCTGTGCGGGCATATCTGGTCAGCGATTATCCTGACGGCGTTGCTGGTGGCCGGAATGGTCGCCTTCAGGATAGGCATCTTTTTTTACGGATTGCGGCATGGCGTCGCTGCGTTGCAGTGGCTGAAGCGTCTGGCTCTGATTGACTGGGCGGGGCGGATCAAACAGCTGAATGCCGTTATGCTGGCGCTGCTGCTGGGCGTTACTCCCTGGACGGGGCATTCCTTCCCGTGGCTGTTGTGTGTGCCGGCCTTGCTGTGCGCGGCGGCCGCCGCGATCTTTACCTGGAGGATGCGTCTGCCGCGTATTATTCTCTGGCTGATTGGGGTCTCCTGTCTGGCCTTCCTGGATGCGTCCCTTGTCCGGGGCTAGAGCGTTTTGCCATTGAACAGGGCAGATTGCGAGGCGCTCGGCGCCGCCTGGCCCGAAGCGAGCGGAAAATCGTGTTTTTTCCGCACAGAGATGAGGGGCCCGTCTCTCGCGCAGGCCCTTTCGCCGGGTATCGACAGCAGAAAAATAAAATTTTTTGTGAACGTGAACGCGCGATGCGCCGAAGCGCGTCGTGCGGAAGGCCGGGGCCGGAGCCTTGCGGCCAGAGGACAAAGACAATGCATGAAGCCATAGCCGAAACCGCCGATGGTCTGAGGCTGCCGCTGGTGCTGCGTATGCGCGGTGGTCTGCATGCGCGTCCGGCGGCTAAGCTGGCGCAGGAAGCGCAGCGTTTTACGGCGGATATACGCATTGAAACGGAAAACGGACAGGCCGACGCCAAGAGCATGCTCGACGTGCTTTCGCTGGCTTTGCCGCAGGATACCGAGTTCACCCTGACGGCTTCCGGCCCGGATGCGCGGGCGGCGCTGGAGGGGGTGGCGGCCTGCCTGGATTCGTTGCGGGATTAGCTCATGGCACGCGCCCTTCTTTACGGTACGGCTGTTTCTCCCGGATACGCCATCGGCAGGGTCCATTTGCTGCACATGGCGGGCATGGTTGAAAAACGGCGTATTGCGCCCCGGCAGGCCGAGCGGGAGCAGCAGCGTTTGCGGGCGGCGTCCGAGTCCGTGCGCGAAGCCCTGCGCGAAGCTATGGGCAAGGTGCCGGAAGATCTCGCGGAGTATCGGGAAGTCATCGCCGCGCAGATGGAACTGGCCCGCGACCCCAAGCTGCTGGAAAGCGCCGCAAAGCGGATTGAAAGCGATCTTATTTGCGCTTCCTGGGCGCTGGATGAAACCATCAATCAGCTTTGCGCCCTGTTTGACAAGATGGAAGACCCCTATCTGCGGGATCGCGCGCAGGACATCCGCGCCGTGGGGCTGCGGCTGCGGGAGAGCCTGCAGGGATCCCGCGCTGCCGTCGCGCCGGGGGAAGCCTGCGTGCTGATGGCCGAAGATCTGTCGCCTGCCGATGTCATGGACATGGATTTTTCCGGCGTGCAGGCGCTGGTGACGGCGCAGGGCGGTCCGACGTCGCACACGGCCATTCTGGCCCGCGGCTTGCGTATTCCGGCTTTGGTGGGGCTGCCCGATGTGCTGGCCACCGTGCATGAAGGCGATTCCGTTATTGTGGACGGTGTCGGCGGGGTGCTGCTTGCCGGACCGGAGCAGGATGATCTCGCGCAGTATACCGCCTTGCGGGAGGAGTATACGGCCTGGGAAACGCGGGTGCGCGCCGCCGCTCACTGGCCCGCGGACACCCGCGACGGCGTGCGCGTCAGCGTGCAGGCCAATATGGAGCGCCCTGAAGAAGCCGGGGAAATGCGCGAGAGCGGCGCGGACGGCGTTGGCCTGTACCGTACGGAATTTTCCTTCCTGAGAGATGTGCTGCCCGGAGAACGGGAACTGCTGGAGGAATACGGCGCTGTCGTGCGCGGGGTCGCGCCTGCGCGGGTGGTCTTCCGCACGCTGGACGTGGGCGCGGATAAGATGATGCGGGCCCAGTCCAACGCAAAGGAGCCTAATCCGGCGCTGGGGCTGCGCGGCATCCGTTTCTGCCTGCGGCATCGCCATATTTTTCGGACGCAGCTGCGCGCTCTGATGCGCGTGGGCGTGGCGGGCAATGTGGCGCTGATGTTGCCCATGATTTCCACGCTGGACGAAGTGCTGACTGTGCGCGACATCATGCGCGATCTGCATGGAGAACTGGCGGCGCGACATATTCCGCATGCCGAAAAGTTGCCTCTGGGCGTCATGATCGAAACGCCCGCCGCCGTGCTGATTGCCGATGCGCTGGCGCGCGAATGCGATTTTTTCAGCATTGGCACCAACGATTTGATTCACTATCTGCTGGCCATCGACCGCAACAATCATCAGGTTGCCTATCTCAACGAGGCTCTGCACCCCGCTGTGGTGCGTTCTCTCAAGCGCATTATTGATTCGGCGCACCGCGAGGGCATCTGGGTTTCCGTCTGCGGCGAGCTGGCGTCCGATCCTTACGGGCTGGCTCTGCTGCTGGGCATGGGCGTAGACGCTGTTTCGGCGTCGCCGCGTTTCGTTCCCGGCATGAAGCATATGCTGCGCCGTCTGGATGCGGCCACCTGCATGGATCTGGCCTACAACGTCCTGATGAGCGCGGATATTTCCGCATCCCAGCGCATGGTGCGCGAACGTCTTCAGGAGTCACTGGGGTCAGAGCTGGCGTTCCATACCACAAGCATTCTTGCCCATTGCCATGAGTAAAAAGAAACAATCTCCGTCCACTATCGCCGTCAACAAGAAAGCGCGTCATCTCTATGAGCTTTCGGATTTCATGGAGGCGGGCATCTGCCTTACCGGCCCCGAAGTCAAGAGCGTGCGCGCCGGAAAGGTGAACTTTATCGACAGCTATGTGGATTTCAAAAACGGCGAAGCTCTGCTGCTGTCGCTGCATATCGCGCCCTATGCCAATGCCGGCTATGCGCCGCAGGATCCGGACAGGCCGCGTGTCCTTCTGCTGCATAAGGGAGAAATTAATCGTCTTGCGGCGCAGGTGGCCCAGAAGGGTCTGACGGTGGTGCCTGTTAAGCTCTATTTCAGCCGGGGAAAGATCAAGGTGGAAATTGCCCTGGGCAGAGGGAAAAAACTTTTCGATCATCGGGAATCCCTCAAGCGCCGTGCCGCGGAACGTGACGCGGCGCGGGAAATGGCCTGATTTCCGGGGCGGCGCGCATGACGCCGCGCATGTTGCAGGCTCCTCTGCCGTGGCAGTGCTTTCTGCTCTGCTGGGTCGCGGGGCTGCTCGGCGCGTCATGGCCGCAGCCGTCGCTGCTTTTTCTTGGTCTGCTGCTGGCGGCAGACGAGCGTTTGCGCCCTTCCGCGCCGTGGACATTGTGTCGCATGCGGCGCGGAGGGGCGCGTCTGATCTGCTGTCTGCTCCTCTGGGCCGCCGGCTGGGGAACAGCCTCCTTTCTGCTGCGCCCGCCGTTGCCGCCGGAGTGGCTCCCCGGCATCATGGATTTGCGGGAGCCGCCGCGTTTCGGCGCCGTGCGCGTATGCGGCGAGGTGGCGGATGTGCAAAGTTTGCCGGACAACCGCCTGCGCGTGCTGTTGCGGCAGGTGCGCCCCGCTGACGGAGCGGGAGCGCCTGTCGAGGATAACGTGGCCTGGACCTGGGATCAGCCTTTGTTCCGACCTCTGGCAGGGCAGCGTGTTTGTCTTTCCCGATCTTTGCGGCCTGTGCATGGCTTTGCCAACGAGGAGCCGACCTATGAACTTGCCGCCGCCGGTAGCGGGCAACCGTCGCCGCGCGGTTTTGAGCTCTGGTGGCGGGCGCGCGGCGTTGCCTGGACGCTATGGAGTCGGGGCGACGCCGGAAATCCCGAACTTGCGGCAACAGAGGTCTCGCTTCCCGTCCTGTGGCGGGAGCGCTGCCGTCAGGCCTTTCTGGCGGCTCTCCTGCCCGAAGGCAAGGCGCAGATGACGCAGGCGCGGGCCTTGCTGCCCGCTCTGATTTTCGGCGAGCGCGAGTTTATCGCCTCCCCGGTTTTCAAACAGGTGGCTGCGGCTTCGCTGGCGCACAGTCTGGCGCTTTCCGGACAGCATCTCGCTATTGCCGGTCTGCTTGGCGTGCTTGTTGTTCAACTTGCGGGGCTGTCGCATCCCGCCTGCTATCTGCGTCGTCCTTTCCGTGTCTGGGGGCTGCTCTGTTCCCTGCCTTTTGCTCTCGTCTATCTCTGGATTGGCAACGCGCCGCCCTCGCTGGTGCGCGCGGCCTGCATGCTGCTGCTCGGCTGTCTGGCCCTGTGTTTCCGGCGTGGTCAGGAAAACGCGGCGTTGTGGGCGGCGCTGGCGCCGCGCAGCGGCTGGGATGCCCTTTGTCTGGCGCTGCTTTGCATCACGCTGGCCGCTCCGTTGAGCGTCTACGATACGGGCTTGCAACTTTCGGTGCTGTGCGTGGCTGCCCTGTGCGCTCTGCCGCCGCTGCTCTCCCGCATTATGCCGCCGCCTGCCGGAGAACAGCGCCGGACATGGCGCGGCCGAATCCGTTCCGCCATGCGCGGGGCCCTGCATATCTTCGTCGTGTCTCTGGCCTTGCAGCTTGCTCTTTTGCCGCTGAATGTCCTGTTGTTTTCCTCGCCGGGGCACTGGTTCTGGCTCAATGTTCTCTGGCTGCCTGTGCTCGGCCTCGCGGTCATGCCGCTGGCCTTTTTTGGTCTGTTCTGCGCTGTCTGTCAGTGGCGCGCCGCTGCGGAAACGGCGTTGACCCTGGCGGCCTGGCCTTGCGAGCTGCTGTTGCAAGGGCTTCAGAAACTGGCGGATGCGGGGCTGCTGGATTCTCCCGCCCTGTTGCGGCCGCACTGGACGGCCCTGCTGGCCGTGCCGCTGCTCTTTCTTGTCAGCGTGGCCGCCGTAGGAAGAGATCATTTGCCGGGAGCCGTGCGTCGTCTGGCGGTGGCGGCTCTGCTGCTGCTTTGCGCGGGTCCTCTGCTGCGGCTTCACGAGCAGTTTCTGGCCGCGCATTTTCAGGAAGTCCGGCTGGACGTCATCGATGTGGGGCAGGGGCAGGCGCTCCTGCTTGACCTGCCCGACGGGAAGCGCTGGCTCATTGACGGCGGCGGCAGCCTGTCGTCTCGTTTCGATCCCGGAGCGGCGCTGGTGCTGCCCCTTCTGGGGGACAACAGAAAACCGGAGCTGGCGGCCGTGGTTGCCAGCCATCCTGATCTTGATCATGCGGGCGGGCTTCCGGCCCTGCTGGAAGCCGTGTCGCCGCCGTTGCTGCTGCACAACGGCAGGGAGGGCAGGGGAAGTTTTGGGGAGCGCTGGCGCAGGGCCCGTCAGCCCTGGGAGAGCGCGGGCCGGGCGCGTGTCCTGTCCGCCGGAGATGTGCTGCCGCTGGGCGATCCCCGGTTCGGGCTGCGGTTGGAGGTTCTCTGGCCGCCCGGAGATGCCGGGGGACTTTCTGCTAATGACGCTTCCCTGATTTTGCGTCTGACGCGCCACGGTCACGGGCTGGCGCTGCTGCCGGGCGACGCGGAAAAACCCGCTCTGCGGGCGTTGGTGCGCAGCGGTCGGGATATTTCCGCCGATGTGCTGGTGCTTCCGCATCACGGCGCGGCGGGAAGTTTTCTGGCGGCCCTGTATCGGGCCGTCCGCCCGCGTCTGGTGCTGGCGTCCTGCGGTTTCGGCAATCGCTACGGCTATCCTGCCCGCCGCGTCCGGACATGGTTTGCTGAGCAGGGGATTCCTGTCCTGGACACGGCCCGCTGGGGCCGTCTGCAGGTTTTGTGGCGCCCCGACGAAGCGCCGCGCCTGCGCAGCGCTCGTCCCGGTCCTCATGACGGGCGCTATGTTGCGCCTTGAAGCATGGGAACGAAGCTGTTCCGCGAGGTTTTTTGGAGGTCTATCCCTCTGTTTTTTTCGGGATAGGCTCGTTTTTCTTTTTGGTAATATGTTGTTTATACTTGATAAAATTTATTTTTGAGGAAATTTTTTCTTTTTTGGAAAAACCTTGTTGACAGAAAGGGGCAAAGTCTGTAGAACTCTTCTTCGTTGAGCGGGAGTAACTCAGTGGTAGAGTGCAACCTTGCCAAGGTTGAAGTCGCGGGTTCAAATCCCGTCTCCCGCTCCAACACTGAGGCGGCATAGCCAAGCGGTAAGGCAGAGGTCTGCAAAACCTCCATGCTCCAGTTCAAATCTGGATGCCGCCTCCAAAAAAAATTTTATAGCCGGATCGATTCACTCTGCGGGAGTAACTCAGTGGTAGAGTGCAACCTTGCCAAGGTTGAAGTCGCGGGTTCAAATCCCGTCTCCCGCTCCATATTTGTGACGCTGCTTAGCAGCGTCGCGAGAGCGCACCGCTTGGGCGGGAATAACTCAACGGTAGAGTGTCAGCTTCCCAAGCTGAAGGTTGCGGGTTCAAATCCCGTTTCCCGCTCCATATCATAGCCGCATTTGCGGGAGTAACTCAGTGGTAGAGTGCAACCTTGCCAAGGTTGAAGTCGCGGGTTCAAATCCCGTCTCCCGCTCCATTTTTACGCTGTCTGTTTAAGCAGGCAGCGTTTTTTATTTTTAGAGCATTTCACCTTTTTCAAAGTTGAAATGCTCTAAAGGAAAAACGCTTTAGGGCTGTTTCGGCTGAAGAGTTCGCCGGAGCAGCCCTTTTGTTTTTTTCGCAGGCTGTCGGGCTGGGGGGCAGTCTCTTGACAGAAAGAGTCGTCAGTCTTAATTATGAAATATGTTTCATAACGGAAAGGAGGGCGACACATGAGGCCGTGCAAACCCCGTCGGATCGGCGTCCTTCCGTCCTGCCGCCGCTATGGCCCGCAGGACGGCGTTTCGGAAGGGGAAAATCGTATCGGACTGGATATGCTGGAAGCCCTGCGGCTGGTCGATGCGGAAGGCATGCCGCAGGAGCAGGCCGCGACGGTTATGGATGTTTCCGCCCCGACGCTGTGCCGCATTCTTGGCGAAGCGCGCAGGCAGGTTGCTACAGCCTTGTGTCAGGGGCGGGCTCTTGTCATTGAAGGAGGAAATGTCATGTTGTGTGAAAATTCTGGCAGAAAGCGTCATGGGCATGGCCCGCACGGGCCGCATGGTCACGGCGGCGGTTGGCAGCAGACGTGCGGCGGAAACGATGCTCCGCTGGCCGATAAGGATCGCCGGGGACGCGGACTCGGTCAGAGGCGGGGACATCTGGGCGCGGGGGCGTGTCGTCGAGGCCGGATGTCGGCCCAGGAGACCGAGCATATGCGGGACGATGCGGCATCTGAAGACGGAGCGGCATAGACGGTCCAGAGCGTTTCAACTTTGAAAAAGGTGAAACGCGAGGCGGCCAGCGCCGCCCGGACAAAAGTGAGCGGAAAAACCGCGTTTTTTCCGCGAAACGGCAGGCCGTATGGTTTGAAACGTGAAGCGTTTCAAACTGAAAATTCTCCAGGTTCGCAGCATGCGGCGGCATTGTGCGCTGCCGCGCCGGAGGTGACAGAATTATGATAGGGCGTCTGGCGCTGGGGCTGATGGGAGGCCTTGGCAAGGGAATGCTGGCAGCCGGAGGCGGCAAGGTGGCGCTGGAGCTGGCAAAGATGGCTCTTGGCGGCAGAGGAAAGGGCTCCGGCGGCCGAGGTGGCAAGGCTGGCGGCGGAGGTCGCGGCGGTCAGGGGGCCGACGGCCGACAGCAGGAGGCGCCATTGGAAGAACTTCTGCGCGTGCTGTCAGACAAAACGCAGAGGCGGGACGCAGGGAATGTTTCTTTTGGGAAGGAAGCGCCTTTGGATGGCGCAACGCATGAAGTCTACCCGGAAAGCGATGGCGCAGCCGCGATGACGGTCGCTGATGAAGCGGCTTTGCGCTGCCTTACGGCTCATATTGTCAGTTTTACGGAAGGACGGGTTCGTTTGCGTCATCCGGCGTTGCGGGCAGCCGCCGTGCCCGACGAGCTGCGTCGGGAGATGCTGGAGCATCCCGGATTGCGAGAAGTGACATTCAATGCCGTGACAGGATCGGCGCTGCTGCTCTATGATGCCGGGCAGCTGGATCGGCCGGAATTGCTGGCGGCGTTGCTGCCTCTGGGCAGATATCTTGTGCTGGCGGCGGCGCGTGCAGGCGAAAGGGCATAGCGATGTCTTTCGCGTCGGGATGCTGGAGGCTTAGATCGTTTCAGCTTTAAAAAAGGTGAAACGGCAGGCCGCATGGTTTGAAACACGCAGTGTTTCAAACTGAAAATGCTCCAGCGGGGGCGGCGAGTCTCCTAGCCGTTGACGTGGACGGCAACGCTGCGCAATTCTCTGCCCGCAAGGGGGATATAGTGAACGTTCATGCCTTCGGCCTGTACCTCAAAGCCGGGGGCATACAGGGGAATGCCGGTCAGGGGCGCTTTGCTGCCGTAAAACAGCAGAGCCGCGTGTCCAAGAGTACAGGTCAGCAATAGGGCAAGGCTTGCCCAGTGCAGGCATCGCGTCATACAGCCGTTTTTTGACATGGCACACCTCCTCTGATGTAGAATTGCAAGAAACGTGCTGTCGCTGCGTCAGCGGATCGACAGGACAGGCAAAGGTCGTTGCCCGGCTTGCTCCCCCGTCTTCTCCGTGCTAGCGTGAAGGAAACAGCTTCGCGCCCTTCGGCGCTGTTTCCTCTTGCTGCGACCTGCGGGTCGAAAGGAGTCCTGTCATGTTGCGTCGTTTGCTTCCTTTGTGCTGCGCCTTTTTGCTCGTAATGGCTTCCGCGGCTTTTGCCGCTGGTCCCAAGACGCATTTGCCTGGGGATCTCACTATGGAAGAAGCTCTGGCTGTGCAAAAGGCCGCTTTGGAAAAGGCCAAGGCCCAGGGCGTTCCCATGAATATTGCTGTGGTGGATGCGGGCGGCCATTTGAAAACGTTTGTGCGGCAGGACGGGGCTTTCCTCGGCAGTATTGACGTTTCCATTAAGAAGGCCGTGACGGCGCGTTATTTCAATATGCCCACGTCGGCGCTCGGCGCGGCCGCGCAGCCGGGTAAGGAGCTCTTCGGCATCGAGGCTACCAATGACGGCCTTGTTATCTTCGGCGGCGGCGAGCTGCTGGTGCGCAAGGGGGTTGTGATTGGTGCCATCGGCGTGAGCGGCGGCAGCGTTGCCGAAGATACCAATGTGGCTAAGGCCGGGGCTGCGGCCATCAAGTAGAAAACAGTATTTCCGGCGTTTTGCACAGCGCCCTTGCCGACAGCGGCAGGGGCGCTTTTTCGCGGGATGTTAAGAAAAAACATGTGAATGACACATGGCTGAGACTTGCGGGAAGGTGCGAGTTGGCGCATACTTTTCGCAGGCCCGCCGCGCGTTTCATGGGGAAATGCCGCGATGCAGGGTCCGCACCAAGGAGATGCGTATGAAATCCATGTTTCTTGTGCCTGCCCTGTTGCTTGGGGCATCCTTGATGGCGCCCGTCGCCATGCCGCAGGCCGCGCCCCACGCGCCCAGCTACAAATATGAGCTGAAAAGCGTCATGCCCGTGGCCGGACGGCAGGGTGTTGCCTGCGACGGCAAGTATCTCTACGTGAGCGACAGCGCCAAGCTGCTCAAGTACGATATGAAGGGCAATCTGATCAAGGTGAACGATAAACCCTTCGAAGGGTACAAGATCCCCTCCAACCATATCGGCGACATCGACGTCTATAACGGCGAGATCTATGTCAGCGCCGAAAATTTCATGGATGGCGTGGGCAAGGATATTCAGATTGCCGTGCATGACGCGGATACCCTGCAACTGAAGCGCACCTTTGCTTTCGAGCCCGCGTCGGGGCAGATGGAAGTTTCCGGCATTACGGTTGACCCCATTCGCCGGACAGTGTGGATGTGCTCGTGGGTCGGCGAGGAAAGCGGTCGCTATCTGTATGAATACACGCTGGACGGCAAGTATCTGCGCAAGGTGCATTTGCAGCCCGTGCCGCAGTGGGTGCAGGGCGTGTTCGCCTGGAACGGCTCTCTCTATCTGACGGCCGATGACGGCACCGCCGACGACAACGAACCCGATAATCTGTACCGCGTGGATATTTCCTCCGCCACCAGCGCGCGCGTCGTGCATGAAAAGGCGTTTGACGAAGTGCTGCGTCAGGGCGAAATCGAAGGTCTGTGCGTGGACCCGTCTACCGGCGACCTGCTGTTGCTCTACAATCGCGGCGCTCATATCGTGCTGGGCATGACCAAGGGGCTTTATCCTGGCTATGACAAGGAAATTCACGAAATTTACCGCTATGCCATGATTCCCGCCGGAAAGAAGGGCCGCCCGCTGCCGCCCCCGCCGCCTGTGGCTCCGCGTCCTGAACGCTAGGCTCTGACGTATTTTCTTTTTAAGGAGGGAGAAAGCAAAGGCTTTCTTCCTCCTTAATTTTTCCCTCAGAAAAGAGACCCGGCTCGTGCGCCTCCTCTGTTTTCTCGCTACGGTGCAGTTTGAGAGCATTTTCAGTTTGAAACGCTTCGCATTGCAAACCATACAGCCTGTCGTTTCGCGGAAAAATGCGGTTTTTCCGCACGATTCGGGCCGGGCGGCGCTGTGCCGCCGCCTCAACGCTCCAGGGGGCATTCCTCCAAACTCCCCTAATCTTCCCCAAACCCGCCCCGTGTTTGACGGGTAAAGATGAGTATTTTCGTAATATTCGCTGATATTTTATCTTTTCTCGTGTCGTTGATGCGTGAATACGCCGGGGAACCAACCTCAGATAATAAGTTCTGAGGCTGAAATAAAAAAGCCCGCCTTTCTTGGCGGGTATCTTTCGAAAGTTCTGTCTTTTTAAGACAGTTTTTTTGTTGCGTGGGGCGGTGAGTACCGAGATGGCGCAGAATTTAAAAGCATCGCGTTTTTTATCGTAAAACCAAGAGATGCCGCGCAGCAAATTATACTGTGGTTATCCATGAATAAAATATATACTCCTGTTCAGTTTCCAGCCCCAATGCTACCTGATTCCATTGTGGCGCCATAATGTGCACCGCTTTGGTAACGGGTTGAAATACGATATGAACTCGTTGATCCATCTCTTTTATTTTCTTTTTTATGAAATCAAGATCTGTGTCGGAAGCAGGAATATTGGGACTGTCTTTGTATGACTCAGGCCACTCCAGAAAGGCCAAAGCTGCTGCGATAAACGCTTGCAGCGAGGAATATTCCGCCCTGGGAGCAATAACTATGACGATTTCCTGCTCCGAAGCAGAGGGCGTAAAACATAGATTGCCAAATTCAAAGGCAAGCATCGAAAAAAAATCTTACTGCGGCAAGCCGCGCCGGAAAGGGGAGGGAAGAACTACTCCGCGCCAGAGCGATCGCATGAATAACAGTCGCAGGCCGTGCCCGTTGCGGCAAAGGCCGTTACGGGCATCGAGAGCAGAGGCGTTCCCTCTCCCCAAGGTACAGGGAGCCAGCCCTGCTACAGAGCGGCATAGTATCCCGAAACAGGGGCGCAGCTATGCGGCGGCATGGCGGCAAGCAGCGGCGTAATGTCGTCGTCTTCGTCGTCGAGGGGGAAGACAGGCAGACGCAGTTCCGCCACATCCTGCAGGGGAGCTGCCGAGCCGCAGTCGTCATCGTTGTTTTCATAAGGAAGAACAAACAGAGCATGAGGGGCTATCGCTGAAGAATACATGGCTTCCTCCCGGAATCCCGACCGGCGCAGATGTGCTGCGGGACAGGATGTGTCGGTTTTTTGCTTTTTTTAGAAATGAAGCAAGATTAATGCCATGCAAAAAGTGCCCTGGGGGGTAGCGCTCATTAGAGCGTGCTCGTTGCGACGAAGGAATAGGCATCGGCAGCAGAGATGAGGGCCTTCCCTTCGATATGCGCATCGTGTCAGGCCCTGGAGAGCGTTTTGCCATTGGGAAAGGTAAAACGCGAGGCCGCGCACAGTGCGCCCGCCCGAATCGTGCGGAAAAACCGCGTTTTTTTCGCGAAACGGCAGGGCGTATGGTTTGAAACGCACTGTGTTTCAAACTGAAAATGCTCTAACAAAAAAGACCGGGAGCCTGCGGGGCTCTCGGTCTTTTTTGTTAGAAACAGGGGAGAGGGGCTAGCCTTCCTGCTTGACCTTGGACTTGGTCATGGCAAGGCCGATACCTTCAAAGAGTTCGAAGATGGAGAAGCCGTACCACAGAGTATAGATGACATAGAAGATCAGCATGCCGGACATGAGCCAGATATGATCCGACACCTTCACGGCGGTCACGCTGAAGAAGTTGTTGCCGGGTTCGATGGCGCGGCGGATAACCTGATCCACCACCTGCGCTTCGGCAATCAGGCCCTGCTTTTGCAGTTCCTTGATGCTGGGAGAAAGGGAATACCACCACGCGCGGGCGACCTTGAGCGCATCCGCGCCGTTGTACTTCTGGGAAACAGCGGCGTCGTCGTTGTGGTAGAGGCGATCCGCGTCGTCGGTGGCCGAAGACAGCAGCGCGCCGAGGTTGCCCTGATAGCTCAGCTTGCCGTCGGCAAAGCTGGCCTGAATACCGGCCTTCTGGAAGGCCATGACGGCGGTTTCGCCCAGTTCGGGCTTCTTCAGCTTGACGTTGATATTGACGTTGAGGGTTTCAACCTTCTTGATGCTTTCCCGCACGCTGGGGATGAAGTAGGAGGAACCCTTGGAGAGTTCGTTGAAGACGTTATCCGCGTATTGCAGGCCGGTTACGGGCTTGCCGTGTTCGTCGTGCATGACGGGCGTCAGCAGGACGCAGAACAGGACAAGGAACGAAACCAGCAGGATGGAACCCCGGATGAAGGGGCCTTTTTCATGAATAAGCATGACTACGCCTCCCCTCTGAGCTTGCCGAGATTCATAAAGAACTTGCTGAACACCCAGATTCCGAAGAAGGCGACGACGCCCCAGAAGACGACATTGCCGATTTCTTCAATCCAGTTGCAGACCGTGGGCGACCAGTCGAGCACTTCCATTTCCACGAGCTTCTTGGGCAGGGTGGCCGCACGGTTGATGAAGCCGGAGATGATGGAGATGGCATAGAAGCCGCGGATATGCACGCCCTTGACGACCTTGGTGGTCAGAGCGCCAATCTGAATGCCGAGCAGGGAGCCGAGCAGCATGCCCACGGCCAGCGTGTAGAACACGTAACCGTAAATGGCGTACTGGCCGATAGAAGCCAGACCGGCCGTGAAGATGATCTGCAGAATGTCCGTGCCCACGGTGGTCATGGAAGACACGCCGAAGATGTACACGAACATGGGGAAGGTGACGAAGCCGCCGCCCACGCCCATGATGGCCGCGAGCATGCCGACCACAGCGCCGCCAGCCGCGATGATCCAGCCGGAAATGCGACGACCGCCGGGCACGAGGTCTTCGTCAAAGGTGATCATGGGCGGAATGTTCATGCCCTGCAGCTTCATGGAGATGCCGGTCATGCCCACGCTGCCGCCGTGAGCGTCGTTGCTCTGGGCCGCCTTGCTGCCGCGGGTCGCCTTGAGGAAGTCAAACAGGGCGTAGAAGCCGAGGAAGCCCAGCAGCACGGCATAGATGGTGCTGATGAAGAGCTCGGACAGCAGCGGGTCGGAGTTATACAGACCCTTGTTAATGGCGCCGCCGATGAAGGTGCCCGCGCCGGAACCCACAAGGAAGGCAATGGCCAGTTTGACGGACACGTTGCCCAGCTTCTTGTGCACGGTCGTGCCCATGATGGCCTTGGCGAAGATGTGGAACAGGTCCGTGCCGACAGCCAGAATACCCTTGACGCCGGCAGCCATGAGGGCGGGCGTGATGATGAAGCCGCCGCCCGCGCCGATACAGCCGGTAATCAGACCCGCGGCCAGACCCACGGCAATGGAGGCCAGGAAAATCGTCGTCGTATAGAAGGCGGGCGCATAGGCGGATTTGCCGCCCAGCATTTCGTGGGCTTCATAGGCTTCCGCGCCGCAGACCAGCAGGATAGGCGCGGCCAGCGCCAGCAGGATCAAGAGTTTTTTGCGGTTTTTGATGATGGATGTACTGACTTCCAGATCCCATTTGGCATAGGCCTGGGAGCTGCTCAAGAGAAAGTGGTACAAGTCTCTGCCGAAGCTCATAACTCCTCCGTTGGATTTGGCTGCCGTACCTCCCCCCGGTACGGCTTCATCACGATATTTTCTTTTAGCAATAAATGTTCCATTTTGCACAATCTGAAGTTTTCAGCGTAACTTTTTTATTTTACTTGAAAAATATTTTGCGACATGTGAAGCGCCTTCTTTGCGCAGCATTAACAACTGTCAGGATTTTTTACAGCTGTCGCTTTTTATGTAGAGCGTTTTATCTTTGGCAACGGTAAAAGGCAGGCGCGCAGCGTCGCCCGGCCAGAAGCGAGCGGAAAGGCCGCGCCTTTTCCGCGAACCGGCAGTTCGTACTGAAAATGCTCTGGACAGACCCCAAAAAAAAGCCCTCCGCAAGGGAGGGCTCCGCAACGGATGCCGCCCTTTTGAAGAGCTGCATCCAGGAAAGGCAGAGCCTGTCTAGGCAGGCAGCAGCCAGGACAGCGGGCCGACCATGAGATAGGTCAGCACGGCAAGAATGAAGGTGAGGGCGATACTGTGCCCGATGGTGAAGCGGAAGAGCGAACCTTCCTGACCCACAGTATTGGTGGCCGCGGTAGCCACGGACAGAGACTGCGGGGAAACCATCTTGGCGAAGCAGCCGCCAGCCGCGTTGGCGGCAACGGCCAGTTCGGGGCGCATGCCCACGGCAATGGCGGTATCCTTCTGCATGCCGCTGAACAGGGCGCAGGCGGAGGTGTCCGAACCGGTGAGGAAGACGCCCAGCCAGCCGATGAAGGGGGCGAAGAAGGCAAAGTAGGCGCCCGTGCCGGTGAAGGCCAGACCCAGGGTGGAGCTCATGCCGGAGCAGTTCATCAGATAGGCCAGGCCAAGAATCATGGCGATGGTCAGGATGGGGAAGCGCAGCTGCACCAGCGTGCGGAACAGGCAGGCAACGGCGCGGTTGAAGCCGTAGCCGCGCATGAGCGGCACGGAAACGAAGCCGGAGAGCAGAATGGCGGTGCCGCCGGCGGAGAGCCAGTTGAAGGTGTACTTGGCGGCATAGGGAGCCCCGTCGGGCTTGACGATGCTGCCGTCAAGGCCGGGCCAGCCAAAGGTGAAGATGGCGCCGGGGATGCCGTTGAGAACGCTCTTGAACGAGGAAAGACCCCAGAAGAACACGAAGACGGCCAGAATCAGATAAGGAGCCCAGGCGCGCAGGACGGCGCCGGTGGAATAGCCCTGCGCCGAATGCTGCACGGGTTCGTCGTTTTCAAAGCGGAAGATGCTCTTGGGCTTCCAGACCTTGAGCAGGGCGATCAGCGCGATGATGGTGGCAAAGGCGGAGAAAATGTCGGGCAGGGTGGGGCCGTGGAGGTTGGACACGGCGAACTGCACGCCCGCGAAGACCACGCCGCTGACCAGAATGGCGGGCAGCACTTCCAGCATGCGCGTAAAGCCGCACATGACGGTACAGACCCACAGAGGCACGATGATGGCCAGAATGGAGAGCTGGCGGCCGGCGATGGCGGTGACGGTCATCTGATCAAGGCCGGACATGGAGGCCGCCGTGATCAGCGGCACGCCGATGGCGCCGAAGGCCACGGGAGCCGTGTTGGAAAGCAGCGCGATACCCGCGCCCCAGCGGGGGGAGAAGCCGAGGCCCACCAGCATGGCGGCGGCAATGGCCACGGGCGTGCCGAAACCGGCCGTGCCTTCCAGGAAGCCGGAGAAGGCGAAGGCGATGAAGAGGGCCTGCAGGCGGCGGTCGTCGGTGATGCGGGCCAGCGAGTCCTTGATGATTTCAAATTCGCCGGATTCCACCGTCATATTGTAGACCCAGACGGCCGTGATGACGATCCAGACAATGGGGAAGAGGCCGAAGGCCGCGCCGTTGAACACGGCGTTGACGGCCAGCGTGGCGGGCATGCCCCAGACAAAGAAGGCGACCAGCAGAGCGCCTATCAGACCGAAGGCGGCGGCGACATGCCCTTTGGCCTGCCTGACGGCCAGCATGTAGAAAAGGATAATCAGAGGAATGGCTGCCGCCAGAGCGGACAACCACAAGCTACCGGCAGGTGTGTACTGCTGAGCCCAAGGCATGACGCTTCTCCCACATTGAGGATGCGGAGCCCCGCAGACGACCCCTTCGCAAGCGGGCAACTCCAGAATATTGTGAAAATCCTACTCCGGCACAGGGAAAAAATCAATATGAGATCGAAAATATTGGAAAAGACTGATTGAGTGATGAATCAATGCGCCTGTTAAAAGACGTTTCCCGTGCACAAAACAGACACAGGCGGCGCAGTATCACTGCGCCGCCTGTGCATCTTGCTGGAACTACGTCTTTTTTTAGAGCATGTTGCCTTTGGAAAAGACGACATGCGAGGCGGCACACAGCGCCGCCCGGCCCAAAGTGAGCGGAAAAACCGCGTTGTTTCCGCGAAACGACAGGTCGTATGGTTTGAAACGCACAGCGTTTCAAACTGAAAATGCTCTAGAGCGCCAGCTACGCATAACCTCTGAAAGAGACCTGCCGTATGCTCCTGTCTCCCTTTAATAAAGCGCGCTGGGGAAGAGAAACACCTCTCGCGTTAGCAGTGACCGAATGGCGGCCGCAGGCCGTGCCCGTTGCGACGAAGGAAGCTACGGGCATCGACAGCAGAGATGAGGGGTTTCCCTTCCCCAAAACTTGTTAACAGGCCCTAGAGGGTCGGCATGCCGATACGGGGCAGAACGGACTCCAGCGCATGCCCTGTGCGCAGCAGGGCCGCTTCGTCAAAGGCCTTGCCGATGAGCTGCATGCCCACGGGCATACGACTGTCGGCGCCAAGACCGACGGGCAGGGCAAGACCGGGGAGACCCGCAAGGTTGAGGGACAGGGTATAGGCGTCCATCAGGTAGCACTGCAAAGGATCGGCATTGCGGCTGCCCAGGGGCCAGGCCGTGACGGGTGAAACGGGCGTGAACAGGGCGTCGCACTGCGCCAGCGCCGCGTTGTATTCGTCGCGGATAAGACGGCGCACCTGCGCGGCCTTGCGATAATAAGCGTCGTAGTAGCCGGAGGAAAGCACGTAGGTGCCGAGCAGAATGCGGCGCTTGACTTCCTGTCCGAAGCCTTCGCTGCGGGAGCGCACATAGAGGTCGGCGAGGTTCTGAACATCGGCTGCCCGGCGGCCGTAGCGCACGCCGTCGAAGCGGGCGAGGTTGGAGCTGGCCTCGGCCATAGCGATGATGTAGTAGGTGGCGATGGCGGCGTCGGTATGCGGCAGGCGCACGTCCACAATGCGGGCGCCGGCGCTTTTGGCCGCGTCAATGGCGGCTTCGCAGGCCGAGCGCACTTCGGGGGCCAGCCCTTCGCCGTAGAATTCGGCGGGCAGGCCCAGCGTGACGCCTTTGAGACTGGCGTCGGCCAGCCCCGCGGCATAGTCTTCTGTCGGGCGGGGATCGCTGGTGTTGTCCCGCGCGTCATGGCCGGCAATGACGCTTAGCACGCGGGCGCAGTCTTCCACCGAACGGGCCAGCGGCCCCACCTGATCTAAAGAAGAACCGTAGGCAATGAGCCCGTAGCGGGAGACGCGGCCATAGGTCGGCTTAATGCCCACGCAGCCGCACATGGCGGCAGGCTGACGGATGGAACCGCCGGTATCCGAACCCAGGGATGCAAAGCACTGCCCGGCGGCCACGGAAGCCGCCGAACCGCCGGACGAGCCGCCCGGAATGCGATCGGGGGCCCACGGGTTGCCCGTTTTCTGATAGGCGGAGTTGTCTGTGCCGGAGCCCATAGCAAATTCGTCCATGTTGTTCTTGCCCAGCAGCACGGCCCCGGCCTCCTTGAGGCGCTCCACGACAAAGGCGTCGTAAATGGGCGTAAAGCCTTCGAGAATGCGCGATGCGGCCGTAGTGGGCATGCCCTTGGTGGACAGCGCGTCCTTGACGGTGACGGGAACGCCCCAAAGGGCCTTGCCAGGCTCCGGCCCGGCGGCGTCCAGAGCGCGCGCCTGCGCCAGGGCTCCTTCGGCATCCACGTGCAGGAGCGCGCCGAGGCGCTCTTCCGTAGCCTCGATGCGGGCGAGGCAGGCCGCGGTTGCGGCTTCGGCGCTGATTTCGCGGGCCTGAAGCCGGCGCGCCAGTTCGGAGAGGGAAAGCGAACAGATATCGGTCATGGCAGGTATTCCTGAATCGAAAGTCGTTGCGTGTCGAAGCGCTCCGTCCGCCGCGTGTGTTGCGGCAAAAACGCATGATCAACCGGAACAGCGCGAGGGCTCCGTACCCATATCGTTGGCCGAAAGCCGTTGTGCTCCGACGGGGGCAGGGGCGTCCAGGCTGGAGCGTTTTGCTATTGAGCAGGGCAGAACGCAAGGCACCCGGCGCTGCACGGCCCAAAGTGTGCGGAAAAATAGTGCTTTTTCCGCGAAACGACGGACCGTATGGTTTGAAAAGCGAAGCGTTTCAAACGGAAAATGACTAAACAATGCGCGGGACGATAAAGAGCCCTTCGTCGCGTTCCGGCGCATTTTGCAGCACTTCTTCCCGGCTGCGACGGCGTTCGGCTCGGTCCTCGCGCATGGCAGGCGCATGCAGGGCGGGGCTGTACATGGGTTCGACATCGGTGGTGTCCACTTTGGAGAGGACATCCATATAGGCGAGAATATCGCCAAATTGCCGGGCGAACAGGGCCTTTTCCTCTTCTGTGACGGAAAGGCGGGCGAGGGTTGCCATATGGGCAACAGTTTCTTTGCTGATTTCTTGCGGCATACGCGCTTCCTTCAATAGTGTGTTCCGCCGTCGCGCACAGGCGGGCGGGTAGCGAAAGAGTAGCCGAAACTGTCCCGACTGCCAAAGCAAAAATGGCAGGTCTCGCGGCTTGCGGCGGCTTGTCCGGCATTTTCTCCGGCAGCGCCGTTTCCGGCGCGGTCGCGCCTCATATGCGAGACGGCCAGCCTGTGCCCGCCGGAAGCGGAAACAGACTGGCCGGGATGTGAAGGCGTTTTTATTGCGCGCTGGACGGCAGGCGGAGCTTGTAGGACGGCAGAGGCGTCGTGCCGATGCCGCTGGGCGGCGTCACGGCAGGCGTCGTAGCGTTCTGCTGGGCCGGTTGCGGCATGGGGGGCAGACCCTCCACGAGCGGCTGCCCCTGCTCATCCACGGCGGGCAGGCCCTGAATGCGCAGCGCGGCGCGCTGCTGCACGGCAGTGCGCACCCGGCGGAAATCGCTCACGTCCAGCGGCTTAATGCCGTTGGCGGCGGGCTGGAAGAGATAGAGCTTCTGATGGGCGACGCCGTTGTCATCCCACTGAATGGGAGCCATGCCCCAGAGCATGCGCAGGGAGCGAATGCGCGCGGTGATGGCCTGCGAGGATTCTCTGGAGGAAAGATTGATATTGGCGGCAAAGCGGGCAAAGTCATAGCCGAGGGCAACCCAGAAGTCATTGCCGGGAGTGCGCAGCGCCTTGGGAGCGCGGTTCGGGTCCCAGGCTCCGGGGAAGACCGTCAGCAGATACTTGTCGGATTCGGCAATGCTCTTTCCAGAGAGGCTCTGCTCCCAGGAGTTCGTGCCGAGCAGGACAAGGCGATCCTCGCCGTTATAGAGCAGGCTTGTGGTAATCTGCGGCACGTCCTTCCAGACGCCGGGCAGGAAGAGAGCTTCGCATGTCGTATTGGGAATGGGGGTGCTGCTGCCTTCCTTTTGCGTCGGCTTGACAATCTGGGCCGCCGCCGTGGGCCAGGTGCTGCTGTCGGCGCTGTTGTAGGACGCCTTTTGCAGCGGCATGCCCTTTTCCTGGAGAGCGTTTTCAAACAGGTTCACCATGCGCAGGCTGTACTGATCCGCGGGATAGAACGCGCCGAAGGTGCGGATGCCCAGGGTATCCGTGGAAAAGTCAACGATGGCGTCAATCTGATCGCGGCGGCTGGTGAAGAAGCGCCACGCGCGCGTGCCCTCGTCGCCGGTTTCCAGAGCGGGCATGAAGGCGAAGAACGCCCGCTTTTCCAGCAGTCCGGCCTTACGCGCGGCGGCGTAGGCGGAGCCGTGCAGGGGGCCGCCGATGACGGCGTTGGCGGCAGGAAGGGCGTTAACCTTGGCTATCCAGTCGCCGGCGGAAGTGTTGATGACGTTCAGCTTAATCTTGATGCCGTTGGTTTGCAGTTCCTTGACGGCCAGGTTAGCCCCCTGAATGATTTTTCCGGCAATAGGAGCATAGGGACCGCTGCGCGGGAGCGCCAGGGCAATCTGCGGTTCCGAGGGGGGCGGAGGCGTCGTGGCGCGTTGCAGACCCGGCATCTGGCAGGCCGAAAGACTGAACGTCATGACAAGCAGCAGGGACAGGAGGGCCGTTCTCTGTTTCATCTGGGCTTCCTTTACAAATTTGAACCTGTGAATAGAGCCTTGTTAGTTTGAAACGCTGTGCGTTTCAAACCATACGGCCTGTCGTTTCGCGGAAAAAGCGCAGCTTTTCCGCTCACTTTGGGCCGGGCGGCGCCGTGCCGCCGCCTCGCGTTTCACCTTTTTCAAAGTTGAAACGCTCTAGAACACGCAAAGGGGAGGGGGACAGGACCCCTCCCCTCGATATACGTATATTTTCCCGGCATTGCCGAGTCCCGAACCGGGGCTCGCAACCCGTCTGCCGGAGAGTTTTCATGTGGCGGCGCTGCCGGGGAAAAGCAGCTTATGCCGATGGCGGCAACGCGGAATTTCCGTCCGGAACCGGACTGCCTGCCTCTCAGATTCTTGTTAGTTTGAAACGCTGTGCGTTTCAAACTATACGGCCTGTCGTTTCGCGAGAAAAAACGCGGTGTTCCGCTCGCTTCAGGCCGTGCGGCGTGTACCACCGTTTCGCGTTCTTGTTTTTCAAGCAAAACGCTCTAGCGATACGTCTTGTCAGAACGATAGTGGGGCGGAGGACCGTCCGGCCTGTGATCGGGGCGGTAGTCCTTTCTCTGCTCCTTGTGCGGCGGAGGAGGCGGCGGGCGATGATCCGAACGGTATCTGTCGCCGTCATGATAGTTGCGGTGCGCCGTACAGCCGCTGCCGAGAACCGCGCCGCCGACCAGCAGCAGGCAGGACAGAATCAGAGCCAGATAACGTGTCATGGCTACCTCCTTGGAGACGACGTTTGTTTGAGACCGTCTCCGGCATGGGAACGGCAGAGGCGCGGAACGGAGAGTTCCGCGCAAGCCGTGCGCCGAAAACATTCTGTTTCAGATTATTACAGGCATCGGAGATAGGCAAGAGGGGGTGCCCCCCGCGTGAGCCGGACAAAAAAAGCCCCCGACAAAGACCGGGGGCTTTTTTTGTCCGGGCAGAGGCGCAAGCCTCTGTCGGTTTACTTCTTCACTTCGTAGTCGGCATCCACAACATCGTCGCCGCCGTTGCCGGCATTGCCGCCAGGCTGAGCGCCCGCAGCGCCGCCGGGCTGAGCGCCAGCATTCTGGGACTGCTGCTGATAGAGCTGTTCGGCCAGCTTATGCGAGGCCTTGGCCAGTTCTTCGGTGGCAGCCTTGATGGCGTCGGTGTTTTCGCCTTCCATTTCCTTGCGCAGGGCGGCAATCTTGCCTTCCAGATCGCTCTTCAGCGCCGCGTCGGCCTTGTCGCCCAGATCGTTGAGCGACTTTTCGGTGCCGTAAATCAGGCTGTCGGCATGGTTGCGGGCTTCGATCAGCTCCTGCTTCTTCTTGTCGTCGCTAGCATGCTGTTCAGCTTCGCGCACCAGACGCTGGATGTCTTCTTCGGACAGGCCGGACGAGGACTGAATCTTGATGGACTGTTCCTTGCCCGTGCCAAGGTCCTTGGCGGAAACCTTCACGATGCCGTTGGCGTCGATGTCGAAGGTCACTTCGATCTGCGGCACGCCGCGGGGCGCCGGGGGAATGCCGGTCAGGTCAAAGGCGCCGAGGCGCATGTTGTCCGCCGCCATGGGACGTTCGCCCTGGAAGACGTGGATGGTCACCGAAGGCTGATTGTCGGCCGCCGTTGTGAAAACGTTGCTCTTGCGCGTCGGGATGGTCGTATTGCGCTCAATCAGCTTGGTAAACACGCCGCCCATGGTTTCGATGCCGAGGGAAAGCGGCGTCACGTCAAGCAGCAGCACGTCCTTCACATCGCCGGTCAGGATGCCGCCCTGAATGGCGGCGCCCATGGCGACCACTTCGTCGGGGTTCACGGAGCGGTTGGGGTCCTTGCCGAAGAATTCGCCCACAACCTTCTGCACCAGAGGCATACGGGTCATGCCGCCAACCAGGATGACTTCGTCGATCTGATTGGGCTGCAGGCCGGCGTCCTTGAGCGCCTTGCGGCAGGGCTCGATGGTGCGATCCACAAGGTCGCTCACCAGCGATTCCAGCTTGGCGCGGCTGATCTTCATGGTCAGATGCTTGGGGCCGGTCTGATCCGCCGTGATGAAGGGCAGGTTGACTTCCGCTTCCATAGAGGTGGAAAGGTCCTTCTTGGCCTTTTCCGCCGCTTCCTTCAGGCGCTGCAGAGCCATGCTGTCCTTGGACAGGTCGATGCCGCCGTTATCCTTCTTGAATTCTTCCACCAGGTAGTTGATGACGCGCTGGTCGAAGTCTTCGCCGCCGAGGAAGGTGTCGCCGTTGGTGGCGCGCACTTCCACGACGTTGTCGCCCACTTCAAGGATGGAAATATCGAACGTGCCGCCGCCAAGGTCGAAGACCGCGATCTTTTCATTGGCCTTCTTATCGAAGCCGTAGGCCAGCGAAGCGGCCGTCGGTTCGTTGATGATACGCTTCACTTCCAGACCGGCAATGCGGCCGGCGTCCTTGGTGGCCTGACGCTGGGCGTCGTTGAAGTAGGCAGGCACGGTGATGACGGCTTCGGAAACCGTTTCGCCGAGGTAGGCTTCGGCGTCGGCCTTCAGTTTGGCCAGAATCATGGCCGAAACTTCGGGCGCGCTGTAAACGCGGCCGTCCACTTCCACGCCGGCGTCGTCATTGGCGGCCTTGGTGATCGTATAAGGAGAATGCTCCTTCCAGCGATCCACTTCGGGCGAAGCGAACTTGCGGCCCATCAGACGCTTGATGGCGAAGATGGTGCGTTTGGGGTTGGTGACGGACTGACGCTTTGCGATTTCGCCCACCAGGCGTTCCTTGTCGGTGAAGGCAACGACGGAAGGCGTCGTGCGACCGCCTTCGGGGTTGGTGATGCACTTGGGATCCTTGCCCTCCATGACGTAAACGCAGGAGTTCGTCGTCCCAAGGTCGATACCGATAATCTTAGACATATGGAAAAACCCTCCTCAAGGGGAAATCTGTCATCTTCGAGCTAGTAAGTAAGTCGTTCTCTCCACACGTCCAGAGGGGGAAAGAATATTTTTTTGCAAAAGTCGTTTTTTCGCGCTGGAGCCTTATTGACCTTACGGGGAGACTGGGCGTAGTGAAAGATTGTACAAAACGACGTTTCATCCCCTTCCAGTACGGGCGGGGGAGAGTATTACCAAGGAGAGAGTCATGGCTCTGAGCAGACGTCAGATGTTGTGTGGACTGGGCGGTTGCATGGCTGTCGGCGGCGCGGCGGCGCTGCTGGGCGGCGAAGCGAGCGCGGCGGAAAAGGCCCCCGCGGGCAGATTCCAGCAGGTGAACGGCGATTTCGGCTGGAAGCCCCACAAGCTGGACCCCGCAGAGTGCGCGCTGGTGGCTTATGACGGCTACTGGCACAAGGGCTACGCCTGCGGCTACGGCGTCTTTTACGGCATCATCGGCGTCATGGGCGAAAAGTACGGCGCGCCGTACAATCAGTTCCCCTTTGCCATGCTGGAAGCCAACAAGGGCGGTATTTCCGACTGGGGCACCATCTGCGGCGCGCTTTACGGGGCCGCTGCCGCCTACGCCCTGTTCTGGGGCCGCGACGAGCGCACGCCCATGGTCAACGAGTTGTACCGCTGGTACGAAAAAACCTCGCTGCCCATCTTCAACCCCGGCGAAGCCGCCAAGGGCGTGAAGGGCAATCTGCATCAGAATGCCTCCGGTTCCGTGCTGTGCCATATCTCCGTTTCCAAATGGTGTTACGCCAGCCAGACGGAAGCCACCAGCAAGGCCCGCAACGAGCGTTGCGGCCGTCTGACCGCCGACGTCTGTCGCAAGGCCGTGGAAATCCTCAATGCCAAGATTGAACAGGGCAAGGATTTCAAGGGCGTCTTTGCCAAGCAGGATTCCGTCAAGGCCTGTGGCGAATGCCATCAGACCAAGGGCAACGAGGCCAACTGGGCCAAGGGCGTCATGGACTGCACGCCCTGTCATGACGGCCGCTCGGCCCTCATGAACAAGTTCAAGGATCATCCGTAGTTTTCACTGCGGGACAGGCGGCGCGTCCTTCGCGCCGCCCCCGCCGGGAACCGACGACGAACCGCCCTTCTTGCGAGGGGCGGTTTTTTTGTTGGGGGCGGGAGTTATTCTGATGGCGGAATTATTGTTTTTCTGGGGGGAAGGAAACCCCTTTCAAAAAAAGTGCTGAAAGCGCGCGTTGTTACTGAAGCGGCGACGAGGCGTCGTCGGGAAAGACGGGAATGGCGAGGGGGTGCGGTTGCAGGAGCAGTTCTTCCAGACGGCGCAGCAGGGCGTTGAGTCCGTCGCCGGTAAGGGCGGACACGCCCAGCGCATGGGGGAAGGCGTCCTGAAGCTCGGCGCGAGCGGGGACAGGGAGTTTGTCCCACTTGTTGAGCACGAGCAGACGCGGGCGCTCATGCAGTTCCAGCTCTTCCAGAATGGTTTCCACCGATTCCATTTGCAGGACAAGATCAGGGTGGGAAGCGTCGGCCACATGCACAAGCACATCGGCCGCGTCGAGTTCTTCCAGGGTGGCCCGGAAGGCGTCCATGAGCTCTTTGGGCAGATTGCGGATGAAACCAACGGTATCGGCAAGAATGATTTCCCGTTCCGCAGGGAAGCGAAGCCGCCGGGTAGTGGGATCGAGCGTGGCAAAGAGCTTGTTTTCGGCCAGAACATCCGAGCGCGTCAGATTGTTAAGCAGGGTGGACTTGCCCGCATTGGTGTAGCCGACGAGGGCGGCCAGGGGGATACCCTGTCGGTTGCGACGGCCGCGGGTGAAGGCCCGCTGATTGCGCAGACGGTCGAGCTCCTTGCGCAGACGGGCCATGCGATCGCGGATACGGCGGCGATCCGTTTCCAACTTGGTTTCGCCGGGACCGCGTCCGCCGATGCCGCCCATGAGCCTGTCCATAGCGCGGTTCTTGCCTGTCAGCCGGGGCTGCGTATAGCGCAGCTGGGCCAGCTCCACCTGTAGTTTGCCGGCGCTGGTCACGGCATGCTGGGCGAAGATATCCAGAATAAGCTGGGTGCGATCAAGCACCTTGCGCTCGGTGATGTCCGCAAGATTATGCAGCTGCGCCGGGGCAAGCTCGCCGTCAAAGACGAGGGTTCCGGCATGATGCTGAAGTGCGAGCACTTCCAGTTCGGCCATTTTCCCCTTGCCCATGATGAACTTGGGATTGACCTGCGCCACGCGCTGCACCATGCGGCCGGCAACTTCAAGACCCGCCGTGCGGGCCAGTTCCGCCAGCTCGTCAAGATGGCGTTCCTGCTGAATGCGCGGCAGGCTGGAAACGGAAACCAGCAGGGCGCGGGGCGCGTCGGAAGCCGCCCGCGCATCGCTGCCGTCGCGGGCCAGCTCTTCTTCCAGAGCTTCCGCCGTGGCGGCAAGGTCGGCGGCGGTGCGTTCCCAGGGGCGGGGGGCGTCCACGCGATAGGGCGCGTCGCCGGGGCCGGGCAGCAGATGCGCCGCCTGCCACTGCACAGGGTCGCCCGCGGGGTTGACGCTCAGGGCAATGACCGCGTCGAGACGCAGGAAGAGCATGTCCATCAGGTCTTCCTGACTGAGCAGATCGGGCGTCAGGTGCGTATGGAGCAGACGCAGACCGCGCAGACGATCCGCGCCCACGCGGCTGCGCGGCAGTTCGGGAATGAGCAGACTGCCGGGCTCGCCCACGATGACCATTTCCACGCGCCCCCGGCGGTTGATGAGCAGGCCGATCTGGCGGCCCACAGCGCGCGACAAAAGAGCAAGCTCGCGCGCCTGCTCAAGCGTATAGACGTCTCCCTGCGGAAAGCGTCGGTTGAGCAGGCGCTGCAAGCCCTTGGTCTGACTGGGCTTCAGTCCCTGGAGATTTCCTTCGAGGCGGGAAATACTAGTCTCCGGGGCGGATATAGGAGCAGATCAGCGCGTCATAGCGCGACGTGGCCTCAAAGGCCCGCGAAGCCATGAGCTGACGGAACGGCAGACCCACGCGCATGTCGTGGGCGACCATTTCCTCTCTGGCCGCGTCGTACCACTGCGTCGAGGGCAGCACCAGAATGCTGTGGAAGTTCTTGGCCGCCGCGCGGATCATGCAGGGGCCGCCGATGTCGATTTCCTCCACGGCCTGTTCCAGCGAGAGCTTGCGCTCCACCGCGCCGGCAAAGTCGTAGAGATTGACACAGACGAGATCGAACGGAAGAATGCCTTTTTCGGCAATGGTCTTCAGATGTTCGGGATTGTCCTTGTTGCAGAGGATGCCCGCGTGGATCTTGGGATGCAGCGTCTTGACGCGGCCGCCGAGAATTTCGGGGAAGCCCGTGACGGTGCTGACGGCCGTCACCGGCAGTCCCGCCTGCTCAAGAGCCTTCTGCGTGCCGCCGGTAGAGACAAGCTCCACCTTGTGCTCCACGAGAAAGGAGGCAAAGTCCACAAGACCCGTCTTGTCAGTCACGCTCAGGATGGCGCGACGGATAGGCAAAAAGTCCATGTTGAACTCCTGTAAAAAGTTGCGTTCTTACGCGTGAAACAGCGTAGCAGAAAACGCCCTGCCCCGCAATGGAACGTCTTGCTCTCCCGTGCGGGCTCGGCTATGGTCAGGGCGGAAAACACGCGAGGTTTTTGTATGCGTCAAACTCTTGTTTCCTGGAATGTCAATGGCTTACGTGCCATATCCGCTAAAGAGGAATGGCGCTGGTTTCAGGAATCCGGCGCGGATGTCTTTGCCTTGCAGGAAACCAAGGCCGCTCCGGAGCAGCTTGCTCCCGAACTAGTACGGCCGGAGGGCTGGCACAGCGAGTGGGCGTCCAGCGTCGTTAAAAAGGGCTATTCCGGCGTGGCGGTATTCAGCCGGCAGGCGCCGCTTTTTGTGCGCCATGAACTGCCGGAAACCGAGTGGCAGGGCGAAGGCCGTCTGTTGCATCTGGAATTTGAGCGTTTTCACTTCTTCAACGGATATTTTCCCAACGGCGGCGCGGAAGAGCTGGACGAAAACGGCAAGCCCACGGGGCGCTTCAAGCGCGTGCCTTATAAAATGGGCTATTTTGACGCCTTTGTGCGCTATGCGGAAGAATGCCGCAAAAGCAAGCCCATCGTAGTCTGTGGGGACTTCAATATTGCCCACAGGGAAATTGATCTCGCCAGACCGAAACAGAACGTCAAAAATACCGGCTTTCTGCCGGAAGAGCGGGCCTTTCTGGATCGCTTTGTCTCTCTCGGCTATATCGACACCTTCCGCCTGTGTCATGGCGACGAACCCGGCTGCTATTCGTGGTGGTCGTACAAAACGCGGGCGCGGGAAAAGAACATCGGCTGGCGCATCGACTACTTCTTTGTTTCCGAGGAACTGCGCCCCAATGTGGCGGATGCCTGGATCGCGGCCGACGTGCGCGGTTCGGATCACTGCCCCGTCTGCCTCTGTCTGGAGTTCTAGCCTTTCCCTTCCATGAACATATCGCGCATTTTCATTCTTCGTCCCATTGCCACATCGCTTCTGATGGCGGCGCTTCTTCTCTCCGGTCTGCTGGCCTACCGTTATCTGCCCATAGCCGCCCTGCCGCAGATCGACTATCCCACCATGCAGGTGCAGACCTTTTACCCCGGCGCGTCGCCCGATGTCATGGCGGCCGTGGTGACCGCTCCCCTGGAGCGGCAGTTCGGCACTATGTCGGGGCTGGTGCAGATGTCGTCCCAGTCGTCGGCGGGGGCCTCGGTCATTACCCTGCAATTTGACTTGTCCGTGCCGCTGGATGTGGCGGAGCAGGAAGTGCAGGCGGCCATCAATGCGGCGGACAGTCTGCTGCCGCAGGATTTGCCCAATCCGCCGGTATACAGCAAGGTCAATCCGGCGGACCCGCCCATCATGACGCTGGCGGTGGTCAGCGACGCCATGCCGCTGACACGTCTCGAAGACCTGGTGGACACGCGGCTGGCCCAGAAAATTTCGCAACTGCCCGGCGTGGGGCTGGTGACGATTTCGGGCGGCCAGCGCCCCGCCGTGCGCATTCAGGTCAATCCCAAGGCGCTGGCGTCCGCGGGCCTGACGCTGGCCGACGTGCGCACCGCCGTGGATAAGGCCAACGTCAACGACTCCAAGGGCAGCTTTGACGGCAAGGAGCGCGCCAGCACCATTGACGCCAATGATCAGCTGGCTTCCGCCGAGGAGTACGCCCGCGTCATCATCGGCTACAAAAACGGCGCGCCGCTGCGGCTTCAGGATGTGGCCGAGGTTGTGGAAGGGGCGGAAAACGCCCGTCTTGCCGCCTATGTGGCCGGGCGGGGGCAGGATTTCCGTCCCGCCATCATTCTTTCCGTGCAGCGGCAGCCCGGAGCCAACGTCATTGAGGTGGCCGACAGCGTCAACGAGCTGGTGCCGCGCATCCGGCAGACGCTGCCCGGCAATGTGGAGATCATCACCGTCACGGATCGCACGGTGACCATCCGCGCCACCGTGCACGACGTGCAGCTGGAGCTGGCGCTGGCTATCGTGCTGGTCATCGCGGTCATCTGGCTGTTTTTGCGCAATGTGCAGGCGACAATCATTCCCGCGCTGGCCGTGCCTTTGTCGCTCGTCGGTTCGCTGGGCATCATGTATCTTGCGGGCTATTCGCTCAATAACCTGACGCTGATGGCGCTGGTTATTGCTTCCGGCTTCGTAGTGGACGACGCCATTGTGGTGATCGAAAATATTTCCCGCTATCTGGAAGAAGGCATGAAGCCCTTGCAGGCCGCGCTTCAGGGGGCGGGGCAGATTGGCTTCACCATCATATCTTTGACCCTGTCGCTGGTGGCCGTGCTGATTCCTCTGCTGTTCATGGGCGACGTGTCCGGGAGGCTCTTCCGTGAATTTGCCGTAACGCTGGCCGTGACCATCCTCATATCGGCGGCTATTTCCCTGAGCCTGACGCCTATGCTCTGCGCGGTCATGCTCGGCAGAGAACATGGCAGACAGCAGGAACACGGGGCCTTTTTCGACTTTCTGCTGCGCTGGTATGCGCGGGCGCTGGACTGGGTGCTTGCCCGGCAGGGCCTTGTGCTGGCGGTTGCCGTCGGGACGCTGCTGCTGACCGTGGCTCTGTATATCGTGACGCCCAAGGGCTTCTTCCCCACGCAGGATACAGGCGTGCTGCAAGGCATTGCCGAAGCGCCGCAGGATAGTTCCTTTGCCGCCATGACGCGCCGTCAGCGGGAGCTGGCCGAGATCATCATGGCGGACCCGGCTGTGGAAAGCGTGGCTTTTTTTGTAGGCGTGGACGGAATTAATCCCAGTCTGGGCACGTCGCGGCTGACGGTCAACCTCAAGGATTTGTCGGAGCGCGATGCGCGCGCGCAGGAAATCGCCCGGCGGATCATGCAGAAGGCCGACAGCGTGCCCGGCCAGCGGCTCTACATGCAGCCGGTGCAGGATTTGACCATCGAGGACCGCGTTTCCCGCACGCAGTATCAGTTTACGGTGGAGGCCCTGAGCCGGGAGCAGCTGGAAGCCTGGGAGCCGCGTCTTTTGCAGGCGCTGCGCGCCCGGCCGGAGCTCTCGCATGTGGCGTCGGACATGCAGGCCCGCGGGCGGGCCGTGTGGATTAATATTGATCGGGATGCGGCCTCGCGCTACGGCCTGACCATGAGCGATATTGACAATGCGCTGTATGATGCGCTCGGCCAGCGTCTGATCTCCACTATTTTTACCCAGACCAATCAGTACAAGGTGGTGCTGGAGAGCGCGCCCCTGTTCCGCAACGGTCCGGGAACGCTGGAAAATATCTATGTGCGCGGTACCGGCGACCAGCCAGTGCCGCTGACGGCCGTTGCGCGTGTCGAAGAACGGGCCGTGCATCTGTCCGTGGCGCGGCAGGGGCAGTTCCCCGTGGCTACGCTGTCCTTTAATGTGGACGAGGATTCCTCTCTTGGCGCGGCCGTGAAGGCTGTGCAGGAAGCAGAGGCGGAGGCCGGTCTGCCGTCATCGTTGCGGACGCAGTTTCAGGGCGCGGCGCATGCGTTTCTGTCCTCTACCGATAATCAGGTGTGGCTGATTCTGGCGGCCGTCATCACTATGTACATCGTGCTCGGCGTGCTCTACGAGAGCTATGTGCATCCGGTTACCATCCTTTCCACCCTGCCGTCGGCGGGCGTGGGCGCGCTGTTGGCCTTGATTGTCTGCGACATGGAACTGGGCGTGGTGGGTATCATCGGCATTATTCTGCTCATCGGTATCGTCAAGAAAAACGCCATCATGATGATCGACTTTGCCCTGGAAGCGGAACGCGGAGAGGGCAAGGCCCCGGAAGAGGCCATCCGGCAGGCCTGTCTGCTGCGTCTGCGTCCCATTCTCATGACGACAATGGCGGCTCTGCTGGGGGCGCTGCCTCTGATGATCGGCTGGGGCATGGGCGCGGAGCTACGCCGTCCCCTCGGCGTGACTATGGTTGGCGGGCTGATTTTCAGCCAGGCGCTCACCCTCTTTACCACGCCTGTGATTTATCTCTGGTTTGATCGTCTGGCGCAGCGTTTCCGGCGCTCCGGCCATGCCGGGGAGGAACGCGCATGAGCGGGCGCCACGGGGAAAAGCGCAAGCGTTTCGGGCCGGAATTTCTGCCGCTGAACATTTCCGCGCCCTTTATCCGCAGGCCGGTGGCAACCACGTTGCTGACGCTGGCGGTCCTGCTGGCGGGGATAGCCGCCTTTGCCCTGCTGCCCGTGGCGCCTTTGCCGCAGGTGGATATGCCCGTGGTGGTTGTGCGCGCCTCCATGCCGGGCGCAAGCCCGGAAACCATGGCCGCCACCGTGGCGACGCCGCTGGAACGGGCGCTGGGGCGCATCGCGGGTATCACGGAAATGACGTCGAGCAGCAGCCTCGGTTCCAGCAATGTGACGCTGCAATTTGATTTGAACCGCGACATCAACGGCGCGGCTCGCGATGTGCAGGGGGCCATCAACGCGGCGCGTTCCACGCTGCCCACCATGCCGTCCAATCCCAGCTATCGCAAGGTGAATCCGGCGGGCGCGCCCATTATGATTCTGTCTGTCACCTCCGATACGCTGACGCGGACGCAGCTCTATGACGCGGCTTCCACGGTGCTGGCGCAGAAGATTTCCCAGATGGAAGGCGTGGGCGAAGTGACGGTGGGCGGCGGCGCGTTGCCTGCCGTGCGCGTGGATGTCATTCCCGACGCGCTCAATCGCATGGGGCTTGATATGGAGACGGTGCGTTCCGCTATTGCGGGCGCCAACGCCTATCTGCCCAAAGGTCTGCTGGACGACGGCGAATATTCCTGGCTGGTCGATGCCAGCGATCAGCTTTCCACGGCGGAGGACTATAAGAAACTGATTGTCGCCCATACGGACGAGGGGACCGTGCGTCTTGGCGACATCGCCGTTGTGCGCGACGGGCCGCAGGACGAGCGCAATATGGCTGTTGCCAACGGCAAACCCGCAATTCTGCTTATTATTTTTCGTTCCCCCGGTGCGAATATCATAGAAACAGTGGATCGCGTTAAGGCCATGTTGCCGCAGCTGCGTTCGTGGCTGCCCGAAAGCGCCGATCTTTCCCTGCGCATGGATCGCTCGCAGACCATCCGGGCCTCTTTGCATGAGGTGGAAAAGAGCCTCATGATTTCCGTCGTGCTCGTGGTGCTGGTGGTCTTTCTCTTTTTGCGCAACGGCCGGGCCACCACTATTCCCGCCGTGGCTGCGCCGGTATCCCTGATTGGCACCTTCGGGGTCATGTACCTTTGCGACTACACCCTGGACAATCTTTCCCTCATGGCCCTGACCATTGCCACGGGCTTTGTGGTGGACGACGCCATTGTGGTGCTGGAAAATATCGTGCGGCGTATGGAACTGGGAGAAACGCCGCTGCGTGCCGCGTTGCGCGGCGCGCGCGAGGTCGGCTTTACCGTCATTTCCATTTCTATTTCGCTGGTGGCGGTGTTTGCGCCCATTCTGTTCATGGGCGGCATTGTCGGGCGTCTGTTCCGCGAGTTTGCCGTGGTGCTGACAACGGCTGTGCTTGTGTCCATGCTTGTGTCTCTGACTACGACGCCAATGATGTGCGCCCATATGCTGCGGCCCGAAGATTTGAAACGCAACGCCGGGGAGCAGGGCGCGTTTGCCCGGCTGCGGGCGCGTATCGATCGGGCCTGGGGACGTCTGCTGGAGGGCATGCAGTCCGGCTACGAACGCAGCCTTGCCGTGGTGCTGCGCCATCGGGGGCTGACGCTGTTTTCCCTCTTTCTGGTGCTGGCTGCTAATGTCTGGCTGTACATCATCGTGCCCAAGGGCTTTTTTCCGCAGCAGGATACGGGCGTCATCATGGGCGGCATGCGCGCGGATCAAAGCTCCTCTTATCAGAATATCGTGGAGAAATTGCCCCGGCTGATGGAAATTATTCGTTCCGATCCCGCCGTGGAGCAGGTTTCCGGTCATATCTCCGGCGCGCGCGGCGGCGGGGGGATCTTTATTGCCCTGAAGCCGCTGGAAGAACGCAAGGTTTCGGCCGACGCCGTCATAGCCCGTCTGCGCGGCCGTCTCTCGTCCGAACCCGGTCTTCAGATTTTTCTTCAGGCGGCGCAGGATATTATGATGGGCGGCCGCAGCGCGCGGTCGCAGTATCAGTATACCTTGCAGGCGGACGACCTCGACGAGCTGCGCCGCTGGGGCAGGAAATTGCAGGAAGAGCTGGCGGGTATTCCCTTCCTGAAAGATGTGGACAGCGATATTGAAGAGCGCGGCCTTCAGACGGTTCTGAGTGTGGATCGGGACGCGCTGGCGCGCTACGGTCTGACCATGCAGGACGTGGACAACGCGCTTAACAACGCCTTCGGACAGCGGCAGGTCTCTACCATGTACCGGGACAAGAACCAGTATCGGGTGGTGCTGGAGTTCATTCCTTCATGGCTGGAAGGAGAAGACGCCCTGCAAAAGGTCTATCTGCGCGGGCAGGACGGCTTAGTGCCGCTGTTGAGCGTGGCCACAGTCGGTCCCGGTTTTGCGCCGTTGTCGGTTTCCCATCAGGGGCAGTTTGCCGCCGTGACGCTGGCCTTTAATCTGGCTCCCGGTTCGTCGCTGTCGCAGGCGCAGACCGCCATTGACGAGGCGCGCGTGCGTATCGGCATGCCGTCCTCCGTTGTCGGCAGCTTTCAGGGCACGGCCAAGATGTTCAGCGAAACGCTCCAGAATCAGGTCATTCTTATTCTGGCGGCTCTGGCGGCGCTCTATATTGTGCTGGGCATCCTGTATGAAAGTCTTGTGCATCCGCTGACCATTCTGTCCACGCTTCCCAGCGCCGGGGGCGGCGCGCTGCTGGCGCTGCTTTTCTGCGGCATGGAATTCAGCGTCATTGCCCTGATCGGGGTGCTGCTGCTGTGCGGCATCGTCAAGAAAAATGCCATCATGATGATTGACTTTGCCCTTGACGCCATGCGCATGCGCGGGCAGAGGCCCGATGAGGCCATTGTGACAGCCTGCCGTCTGCGCTTCCGGCCTATTATGATGACGACAGCCGCCGCGCTCTTCGGGGCTGTGCCGCTGGCGCTGGGGCAGGGTGACGGCGCGGAAATCCGTCAGCCCCTGGGGGTGACCATTGTCGGCGGCCTGTGCCTCAGCCAGCTTCTGACCCTCTACACGACGCCGGTTGTCTTTCTTTACATGGATGGCGCGCGCCGCAGGGTGCGCCGCTGGCGCTGGCAGCTCCGCTATGGCCGGACTCGCGCCCGTCGTCTGGAAGTGCTGACGCGCAAGGGGTAGCCGGAGACGGCGTGTTTCCCGGCCGGGTGTCTGGCCCAAAGCGAGCGGAAAAACCGCGTTTTTCCGCGAAACGACAGGCCATATGGTTTGAAGCGCACAGTTTCAAACTGAAAAGGCTCTATTTTGAGGAAAAAAGGCGCTCTCTGAGCCTTCAGTGTCTGTTGCGGCACGTCTTTACGGGAGATCTTTCATGCACAGTGAACATGCCTTGCGTCCCGCGCGCCCTTCGCTGCTGGATCAGCTTGCTCATGCTGGACTGGCGCGGGCGTTTGCGGCTGCGCGGGAAACAGGGGCGCGGCCCCTGTGTCTGGACGGTACGGCCGGGAACGGGCATGACACGCTGTTTTTAGTGGAGACTGCCCCGGAAGGCTCGCTTGTTCTGGCTCTTGATGTGCAGCCCGCGGCCATTGCGGCTACGGAAACGCGGCTTGCCCAGGCGCGGGAAAAATTGCATGCGGCGGGAATGCCTCTTGGGACTGACTGGCGCTGCCTGTGCCGGGGGCATGAGGAACTGGAAAATGTGCTGCTGGAAGTGCCGGAAGCCGCCGGGCGTCCCTTGATAGCGGCGGTGTTTAATTTCGGCTGGCTGCCCGGCAGCGACAAGAGTTGTGTGACCCGCGTGGAAACGAGTTTGCGGGCCGTGGACGCGGTGCTGGAACGGCTGGCCCCGTGCGGTTGTCTGTGTCTTCATTGCTATACAGGGCATGCCGGAGGAGCAGAGGAGGAAGCGGCGCTGCGCGAGCGGCTGGCAGGACTGCCCGCGCGTTTCTGGCGGGTGTTTTATGGTCGGGATCTCAACCGGTCGGTGGATGCGGCCGGCGGGCCGGGCCGGTACGAAAGTCTTTTGCTGGCGGAACGCCTGCCGGTGCGCCGTAAGCGCTCGTGCTGAAGACTGAACGCCTGGGGAGCGCTAAACTGTTTTTCTGGGGGGAAGAAACCCCCTTATCTTTGCAGTCGATGCCCGTAAGGTTCCTGTGTCGCCTAACGGGCACGGCCTGCGGCCGCCATTCGGGCGCGGCTAGCTGTGTTACTGGGGGGAAGGAAACCCCCTTGGCTAGCGCGCAAGGGGGGTTCCTTCCCCCCAGGCCCCCCATCCTTCCCCCAACGCGCTTTTTCAGAGGGGCACTGGCCATATGTAGACAGTGAGTTCTAGAGCGTTTCAACTTTGAAAAAGGTGAAACGCGAAGGCGGCAGCACAGCGCCGCCCGGCCCAAAGTGAGCGGAAAAACCGCGTTTTTTCCGCGAAACGACAGGCCGTATGGTTTGGAATGC
>CALVHG010000022.1 GCA_944327285.1 uncultured Desulfovibrio sp. | reverse complement strand
AAACGCTGCGCGTTTCAAACCATACGGCCTGTCGTTTCGCGGAAAAAGCGCGGTTTTTCCGCTCACTTTTGGCCGGGCGGCGCCGTGTCGCCGCCTCGCATGTTATCTTTTTCAAAGCCAACATGCTCCAAGCGCCAAAAATTTTCCGCCCCGCCCGGGCGCGCCATATTGAAAAGGCCTCTCATTACGTGTATGCGTAAAAAAAACGGCTATAGCCGTTTTTTTACTGTTATAGCCTCATTTGGATTGAGCGCACAATCAATACTGTTGACTAGGCAAAGTCGGCAAGATCGGCTATAGCTACAGCCCTACCCGCGAACACGGCCCTGAGGGCCGCAACCCGGAGACGAGTCTTACAGGAGGCCCATATGGTTAGCCAAGCGCTGGTGAAAGATTTCGAGGCAATGCTCGGCAAGGAAAACGTCTTTTCCTCCGAAGCAGATCGGCAGAGCTATTCTTACGATTCCGCCGTGCTGCAGCCGGTGATTCCCGCCCTTGTGGTGCGTCCCACCACGACGGAACAGCTCGGACAGTGCGTCAAAAAGCTGTATGACAACGGCATTCCCATGACCGTTCGCGGCGCCGGTTCCAACCTGTCTGGCGGCACCATTCCCGACAAGACCAATACCGTCGTCATCCTGACCAACGGCCTGACCCGCATTCTTGAAATCAACACGGCCGACCTGTACGCCGTTGTCGAGCCCGGCGTCGTCACCGCCGATCTGGCCAACGCCGTGGCGGCTAAGAATCTTTTCTATCCCCCGGACCCCGGCTCTCAGGCCGTTTCCACCATTGCGGGCAACATCGCCGAAAACGCCGGCGGTCTGCGCGGCCTGAAATACGGCGTGACCAAGGATTATGTCATGGGCGTCGAATTCTTTGACGCCACCGGCGAACTGGTCAAAACCGGTTCCCGCACGGTCAAATGCGTGACCGGCTACAATCTGGCCGGCATGCTCACCCAGTCCGAAGGCACACTGGGCATCATTTCCCAGGCCGTGATGAAGCTCGTTCCTCCGCCGAAGGCCAGCAAGGCTGTCATGGCTGTCTTCAATGACATGCAGGAAGCCGCCGACGCCGTGGCCGGCATCATCGCCGCGCACGTGGTGCCCTGTACGCTGGAATTTCTCGACAATCAGACCATCGTGCGCGTGGACGACTACACCAAGGCCGGCCTGCCCCGCGACGCGGGCGCCATCCTGCTCATCGAAGTGGACGGCCATCCGGCGCAGGTGGCGGACGACGCCGAAGTGGTGGAACGCGTGCTGAAGGAAAACAACGCCCGCGAAGTCCACGTTGCCAAGGACGCCGCCGAAAAGACCAAACTCTGGGAAGCCCGCCGCATGGCCCTGCCCGTGCTGGCCCGCTGCAAGCCCACCACCGTGCTGGAAGACGCCACGGTGCCGCGTTCGCAGATCCCCGCCATGGTCAAGGCCGTGAATGAAATCGCCGCCAAGTACCGCGTGGAAGTGGGCACCTTCGGCCATGCCGGCGACGGCAACCTGCACCCGACCTTCCTCTGCGACAAGCGCGACAAGGAAGAATTCGCCCGCGTGGAAGAGGCCATTGACGAAATGTTCGACGTGGCTCTCAAGCTCCAGGGCACCCTTTCCGGCGAACACGGCATCGGCACGGCCAAGGCCAAGTGGATGGAAAAGGAAACCTCACGCGGCACCATCCTGTTCTCGCAGCGTCTGCGCCGCGCCCTCGATCCCAAGGGTCTGCTCAATCCCTCCAAGCTGGTGGGCATCTAGGCCACGGGAGAACGCATCATGAGCGATTTACAGAAACTTGCCCGGCGTCTGCTGGCGCTGGAAGATCGTATTGCCGCCTGCATGAAGTGCGGCCTGTGCCAGGCCGTATGCCCCATGTTCGGTGCGACCATGATGGAAGCCGACGTGGCCCGCGGCAAACTGGCCCTCATCGACAATCTCGCGCACGAGATGTTCAATGATCCCGAAGCGCTGGCGGACAAGCTCGGACGCTGCCTGCTCTGCGGCTCCTGCGAAGCCAACTGCCCCTCCGGCGTGAAGATCATGGAAGTCTTCATGGAAGCACGGGAAATCGTCTACGCTTACATCGGCCTGCACCCGCTCAAGAAGATCATCTTCCGCACCCTGCTGGCAACGCCTACGGTCTTCAATCTGGCCATGCGCGTCGGCGCTCCCATGCAGGGCCTGATCTTCCGCAAGAGTAAGGACGCGCAGGGCACCGTCTGCGCGCCGCTGCTTAACTTCATGCTGGGCGACCGCCACATCCATGCGCTGGCCAAAAAGCCTCTGCATGCCATGTACGGCGATCTTGACGAACCGCGCCAGATGGGCGGCCTGCGCGTGGCCTTCTTCCCCGGCTGCGTGGCCGACAAGATGTATACCCGCATGGGCGACGCCTGCATCCGCGTGCTGCATCATCATGGCGTGGCCATCTACATGCCTTCGGGCTTTGCCTGCTGCGGCATCCCCGCCCTGTCCTCCGGCGACGCCAAGGGCATGGTCAAGGAGATGAAAATCAACCTGGCCCTGCTTGAAGACATGTCCTTTGATTACCTGCTGACGCCCTGCGGTTCATGCACCTCGACCATCAAGGAGCTGTGGCCCCGCTACGCCGAACGCCTCGGCGCCATCGAAAAGGGTCTGGCCCAGCGTCTGGCGGCGCGCACCATGGACATCAACGAGTTTCTGGTCAAGGTCATCGGCGTCAAACCCGCCGAAACCAAGCCCAATGCCCGCAAGGTCACCTACCACGACTCCTGTCACCTGAAAAAGGCGCTGGGCGTGGCGCAGGAACCCCGCGACGTCATCCGTTCCAACCCCTATCTGCAACTGGTGGAAATGAAAGAAGCCGATCGCTGCTGCGGTTGCGGCGGTTCCTTCAACCTCTTCCACTACGATCTGTCCCGTCAGATCGGCCAGCGCAAGCGCGATAACGCCGTTGCCACGGGCGCGGAAATCGTCGCTATGGGCTGCCCCGCCTGCATGATGCAGTTCGAGGACGTGCTTTCGCACAACGAAGACGCCATGCAGGTGAAACATACCATCGAATTGTACGCCGAAAGCCTCAATCTTATGTAGGCGTTTCTCGTCGTTCTTTCTCACTGCCGGGAGCGCAGCGGACAGCCGCTGCGCTCCCGGTCTGAATGAAAGAACGCGGCGTTCGAGCTACTATCTCATTGTTGAAGGAGACATACATGGCCCCTGAACATCAGCAAGTGCTGGACACTTTCAGCGCCAATGCCCAGGCCACGACCGCCGTGGTGACGGAAGCCCCCAACATGGCCGCCGCGCTGCAGTATGTGGTGGACGTGTGCGAAAACCGGCCCGCCGCCGAACTGCTGGCCGATGAAGATGTGGAAAAAGGCCCCAACGGCCCCAACGGCGTGCCCACCCGCGTGCAGCGCATCATTGCCGCTCCCGATCTGGATGACGCCGATTTCGAGCAGCTTTCCGGCATTTGCGCCGAAAAGGGCTTTTCCTGCATCCGTCAGGGCATGCGCAAGCACCTTGCCGGTATCGAAGTAGGCGTGACCAAGGCCGTGCTCGGCATCGCCGCCAGCGGCACCTGCATGGTGGATTCCGATAACGAAGACGCCCGCCTCGCCGGCATGGTGAGCGAAGTCCACATTCTGCTGCTCAAGAAATCCGAAGTCTACCCCGACCTGCCTTCCGTCGCCCAGAAGGTGCGCGAGCGCATGAACGCCCGCCCCGCCACCTACACCACGTTCATCACGGGCCCCAGCCGCACCGCTGACATTGAGCGCGTTGCCGCCGTGGGCGTGCATGGCCCGCTGGAACTGCATATCATCTTGCTGGAGGACTAACGAACCATGCATGAAGCGCCCAAGAACCTTTCGGAATACCGTAAGGAAATAGACAAGGCCCTTGACGACAACTTCCTGCGTCGCACGCTCGACACCTTCGCCGTGGCCTACCGCGCCAACCGCGAAGCCATCTTCAAGGAAGTGGACGAAAAGGCCCTGATCAAACAGATCGCCGACGCCAAGGACGACGCCTGCAAGCACATGGACGAACTGTATGAACAGTTCCGCGCCGAAGCCGAAAAGCGCGGCGTGCACGTGTATCGCGCGGCCGACGCCAAGGAAGCCAACGAAATCATCGCCCGCATCGCCAAGGAAAACGACGTCAAGAAGATCGTCAAATCCAAATCCATGACGGCGGAAGAAATCCAGCTGAATCCCTATCTTGAAAAAGAAGGCTTCATCGTGGACGAAACCGACCTTGGCGAATGGATCATTCAGCTGCGCCATGAAGGCCCCTCGCACATGGTTATGCCCGCCATCCACCTGTCCCGTTATCAGGTGGCCGACGACTTCACCAAGGTGACCGGCGTCAAGCAGGACACCGACGTGCAGCGTCTGGTGAAGGTGGCCCGCGTGCAGCTGCGCCGCAAGTTCCTTGCCGCCGACATGGGCGTCAGCGGCTGTAACTTCGCCGTTGCCGAATGCGGCGCCGTTTCCACCGTGACCAACGAAGGCAACGCCCGCATGGTTACCACCGTGCCCCGCGTGCACGTGGCCATTGCCGGCCTCGACAAGCTGGTGCCCACCATCGACGTGGCCCTGACCGCTCTGCAGGTTCTGCCCCGTAACGCCACGGCTCAGCGTCTGACCTCCTATGTGACCTTCATTGCCGGCGCCACCGAATGCGGTTCCGCTTCCGACGGCAAGAAGTCCATGCACGTGGTCTTCCTTGACAACGGCCGCAGCGAAATCGCCAAGGACCCCCTCTTCTCCCAGATCTTCCGCTGCGTGCGCTGCGGCGCCTGCGCCAACGTCTGCCCCGTGTTCCGTCTCGTGGGCGGTCACAAGATGGGCTACATCTACATCGGCGCCATCGGCCTTATCCTGACCTACTTCTTCCACGGCAAGGATATTGCCAAGACCCTCTGCCAGAACTGCGTGGGCTGCGAATCCTGCAAGAACATCTGCGCCGGCGGCATCGACCTGCCCCGCCTGATCCGCGAAATCCGCGCCCGTCTTGTGGACGAAAAGGGCGACTCCGTGGGCATGCTGGTGTCTTCGGTCCTCAAGAACCGCAAGATGTTCCACAACCTGCTCAAGTTCGCCAAGTTCGCTCAGAAGCCCGTCACCGGCGGCGCGCCCTTCATCCGTCACCTGCCCGAATTCCTGCTGGGCAAGCACGGCTTCAAGGCGCTGCCCGCCATCGCCAACGAATCCTTCCGCGATCGCTGGCCCCGCATTGCTCCCCGCATCGACAAGCCCAAGTTCAAGGTCGCCATCTTCGGCGGCTGCGCGCAGGACTTCATCTATCCTGAGCAGCTCGAAGCCTGCGTCAAGATTCTTGCCGCCAAGGGCGTTGCCGTGGATTACCCCATGGAGCAGTCCTGCTGCGGTCTGCCTCTGGAAATGCTGGGCCAGCGTAAGGCCTCGCTCCAGGTGGCCGAGCAGAACATCAATGCCTTTGATGCCGGCGCCTACGACGCCATCATCACCCTCTGCGCCTCCTGCGCTTCGCACCTCAAGCATGTCTATCCCCAGCTGACCGAAAACATGGGCGATCTGCATGCCAAGGCGCAGGCCTTTGCCGACAAGGTGATGGACTTCAGCTCCTTTGTGCATGACGTCCTCGGCCTCAAGCCCGAAGACTTCAACAACTCCGGCGAAAAGGTTACCTACCACGCCTCCTGCCACCTCTGCCGCGGCCTGCACGTCAAGGAAGCGCCCCGCGAACTCATCGCGGACGCCGCCACCTACGTGCCCTGCGCGGAAGAAGAAGTCTGCTGCGGCTTCGGCGGCTCCTACTCCGCCAAGTTCCCGGAAATCTCCGGCCAGCTGCTTGAAAACAAGCTGAAGAACGTGGCTGAAACCGGCGCTACCCGCCTCGTCGTGGACTGCCCCGGCTGCGTCATGCAGCTGCGCGGCGGCGCCGAAAAGAAGAAGATGAACCTCAAGGTCTCCCATATGGCCGAACTTCTGGCTGAACAGCTCAAGAAGTAAGCCTCAGGAGAAACGATAAACCAAGAGCGGCAAGGCCCCGGCCTTGCCGCTCTTTTTTATTGCCGGGGGGAAGGACCCCCCCTTGGCTGGCGCGCAAGGGATGTTTCCTTCCCCCCGGGCCCCCCATCCTTCCCCCAACGCGCTTTATTCAGATAAATCGGGCCGTTCGGGAATATCGCCGCTTTTCTGTCGTTACCGTCTCCCGGATACACAGCAAAAAAGGCCGCCTGTCACACTGACAAGCGGCCTTTTACATCTCTGGAATATTCCCTAACACACGGTTCTGAAATTGAAAATCTGCATGCGCTTCCGGGGGACGGCAAAGGATGGAAAGCGAACAGGAACAAATGCCGCCCATCTACCAGAATAAAGCGCGTTGGGGAAGGATGGGGGGAGTTTGAGGGGGGAAGGAACCCCCTTGCGCGCTAGCCAAGGGGTTTCCTTCCCCCCTCAATAAAAACCTACCCTTTCTTCTTGGCCCCGGCCATCTGGTAACGCTTCTGGGCCGAGAGTTCGACCTTGCGCAGACGGATGGAGAGGGGGGTGACTTCCACAAGTTCGTCTTCGCGAACGAAGTGGAGAGCGTGTTCAAGGGTCATCTTCTTGACCGGAGTAAGGATGACGTTTTCATCCTTGCCTGCGGCGCGCAGGTTGGTCAGCTTCTTTTCCTTGGTGGCGTTCACGTCGATGTCGTTGTCGCGGTTGTGCTCGCCCACGATCATACCTTCATAGACGGGATCGCCGGGCTCCACGAAAAGGACGCCGCGCGGCTCAAGGTTGAACAGGGCGTAGGCCACGGCGTTGCCGGGACGGTCGGCCACAATGGAGCCCGAATAGCGGGTGGGGAAATCGCCGCGCCATTCCTCATAGCCTTCGAGATACGAGTTCATGATGCCGGTTCCCTTGGTATCGGTCAGGAACTCGTCGCGATAGCCGATGAGGCCGCGGGAAGGCACAGTGAATTCAAGACGCACGCGGCCGGTGCCATTGTTGATGCAGTTGAGCATACGGCCCTTGCGCTGATTGAGCTTGTCGGTCACGACGCCCATGAACACTTCGTCGCAATCCACGTAGAGGTGCTCGATAGGCTCAAGGGTCGTGCCGTTTTCATCCTTCTTGAGAATGACTTCGGGACGACCAACGGACAGCTCGAAACCTTCGCGGCGCATGGTTTCAATGAGAATGGCCATCTGGAATTCGCCGCGCCCCTTGACGAGGAATGCATCCTTGTCCGCGGTATCCTCCAGACGCACGGCCACATTGCGCAGGCATTCCTTGACCAGACGATCACGGATGGCGCGGCTCTGCACGAGCTTGCCTTCGCGCCCGGCCAGAGGAGAGGTATTGATGCCGAAGCGCATGGCCACGGTCGGCTCGTCCACGCGGATACGCGGCAGGGCGGCCGGAGCTTCCCGCGTGCAGATGGTGTCGCCGATGGTCACATCTTCGATACCGGCAAGCACAACGATGTCGCCGGGTTCGGCCTCTTCCACTTCCGACAACTGCAAACCGTCATAGACCTGCAACTTGGTGGCGCGCAGGGGACGGGGCTCGCCGTTTTCGCCGATGCAGGCGAGCGCTTCCTTGGCGTAGACCTTGCCGTGCATGATGCGCCCCACGGCCAGACGACCGAGATAGTCGGAGTAGTCGAGATCGGCCACCAGCATCTGGAAGGGCTGATCGGGATCATAGGAAGGACCGGGGATTTTTTCGAGAATGGTCTCGAAAAGCGGCGTGAAGTCCTTACGCTCGTCGTCAAGATTGCGCATGGCCACGCCCTCGCGCCCGATGGCGTAGAGCACGGGGAATTCCAGCTGCTCGTCGGTGGCGCCGAGGTCGATGAACAGATCGTAAATTTCGTTGAGCACTTCGTCGGGGCGGGCGTCCTTGCGGTCAATCTTGTTGATGATGACCACCACGGGCAGACCGGCCTCAAGCGTCTTGCGCAGCACGAAGCGGGTCTGGGGCAGGGGCCCTTCGGAAGAGTCCACCAGCAAGATCGCGCCGCTGGCCATGGAAAGGGAGCGCTCCACTTCGCCGCCGAAGTCGGCGTGGCCGGGAGTGTCGATGATATTGATTTTTACGCCCTTCCAGTTGACGGCGCAGTTCTTGGCCGCAATGGTAATGCCGCGTTCGCGTTCCAGATCCATGCTGTCCATAACGCGGTCATCCACCTGCTGGTCGTCGCGAAAGACGCCCGCCTGCTTGAAAAGACCATCCACGAGAGTGGTTTTGCCGTGATCGACGTGGGCGATGATCGCCACGTTGCGAAGGTGATTATTCTGCTGCATCCTCTCTGACCTTGTAAAAGACGTTGCCCGGAACTGCGGGGCGGATTGCTGTTTTGGAAGGCGGTAAGAATACCCATTTTTTACATGCTTGTCACCACCGCCGTCAGGAGGCGGGCCAGCGCGACGCCGCTTTTTTCGGCCGTGGCCACGATTTCCTCAATGGTGGCGGGAGCCATGCAGTCCGGCAGATTCTTGTTTGTCATGCACGAAAGCCCCAGCACGCGCATACCGAGATGACGGGCGGCGATGACTTCCAGCACCGTGCTCATGCCCACGGCATCCGCGCCCCATTGCCGGTACATGCGGGTTTCGGCGGGCGTTTCCAGCTGCGGCCCCAGCACGCCAATGTAGACTCCGCGCTCCAGCCGAATCCCTTCCCTGCGGGCGCATTCGAGCGCCAGCGCGCGCAGTTCGGCGTCAAAAGGAGCGCTCATGTCGGGGAAACGCGGCCCTGCGGCATCGTCGTTGGGGCCCACAAGAGGAGAACGCCCCGTGGCGTTGATTTGATCGGTCATACAGAGCAGGCCGCCCGCGTCGAACTGGGGATTGATGGCCCCCGAAGCATTGGTGATGATCAGGCGGCGCACGCCCAGACCGGCCATGACGCGCACGCCCATGCAGACTTCGGCCGGGCTTGCGCCTTCATAAAGATGGCGGCGTCCTTCCTGAGCAAGCACAAGCCGCCGTCCGGGGCCCAAGCGGCCGAGCGCAAAGCAGCCGGAATGACTCTGGACCGTGGAGGCCCGGAAGCCGGGCAGCTCCTCCCAGGGAACGCGAACGGCCCCCTCCAGGGACGCGCCAAGGCCGGAAAGTCCGGTGCCGAGTATCAGCCCTATGGGTTCGTCTCCGCTTGCAAAACCGCTCTCCGCGTCGAAACGGGCCTTCAGCGCCGCAACGGCAAGCTGGACTTCTGGGAAATTTTGCATCAAAATGCCTCCTGAAATACTCGCTTTCCTTCGCCCTCCGGCGTGCCTGTCGCGGCGGAGGCCTTTTGTCGTGGAGCAAATTTGCCCCGCGCACTATAGCCCGGCGCGGCGCGGTTCACAAGCACCGGCCCGCAGTTCATCCGCGCCGTCGGCAGGAGACCTATGAGCACATTGCAAGACCTGTACAAGCTGCCGCTGAACCAGCACAAGGTTCTGGTGGCAAACCGCGGCGAAATCGCCATTCGTATCATGCGGGCCTGCGCCAAGCTGGGCCTGCCCTTCTGCGCCATCTACACGGCGGAAGACGCCGCCTCCGGCCATGTGCGCCATGCCCGCGAACACGGCGGCGAAAAAAGCCTGTACCGCGTTTCGTCCTACCATGACGCAAACGAGCTCATGGCCGTGGCCGACGTGGCGGAATGCACGGCCGTGCATCCGGGATACGGCTTCTTTGCCGAAGATTTCCGCTTTGCCCGCCGCGTGACCAAGCGCGACCGAAAAATGATATTCATAGGCCCCTCGTGGAAAATCATCCGCGAGCTGGGCGACAAGATTAATACCAAGCGTCTGGCCCGCAGCCTCGGCGTGCCTACGGTGCCGGGTTCCGACCGTCCCATTTATGACGAAGTGGAAGCCGAGCGCATTGCGCGCAGCGTCTTTGAATTTCAGGAACAGCAGGGCATCAAGCGCCCGCTGGTGCTGGTCAAGGCCTCGGCGGGCGGCGGCGGCATGGGTATCGAGGAAGTCTACGATATCGACATGTTCCGCTCGGTCTATCGCCGCATCCGCAACTATGCCCTGCGCCAGTTCAAGGACGAGGGCGTGCTCATCGAGCAGCGCATTACCGACTTCAACCACCTTGAAGTGCAGATTGTGTCGGATCGTTCCGGGCAGCATCCCGTGCACTTCGGCACGCGCAACTGCTCTATCCAGTCCACCGGCCTGCAAAAGCGCATCGAAGTTGCGCCGGGCTTCGCGCCCCACAACATTAGCTACAGCTTCAACGCCGAAAAGGTGCTGGTGGACATCGTCCACTATTCGCTGACCATGGCCCGCAAGGTCGGCTACGACAACGTAGGCACCTGGGAATGGATCGTCACCCGCAACGGCGATCCCTTCCTCATGGAAGTGAACACCCGCATTCAAGTGGAAAACGGCGTTTCCGCCCGTATTTCCACGGTCAACAACGAGGGCGGCGTGGATCTCATCGCCGAGCAGATCCGCACCGGTCTGGGCCAGCCGCTGGGCTACGGTCAGGAAGCCATCGCCTTTGACGGCGTGGGCATCGAATACCGCCTTATTGCCGAAGACCCGGACAACCGCTTTACCCCGTGGGTCGGCCGCATCGAACGCTTCAGCTGGCAGGATCAGCCGTGGCTGACCATGCTGACCCACGTGCCGACTGACGAACCTTATGAAATCCCGACGGAATTCGACCCCAATCTGGCGCTGGCCATTGTCTGGGGCAAGGATCTGGACGAGGCCAAGGCCCGCGGCCGGGAATTCCTCGACGGGCTGGTGCTTGAAGGGCATAACGCCGCGGGCGACAGCCTCAAATCCAACGTCAACTTCCTTCGCGCCAATACCGAGCGCATCCTGCGCTTCTAACGGGCCTGACCGGGATACACGAACCTATGGACAACAATATTGAAAAACGCCTGCAAAGCCTGAAGGACCGCCTCTCCTACGCCCGGGATATTTTCGCGGGCAAGCATGACGACAGCCTGTCCATGCTGGAAGAAAAGCTCGCCGAGTTCAACGCTCGCGCCAGCATGGGCGAAATTCAGGACCCCTATACCGACATCGTCACGCTGGAAGATCTGTTTTCCTATGTGGAAAGCCGTCTCGAAGGTCTGATTACGCCTATGGACAAGGTGCGCATCGTGCGCCATCCCCAGCGTATCTGCCTGCGCGATATTCTGGAAAACGTTTACGACAACTTTACCGAAGTGGGCGGGCAGGACGAGCACAGCCTCGATCCGAGCATGCTCATTGCCCGCGCCGTCATCACGCGCCGCCACGGCAAGAAGACCCATACCCAGTCCGTCATGATCATCGGACAGGAAAAGGGCCACGGCGCGGAATTCCGCAACGGCGGCTCCGTCAAGCCCTGGGGCAATGCCAAGGCCCAGCAGTATATGCGCGTGGCCGAAACCGAAGGCATTCCCATTCACGCCTACATCTTCACCCCCGGTTCCTACCCGGTGGAAGACTACCCCGGCGCGGCCCAGCAGATCGCCCGCAACATCTACTGCATGGCCGGTCTGCGCGTCCCCGTCATCGCCGTCATCTCCGAAGGCGGCTCCGGCGGCGCGGAAGCCATCGGCCTTGCGGACAAGCGCCTCATGCTGTCGCACGGCTACTATTCGGTCATCTCGCCCGAAGGCGCCGCCGCCATCGAAGGCCATCTCAAGGCCGGAGAACGCGCCACACCGGAGCTTATCGAGCACTGCGCCGAGCATCTGCACATCACCGCGCAGGACAACCTGCGTTTCGGCTATATCGACCGCATCATTCAGGAACCGCCCCTCGGCGCGCGTCCCAATCACTTTGAATTCTTCCGCCAGCTGCGGCAGGAAGTGATCCGCGCCACCGACGAGGTCGTCATCCAGAGCCGCGGTCTGCCCGGCTTCCGCAAGCTGGCCCTGTCCCGCCTGCGCCGCCCCGACATCAATCTGGACGAAACGTATCTGCGCTGGGGCCTCTCCAGCAGCAACAAGGATCGTCTTGTGGAACGTCGCCAGCAGAAATATCTGCACTTTGCCCGCGAAGCCGCGCTCGATAAGCGCCCCTTCCTGACAAAGAATGCCGCTGCCCTGCGCGACTGGCTGAGCAAGCCCTGGGTGCATCTCAAGTACGATTTTTACCGCAAGCATCAGCGCCGCATCAAGAGCATGGTCGAGGAAGTGGGCAGCGAAATTGATCTGATCAAGTCCCGCCTGTTCAGCCCGTGGCGCAAGATTGCCCGTCTGCCCGCCAAGAAGACGCAGGCCGCGGAACTGACCTCGCTTTCCAACTGGGTGGACGATCAGCGCCGCAGCAAGTGGAACTACCTCTCGCCGCGCTACAAAATTGACCGGACCCTGACCTGCCCCAACAGCGCCACCTACGGCTGCCTCGATCTCTGGGGCCCGGATCTGTTCGCGGAGTTTGCGGGCGTGTGCAGCCATTGCGGCTACCATTTCCCCATGGAACCGGAATGGTACGTCAAAAACGTGTTTGACGTGGACTCCGTCTTTGAATTCAACGCCGAAATCGAAGCCGGCAATCCGCTGGAGTTCCCCGGCTTTGACGAACGCATCGCGCAGGCCAAGGCCAAGACCGGCGTCAAGAGCGGCTGCATGACCTTTGAGGCCCGCATCGACGGCATCAAGATGGTGGTGGCCATGCTCATGGGCACGTTCCGCGGCGGCTCCGTGGGCGCGGCCGAAGGCTACAAGTTTGTCGAGGCCGCCGAACGCGCCGCCAAGAAGCGCTATCCCTTCCTGGCCTATGTGCACGGCACGGCGGGCATACGCATTCAGGAAGGCACGCACGGCGTCATCCAGATGCCCCGCTGCACGGTTGCCGTGCGCCGCTACATTCAGGCCGGCGGCCTGTACATGGTGCTTTACGACACCAACTCCTTCGCCGGTCCCGTGGCGAGCTTCCTCGGCTGCTCGCCCTATCAGTTCGCGGTGCGCTCTTCCAATATCGGCTTTGCCGGTCCCGGCGTCATCAAGGAAACCACCGGCATGGATATTCCGCCCAAGTATCACCGCTCCTACCGGGCGCTGTCGCGCGGGCATATTCAGGCCATCTGGGATCGTCGCCAGATTCGCGCCAATCTCAAGCAGGCCCTGCTGACCATCGGCGGCCGCAACCTCTATTACCGCTAAGGAAGGCCGCCCATGATCGACATCTCGAAGCTGCTGGACGAAATCAAGGCGTCCCCCTATCGTGAAATCGTCATCTCCACGCCCCACACCGGCGTGGTCACCTTCGGCGATCTCAAGGTCGGCGACACCGTCATGGGCCCGCAGGGCCAGTGGAAGGAAAAACCCGGCACCCGGCTTGCCACGCTGGAACGCGAGCGCAATCCCAAGCCCATTCTCGCTCCGGAAAAGGGCGAGATCTGCCTCATTCACAGCGAGCTTGAAGGGCAGTTCGTGGAAGCCGGAACGCCGCTCATGATCCTGCGCCACATGCTGACCCGCGCCGAAGTCGAGCACGCCATTCTCAAGAAGGCCCTGCACCTCTTCTGCGCTCCCGAACGCGCAAAATACTACTTCATTCCCGAAGTGGAGAAAAAAATCCGCGCTTCCGACGCCCACTCCGTACAGGTGCGCGACGGCATGGAACTGCTCATCATGTCCCGCATGAAGCGCGAAGTGCCCCTCAACTATTCGGGGCCCGACGGCGTCATTTACGCCATCTACTTCACCATTAACGAAAACATGGACGCCGGCGCTCCGCTGCTCGGCGTCTGCCCGCAGGATCAGCTCCCCGCCATTCAGGACGTCATCATGCGCGTCCAGACCGAATGGACGGAACGGGGCTAACGCCATTCATAACTTGTTCTGGGGGAAGGGAAACCCCTCTGCTCGCGCGAGAGGTGTTTCCCTTCCCCCAGAGGCCCCCATCCCTTCCCCAGCGCGCTTTTTCAGACGGATGTGGAAGCATACGGTAGTCGTCTTATTAAAAACGCGCAGCAGATGCATCCTATTTAGCGGAAAAAACACGTTTTTCCGCGCACTTCAGGACGAGTGCCAGCATCCGGCGGCAGCCGTCCCTTTTTCTCCCCGGCGCAGGCCGGGTAAAGGATCGCCATGGGAAACATCCTGCAAATCCGCCTGATATGCGCCACGCCCAATCTCGAAGCGGCCCGCGCGCGCTGGCCGCGCCTGTGCGCTCAGGCACGGGATCTGTATTCGCCTGACGGCGAAGCCAAAGATGCCGCCAACGGCCTTTTTCTGCCGCACTGGGCCCCTGAACTTCCCATGCCCGGCGCGCGCGAGCTGGCGGAAATCCTCCGGCAGCTTGCCCTTATCCTCCCCCAGCGACTCGACGACAGACTCTCGCGCGCACAGCTGGACAGTCTGACACAGAACGCGGAGATGCTGGGCGATGCGCTGGGCAGCTGGAAAACCGACGAGGCCGCAGCAGCGCTGGCCCGGCTGACAGAAGACCTGGACGCGCTGGAAGCAGGCCTGCACAAGACGCCGCCTCCGCCGCCTGCCGGTCCGGCTCCGGCAAAAATCATCGTCACGGCGGTGACATGGAGTTCCCAACGGCTGGAAAAGACCTGCCCGCTTCTGTGCGCGGCCATGTACGATGCCGAGAAACGGGAGCATCCCGACGAAACGCCGCCCCCGCCCGACGCCATGCGTCTGCTCGACTTTCTCCAGCAGGCCGAATGCGCGCCGGAAGTCCGGGAGCGTCTGAAAGCCCCTCTGGCGCGCGCCGAAGCCTGCCGCGCGGCGCTGGACAAAGCCCTCCGCGACGGCGACCCGCGCGCGGCCAACCGCTACAGCAACGACATGGACGATATTCTGGAAGAGCTGGAAGACGTCGCTTCCTGTCGTCCTGCGGGGCGCAAGGGCATTCTCCGCCGTCTCTTCGGCTAAACGCCTTGCGCTCCTGAACAAGACAACATATTTTCGACAGAGCCTGCGGCGCAAAGCGCGCCGCCAACTGACGCCCGCCGGGAATCCCGGCAGGAGGGGAGAACACCATGCTGAACAAAGTCATGATCATCGGTCATCTGGGACGCGATCCCGAACTGCGCTACACCCAGACCGGCGCGCCCATTGCGACCCTGAATATTGCCACCGATGAATCCTATACCGATCGCGACGGAAACAAGGTAGAACGCACGGAATGGCACCGCGTCTCCGTTTTCCAGCGGCAGGCCGAAAACTGCGCCAACTACCTGACCAAGGGCAGCCTTGTCTATGTGGAAGGCAGCCTGCAAACCCGCAAATGGCAGGACCAAAACGGGCAGGATCGCTATACCACCGAAATCAAGGCCCAGCGCGTCCAGTTCCTCGACCGCCGCGGCAGCGGCCCGGCTGCGGGCGCCCCCGCGCCCGGCGGCTATGAAGACGACTACGGCGCCCCCGCGCCCCGCCAGCAGCGCGGCGGCAACTACAACGCCGCCCCCCGCCAGTCGGCTCCCCGCCCGCAAAGCCAGCCCCAGAACGCGCCGCAAGGCCGTGAAGATCTCGGTCCCGCCTTCCCCTCGGAAGCCTCCGCTATGGACGAAGTTCCCTTCTAGGTCCTGTTAACACTATTCGTAAGTTGTTTTGGGGGGAAGGGACCCCCCTCTGCTCGCGCGAGAGGTGTTTCCCTTCCCCCCAAGCCCCCCATCCCTTCCCCAGCGCGCTTTTATCGGGGAAAAGTCAGGAATACGAGGCGACCCCGCCACCAAAGACAAGTTGAAACGCTCTGGGCCAGCGCTGTCCACAGTTTATTTGCAGGGGGAAAGGAAACCCTTCCCGCACGAGCGGAGGGGGGTCCCTTCCCCCTGTCTCCATTCCTGCCCCCTTCTCAATGCCCCAAAATCGCTATTCCGATACGGCGTCATTTTTCTTTTCCCGGCTGGAATCCCAGCGAGACAGCCGCGTTGCGGCTTGCGGTGATGGTGCTTTCACGGTATCACCACAAGCATGATGGTTCGCATATTCTTTATCGTGCTGGCGCTGTGTTGCATGACGCTACAGGGCTGCGGGCTGCTGGCCGAACAGGCGACGCAATCCGGCAAGAAGGCTGACGCGGCATCTTCGGAAGAAGATGCGGCCTGGCCTGCCGAACCTGTTCCCTATACGGCGGCAATTCGCCTTGAGGCTTCCAACGGACGCAAGCCGGACAGCAGCCTCAAAGGACTGATGGAAAACGTCAGCGAGCTGCTGCGTCTGAAAGACGAGCCGCCGGACGGCCTGCTGGGGCTGGAACGCCGGGCTCGCGGCGACGCGGCTACGGCCTTGCAGCTGCTCCATGCCCAGGGCTATTACGACGGAACCGTATCGCTGGACATGCAAACGGAAACCCGGCCTGCCAAAGTAACGCTGCGCCTTGTGCCGGGGCCGCGCTACGCCATCGGTGAAACGCGCATCACATATATTCCCGAACCGGTTATCCCGGACAATATCCGCAATCCCAGCCGCACGGCGATCTACAGCGGCATCTCCGCCCTGTGGGGCAGTCCTGTTCGCCAGCCGCTGCCGCCGCCGGACTTTTCTCCCACCATTGCCCAGCTCCATAAAAAGAGTCCGGCCGTGGCCGATACCATTCTTGCCGCCGTGGAGCGTCTGCCGGACAACCTTCATCGGCGCGGCTACCCCTTTGCCGCCATCACGGCGACCCGCTATCTGCTGGATCGAGAAAAGCGCACCCTCGACGTGCAGGTGGACATAGACCCCGGACCGCCGGCGACGCTGGGAAATATTCTTGTTGTCGGCAACGACAAAGTCAGCGCCGAGTACCTGCACCGTCTTCTGCCCTGGTCTCCCGGAGAAGATCCGTGGAACCAGTTCCGTATGGAAAGATTCGGCGAACAGCTGCGGGAACTGGGATTGTTCCGCTCCGTAGAAGTCAAGCCCGCGCAAGACGCCGCCTCTTTCAAGACGGGGAAGGACGCCGCCGAACCTCTGCCTATTGAAGTTCGCGTCAGCGAAACCCCCGCCTTCCGCACGCTGGGAGCCGAAGCGCACTACGACACGGCAACCGGCCTGGGCGTCAACGCCCACTGGGAACATCGCAACGCTTTCGGCAACGGCGAAAAAGTTACGGTTGATCTGCCCTACTCCTATGACAAGAAGGGGCTGGAAACCGAACTGGTCAAACCCGCCGTGGGCAGCCGTCACACGACATTTCGCGCTCGCCTTGCCGCTCTCAAAGAAATGACGGACGCCTATGACAAAGAAGCGCTTGGCGGCTTTGCGCAACTGGAACACCGCGTCAATCGCGAATGGTGGATCGGCGTCGGCGTCGGCGGCGAAGGCGGCAAGCTGTCGGAAAACGCGCGCGACTCCGCTCTGTACAGTTATGTCGGCCCAGGTTTGAGCCTGCGCCGAGACAGCCGCAACCTTCGAGTATCCCCCACATCCGGCAGCAATATCGTTCTCAGAGGCAAACCCTATACGGGCTATTATCACAGCCCCTTCACGGCCTATGCGCAGGAACTGGACGCTATGTTCTATTTCTCGCCCTTCAAGGCCGACGATAAAGACCCCCGCAATACAAAGTCGCCGCTGGTTCTGGCCGGGCGGCTGCGCACGGGCAGCCTGATGGGCACCAGCCTGCAGCAGGCCCCCAGCCCCCTGCGCTACTTTGCGGGCGGGGCCAGTTCCGTGCGCGGGTACAAATATCAGACCCTCGGCCCCAAGGATGCCGGCGGGGAGCCGCTGGGCGGGCGAGCTTACAATGTCGTCAACCTGGAAACCCGTTTCCGTATTACGGACGACATCGGCCTCGTCCCCTTTCTTGACGGCGGCATGGCCTATCGCGACGCCCTGCCCGACTGGTTCAGCGACATGCGCTGGGGCGCGGGTCTCGGCCTCCGCTACTACACCCCCATCGGGCCCCTGCGGCTGGATGTGGCAACGCCGCTGACCCCTGAAGACGGCGATCCCCCCCTACAATTCTACGTCAGCATAGGACAATCCTTCTGATGGAAGCCCAGACCACGCCCAGCGCCGCAACGCCCGGCGCGCCCTCTCCGGCCCCTTCACTTCCTCCGGTTCGCCGCCGTCGCTGGCTGCGTCGCCTGGGGCTCTCCCTGCTTGTCCTCTTCCTCTGCGCGGGAGCCGCCGCCGGAGCGGCGCTGCACTGGCTGAACGGCGACGCCGGCCGCCAGTGGCTGGAAACGACCGTCAACGACGCCCTGAAAGAACCTCTGGAAGCCGCGGGCATGACGCTGCGCATTGAAAATCTGCGCGGCTCCCTGCCCTGCGATCTGACGCTGGATGTTTCTCTGGGCGACGCCGGGGGCGTCTGGCTTTCCGTGCGGGATGCCGCTCTTGTCTGGGGTCGTCAGGGAACAAAGTTGCGTATTGAGCGCCTCCATGTGGCGGACGCCACGCTTTTCCGCCTGCCGATTCTGCCGGCTTCGCCGCCGGAACCGGAACAGTCGGCCGCTCAGACGCTGGACGCGCTGCGCGACACCCTCGGCCTTGTGGGGGAACAACTGGCTTCGCTGAGCTTCCTGCCCGAAATCCGCATAGATTCATTGGACGTGCGCTATAGCATGCCCGCCGCGCTGGCAGCGCTGGACGCGGCCGCGCCGGGCGCGCATGACGCATGGCTGCGTACGCGCCTTTCCGGCACGCTGGACGCGCGATTCTCCGGGACAACCGACGTCAACGGCGATCTGCGTCTGGAGGCATCGCTGGCCGAAACGGCGGCTCCTCCCGTCACCTCCGCGCAGCTTGCGCTTTCTCTCGACGCCGCTGCGGGCGTCAATCTCCTGCGCGCCCATATCCGGGATCTGTCCGGGACAATGCACAGCCCCTTCGGCACGCTGCAACTTGCCCTTGCCGGAACAGCCGAAACCGCTCCCCCCGCGGCGGACTGGCTGCGCTCTCCGCTTGATCTGACGCTGCGCGCCTCCTATCAGCCCGCGCTTGCCGCATGCCTTGCCGCCATCGTGGCGGAACACATTCGCCCCTCCGACGTGGCGCGCGCCTTTGAACCCGCAACGCTTGATCTCCATATTTTCGGCATGGCCGACGCGCCTGCGCTGCGCCTTCAGGCCGACGTAACCCGCCTGCGCGCGCTCTGCCTGCCCGGACTGCCGAACCTTGCCGACTCCCGCGTCCTGCTGGAAAGCAGCGGCCTTGCCTGGCTTGCGCTGCTGCGCGACGACGCCGCGACAACCGATCTCCGGCTGACGGCCAACGCCCGCGCCGGAACCGCCCCTCTGCATCTGCATCTTGCCGCCGCGGCGGCTCAGGCAACGGGCGGCACGGAACGGCGTCTTTCTCTGCCCCTTGTCAGCCTGTCCGCTCCCGGCGCAACCGTACAGGGGCAATGGCACGTTCACCCGTCTCTGCCCCCCGCCACAGCCGCAGGCGCGCCATCCCTGCTGCGGGACATCCTCGACGCGCTCCCCCCGCAGGAAGGCGAGCTGCGCGCCGTTGTCGATAACTGGACGGCGCTGGGCGCCAGTCTGAACAGTTTGCTGGATCTTTCTCTTCCCTGTTCCGGCGACACCGCGAGCCTGACGCTTACCGCCTCGCTCCCCGATGTCCGGCATCAGCAAGCACAACTGGCGATTCAGGCCCCGCGCCTGAGCGTAGGCCCTTCCCGGCTGGAAGGGCTCAATCTTGCCGCGCAGCTGCATGACGATTCCGTAACCAGCCAGCTGCAGCTGGACGGTCGCCTGCAACAGCTGCGTCTGCCCGGTTTTCAGCTGCGGCAGGCCGCGATTGCTCTCAAGGGCACGCCCGAAACGCTGACCGTCACAAGCGCTACGGACGGCGATCTGCGCGCCCGCATGGCCTTGCGCTGGAAGCCCGGCGAACTTGAAATCCAGCGCCTGACGGCCTCTCTGCCGCAGCTGCATGTGGGCCTGACAACAACCCCCGGCGCGCTGCTCCGCTATCGCCTGCCCGGTCTGCACAATACGGACGACAGCGCCGGTCCTTCTCTGGCCTTTTCCCGCTGGCGCATGGACATACAGCCTTCCGGTCACCTTGTGCTGGACGGGGCCCTCTCCGCCCAGTCTCTCAAGGCCGCGGCCCGACTCCAGCTGCCCAATCTCGCCGCATGGCGGGCTCTTGTTCCGGCGCTTCCCGAAGGAGCCCTTGCCTTTAACGCCACGCTTGGCGGAACACCGCAGCGGCCTTCAGGCTCCTTTGCGCTCAAGGCCGACAGCATACGGATTCCCGATCTGCCGCTTCCGCCCCTGAGCGCCGCGCTTGACGGCAAACTGGGTTCCGCCGGTCTTGACGCGCAGCTTGCCCTTGCTCCCGAAACCCTCCGGGCCCTCGGCGGCGACGAAGCGCGCCTGACAGCCCGTATTCCCATAACCTTCAGTCCCGACGGCCTGCCGCTGCCCGCTATGAACGCGCCCCTGAAAGGGACGCTGCGCTGGAGCGGACAAATTGCGCCGCTCTGGAAGCTCGTTCCGCTGGCGGATCGCCGGCTGAACGGCCGCCTTTCCGCCGACATCAACGTCGGCGGCAGTCTGGCCGCGCCTAATCCCTCCGGCAGCATCAGGCTGGACAACGGGCGTTTTGAGGATGTGGCCCTTGGCGTGGAACTACGCGCCATTTCTTTGCAGGCGTCGCTGCAACACGGCAACAACCGCGCTCGCTCCTTCCTCGACCGCCTCGGCGCGTTGCGTCTCACAGCCAGCGCCGCTGACGGCCGCGGCGGCAACATACAGATAACCGGAAATCTGCGTCCCGCTACCCTGGGCATTGACGCCGACGCCCGCATCAACAAATTGCAGCCCCTGCGGCGGCGGGATGTCCACATCACCCTTTCCGGCACGCTCGGCGTCCGGGGAACCCTCAATGCGCCCGCAGTTCAGGCCGCTCTCGAAATCAACGAAGGGCTTCTTCTGCTCAACAATCTTCCCTCCGGCGGCGTGACGACTCTGCCCGTCACAGACAAGAACGCGCCTCCCGTGCGTGCCGTCGCCTCCAGCCCCATACAGGGCACCATCAACGCAACCCTGAACACGGCACCCCGGACCGGATTCCTCGTGCGGGGTTATGGTCTGGAAAGCGACTGGGGCATCCGTCTCAGCGCCTCCGGTCCTCTGACAGCGCCGCTTGTTACCGGCAACATCTTTGCCCGCAGCGGCAAGTTGCAACTTCTCAACAAGGAATTTCTGCTTTCGCAGGGGCGCGTCTCCTTCAGCGGCGGCGCGGTCACCAATCCGCAGCTGGCCCTGACCCTGACGCGCGACGCCGGAGACATCGAGGCCGACGTCGTTATTTCCGGTTCGGCACAGCGCCCCCGCCTGTCCCTTGAAAGCCGCCCGGCCCTGCCACAGGAAGAAATCATTTCCCGCGTGCTCTTCGGGCGGGACAGCAAGGACCTTGGCCGCTGGGAAAGCCTGCGTCTGGCCGCGGCCGTAGCCGAGCTGGCGGGCTTCGGCAGCTCCGGTTCCGGCGTCATGGACTTTGCCCGCAAGGCCTCCGGCGTGGACGTGCTGCGTATCAACTCCCGCACCACAACCTCCGCCGATGGCGAAGAAAACGAAGAAACAACCCTCGAAGCCGGAAAATTCATCGGCGAAAAGCTCTATCTCGGCGTCGAACAGGGGACCCGCGCCGACAGCACCGCCGTCCTTATCGAACTGGAGCTCACGCCCCGCGCCAAGCTGCAAATGCGCACCGAAAGTCAGAATACCAGCGGCAATATCCGCTGGAAGATGAATTATTAGAGTGTCTTATCTTTGAAAAGGATAAATTGAGGGGGGAGGGGAACCCCTTTGGCTCGCGCACAAAGGGGATTCCCCTCCCCCCTCAAACTCCCCTCTCCCCTCCCCAAACGCGCTTTATCCCGGTCGATGCACGGCGCGAAAACGTCGCCGCCTTCCCCCGAATAACCGTCCCCCGAAAACAGGTCCCCCGTGCCGAAACAAAGTAGGATTACAGGAAATATAGGTATTCGAGCGGCATGCCCCGCGGACTGGCCCGCCTTGCGACGTCTCTGGCGTCGCAGCGTCGCGGCAACGCATGGCTTCGTCTCCCGCGGAGATCTGGACTTCATCGAGCGAGCTCTTATCCCCTGCTATTTCCCTGCCATGCAGCATATCTGGATGGCGACGGACGACGACGGTCCCCTCGGTTTTGTCGGCAGCCGGGAGCGCAGCATTGAAATGCTATTTCTCGATCCCGCCGTCTTTCGTCGAGGTATTGGCACGGCGCTGCTGCAACATGCCTGCGCCTGTCTGCCCCCTCCTGACGATGCTCCCGTGCGCCTTGACGTTAACGAAGCCAATGAACCGGCTCTGCGCTTCTATCTGGCGCAAGGATTCGCCGTTATTGGTCGTTCGCCGCTGGATGGCGACGGCCGGCCGTACCCTCTGCTGCACCTGGAGAAACATTAGAGCGTTTCAACGGTGAAACGCGAGGCGGCGGCACAGCGCCGCCCAGACAAAATTTCGCGGAAAAACAGCGCTTTTTCCGCGAAACGACAGGCCATATGGTTTGAAATGCAAAGCATTTCAAACTGAAATTGCTCCAGGGCCTGTTAACATAAATTTTACAAATAATTTCAATAGATAAAATAAACAGACTGTACACACGCCACTTGTTTTTGGTGGCGGAGTCACCTCGTATTCCTGACTTTTCCCCGATAAAAGCGCGCTGGGGAAGGGATGGGGGGCTTGGGGGGAGGGAAACACCTCTCGCGCGAGCAGAGGGGTTTCCCTCCCCCCAAACAACTTACGAATAGTGGTAACACGCCCTAGAGCGTTTCAACTTTGAAAAAGGTGAAACGCGAGGCGGCGGCACGGCGCCGCCCGGCCCAAAGTGAGCGGAAAAACCGCGTTTTTTCCGCGAAACGACAGGCCGTATGGTTTGAAATGCGAAGCATTTCAAACTGGAAATGCTCTAAGACGCCCGCCAGTAAAGCAAAACGCTCCCTTACGGGAGCGTTTTAGCGTCAGCAGGCAAAATTCTTTCCTGGAAATCTTAGAGCAATTCAACTTTGAAATGAGAAGAAGCTCCCGATTCATATGCCGCAATCGTTGCCGTTCGTATTTTCCAGCGGGCCATTTTCATAGCGGCAGATAAGGATATTCTTTTTATATCTCAAAGTTGAAAGGCTCTAATACGTCGAAAAAGAGAAGCCGTCGCCGGGCGGATAGGCCACGCGGGCAAGAGCCAGCCCTTGCGGAGGCGCGGTAGGCGAACGCAGGCTGCGGCGATCCTCGGCGGCAAGCAGCGCCGGGACAGCATCGGGGGATAGTTTGCCCTGTCCGCAGGCTACAAGCATTCCCGCGATATTCCGCACCATCTGCTTGAGAAAGCCGTCGGCCCGCAGCGTCAGGCGCAGAGCGGGTGCGTGCGGCGGAAGGCAGGGAGACCCCGGCAAGGCGTCAATACGGGCTTCAAGCAAGGTGCGCACATCGCTTTCCGTATCGGTGCCCACATTGCGGAAAGTCGCAAAGCTATGCTGTCCGAGCAGATGCCCCAGCGCGGCGCGCACAGGCTCAAGCGCCAGCGGGCCGCAGGCCCAGACAAAAGGCGCAAGGCGCGGCGGCGTAAAGGCGCGATCCTGCCAGAAATCATAAAAGTAGGTCTTGTGCAGGGCGCTGATACGGGCATGAAAATCAGGCCGGGCCGCATGCGCCGCCAGTACGCGCACATCCGGCGGCAGCAGAGCGTTGAGGCTGTGTCGCCAGCGGCGTCCGGCAGCGTCGCAGCCATCGGCAGCCACGGGATCGCCCTGCGGAGGGAAACGGCTGTCGGGAACATCGCCGTGCACGACCTGTCCGTGGGCGTGAACGCCCGCATCGGTGCGCCCGGAACCATGCAGACGGACATGCCCCCCCGCAATACGGGAAACGGCAGATTCAAGAACGCCCTGCACCGTAAGAGGGGCGCAGGACGTTTCCTGAATCTGCCAGCCGCTGAAGCGGGTTCCCTGATAGGCAAGAAGAAGAGCGAGGCGCATTACTCCGCCGACTTCATGCGGGAAATAAGCTCGGAAAATTCGGCAGTCTTTTCGGGATTGGTATAGGTGAGGATTTCGCCGGCCTGCTTGGGCGGCATCCCGGAAAGAATGCGGATGGCAATGCGATCGTCCATGTTTTCAAGCGCCTTGGCGGCAATTTTCGGCTTCATGTTGGAATACATGAGGATGAGCGAGCGCATCTTCTTGTCTTCCAGCGCGCGGGCTTCGCGGATGAGGTCCTGCATGCGGTGTTCCGCGCCCTGCATATCCTTGAGACGCTGATCCATCTGCTCGCGCAGCAGCAGCATATCCTGCTGTTGGCGCGCCAGTTCCTGCGCCTTGGTGTTGGGATTTTCCTGATTGGTCGGCGGCTGCACGTTGGGGGCCGGGATGGGCACGGCATTGCTGCCCACGGCAGGCAACGAGGGCAAAGGTCCGAAGGAACCGGTATCGCCGCGCGGCGGGATGGGCGTGTCGGCGGCTATGCCGCTGGGCACGTTGCCAAGCACATTGGCTTCATAGCCGTAAGGCATCTGCTGCGCCGCGGGGCTGAAGGAATTAGCGGGCGCGGGCTGCACATTAGGAACAGGCATGACGGTTGCGGCCGCATTGGCCACTCTGGCGCTGCCGAGGAAGGGAATGGGCAATTCCCGAAGCGACAGGACATCGAACCAGCTGTCGCGCTTCAGAGGAGCATGCTCCTCGGCGGCCAGCAGACGCGGCGCATCGGCGGACGGCGCGGCAGGGGCGGACGCAAGGCCGGGCAGCGAGGCAAACGCCCCGGCAGCAACCGGAGCATCCAGTTCCGGCACGGGCAGATTATCCAGCGAAAGCGGCTTCGTTTCGGCGACGGCCTGCGACTCCGGCAACGAAGGAACGGCGGCCACGGGAGCCGACGCAGTCTGGACGGGAACCGTCGGCATAATGACGGGCGACGCCTGCCGCGGCGTCAAATCTTCGCCGCCCAGCCAGGCAGGCAGCGGGACGCCTGCCACGAGGAGGCCCAGAAGAGAAATCTTAACGGCGCAAATACCGCCCAATACCTTAATAAGACTAGAAATTCGGGGCCTTGTAGCGGAGGGTTGCGATTTCGTCATTGAAGCGCTGCTCCTTGAGACGCTCATCCAGCAAATACTGCCGGTATTTGCGCTCCTTAAGCTTTTCCAACAATTTTCTGTCCATGGACCGGGCCGCCAAAATTTTGCGCATTTCATCGCGGGTTGCCCGAAGGTTCTGCACACGCGCGGTTGTGGCTTCAATATCAGCGCGCAGCCCCTTGATAAAACTTTCCAGCAGCCAGCGTTCGCCCGCATTGTCGATGACTTGTCCATAAAGACGCGCTTCCTGCGTCTCAAGCTCGCTCGACAGGGCCGCCAGCTGCGCTTTGGCCTCTCGATATTGCCGCTGCACCAGCGCAAAACGGTTCTTGGCTTCTTCTTCCAGTTGTTCCCGGTAGTCAAGCACCTTTTGCAGTGAGAAACGGAACGGCATGCGAAAAGCCTTCTTTTGACGGTCTTGCGGCCACGGCATACCGTGGTCGAAAAAGACATAGCAAATTCAATGCCAAACATTTTTTTGACAAAGGAACAAAAAACCGGCCGCCGTCTGCTGCACAGACGGCGGCCGGTTTGTCAGAGAGTTTTACCTCTTTCAGAGGTAAAAATTCCATTCTTTCCGGGCCGTATAAACGCCCACTTTATCCCCTGTCAGACTCTCTTTGAAAAATTGTCACATAAAAAAGCGCGCTGGGGGAAGAACTACAAGAACGCCTTTCCTTCGGAAAGGCTGGGCCCTCTCGCGCGAGCAGCGACCGAATGGCGGCCGCAGGCCATGCCCGTTGCGACGAAGGAATGGGCATCGACAGCAGCGATAAGGGGGGCCTTCCCCCCAGAAAAAACAAATCAGAGAGCTACGCCCTAGGCGGCTATTAACACAAATTTACAATAATTTCAATACATAGAACAAACAGACTGTACACACGCTACTTGTCTTTGGTGACGCGGTCGCCTCGTATTCCTGACTCTTCCCCCGATAAAAGCGCGCTGGGGAAGGGATGGGGGGCTTGGGGGGAAGAACTACAAGAACGCCTTTCCTTCGGAAAGGCTGGGCCCTCTCGCGCGAGCAGCGACCGGATGGCGGCCGTAGGCCGTGCCCGTTGCGACGAAGGAAGCTACGGGCATCGACAGCAGAGATGAGGGGTTTCCCTTCCCCCCAACAAGCTACAAATATCCTACCCCTTAATGCAGCATGCAGCCGACCGCGTGATTGACGGGGCCGCAGCCTTTGCCGGGCGTATAGCTGTAGCGCAGCGCCCGATTGAGAAACTCCTGCGCGTTGCTGACGGCGGCGGGCAGGGAGAGCCCCTTGCCGAGGTTGGTCGCGATAGCGGCGGAGAGCGTGCAGCCTGTCCCGTGATTATTGGGAGTCTCCACTCTGGGCTGCGCCAGCGAGCGGGGGGCTTCTCCGGCTATGAACAGATAGTCTGTCACGACGCTATCCTTTTCCATATGGCCACCCTTGATCAGCACCGCCCGCGGCCCCATACGCAACAGAGCCTCCCCGGCGGCAAGCACACCGGCCTTATCGACAATAGGCATGCCGGTCAACGCTTCCGCCTCCGGCCTGTTGGGAGTCAGTAGATCGCAAAGCGGCAGCAAATCCTGCTTCAGCGCCTCCACGGCGTCTTCCTGCAACAGACGACTGCCGCTCTGACTGACGCACACAGGGTCCACCACCAGCGGGAAGTCCCGCTCGCGCAGGGCCCCGGCCACAGCCCGAATAATAGGAGCGGAAAAAAGCATGCCGGTCTTGGCAGCGGCAACAGGGAAGCCCTCGCGCACAGCCTGCAACTGTAACAGAATAAATTCCGGTTCCGGCGCATGAATGCCCAGCACGCCCGCGCCGTTCTGGGCTGTCAGTGCGGTGATGACGCTCATGCCGTAGCCGCCGAGCGCCATAATGGTTTTCAGGTCGGCCTGAATGCCCGCGCCGCCGCCGGAATCGGAACCGGCAATAGTCAGAATATTAGGAGGCTGCTTCATGATGGCATCCTTTTCTTGGTCATCCCGCAAAAGAAGAGGGGCGCAGCTGACGCGCCCCTTCTTCCGCGGAGTCTAACATTAGATATTGGGACTGTAGGCCGCCATATCCACAATCAGCGTTCGGGAAGCCCGGTTCAGCGTAATGGTAAAGAGCTGCACATCACCCTGCGGGCCGTCCGCATTGGCCAGCGCGGGCAGCATGGCAGCCGGGGCCAGCATCAGACTGCCCTCGCCCTTTTCGGAAGCCATCAGCAGACCGACGGCATTCTCCAGAATTTCCGCCTGCCGTTCCTGAGGAATTTCCGACATTTCCATAAAGTTAAGATCCATGCCGGGGAATTCCGCCTGCCAGGGGCGATAGCCCTGATCCGCCAGCGTTTTCCGCAGGGCGGCGAGCGTTTCCGGCGTCAGACGCTGACGCAGTTCCACATGATCCAGCAGCGCATGCCCGTTGTCCGCCTCAGCGCCGTCCGCGCGGCCGGGGGAAAGACGCGCGGCCCAGACCAGTCCGGCAAAGCCCAGACTTGTCAGCACGGCATCGTTGTCATCCCGCTGCGGCTGCGGCTCAACCAGCGCGCAGGCATCTTCCATGCGCATACCGGGATGGAAGCGCGTCAGCTCGCATACGGGACGCGCGCCGGGAACCGGCAGAAGGGACTGCACGCGCCCCTTGAAATGCCGCTGGGCGCTGTCATGGCCTGTCAGCACAAGGCAGGGCCCGTCCTTTTCGTCACAGGCCGCAAGCCGCTCCACATCACCCAGCGGAACCTTGTCAAAAAACCAGAGTTCAAACCCCATATCCAGACGCAGATCCGCCGATCCGCCCGGATTTTCCAACACGTCTTCCATGCCCGGCGCAAGATCAAGGCGCGCAAAATGCTCCTGCCCGTTTTGCAGGAAGCGCACGCCGAGCAAATCGCCCTCTGTCATGTTGGCGACGGCCAGCGTTGCGCGTTCCGTATCCGCGGCGCCGGAACGAGGAATGGAGGGTTTGGCCATAACGCTGCCCGCGTACAGGCAGCAGGCAACAGCACACAACAACACAAGACGGAAAGACGCCTTCATAGCGTATGCCCCATTGTTCTCGGTCTGCAAAGAATTTCGATTTCACGGCAACAGCCGCAAAAACAGGCCTCGGCATTGTCGGACTGCATATCGGAAGAAACAGTCCCTTCCCGGCGCGTCCCTGCCAATGCCGACAGAAACGTTGCAATGCTACCAGAGGGGGCAGGCGGTCTGTCAAGCCGCTTTTCCGCCCTGTCGGCGTCCTTCGGCGCCTAACTTTGACGACAGCCCTGGCTGTTGCTATGTTATGCAGGGGGAAATTATCATTTCAGACAAGGAGACATCATGCCTTCAGCTCGACGTTCCGCCTCCTCGGCATCTCTTTCGCCTTCGGGCTCCAGGATCCGAGGACTGCGCCTCAAGCCGGGAACGCTGGCCGCCGTCGCCTTCCTTTTCGTGGCGGCGCTGGTGCTTGCCTATCTGGGCGGCATTATGGCGGGACGCAGTCACTGGCACGCGCCGCAGGTCGAGTCCGGCGACACTCCCGCCCCCGAAGCGGAAACGGAAGCGCCTGCAGACGAGCACGGCCCTGTTCTGCACCCCAGCGACCTGCGCTATGCCACGGCCCTGCGCGCCGCCCCCGGCGAAAAACCGCTGACGCCTCCCCCGCCCCCTGCCGACAAAAACAAGGAGGGAGCCGCGCCCGCCATGCCTCCGGGCATGCGCCCCGCCGTGCCTCCCGGCCAGACGCCGCCCCCGCCCGCCAAACCCACATCCCCGGCTACGGTCTTCGATTACGTCTTTCAGGTGGCCGCCTTCAAGGATATGGAAAGCGTGGACGATATCCGGCAGCGTCTTGAAGGACGCGGCTACCGGACGCGCATGGAGCGGCGCGGTAAGCTCTATGTCATTTTCCTGCTGGTGCGCGGCGATGCCGCGCGCGCTGCCGAAGTGCCCGCGGTGCTCAAATCTCTTCGCCTCGGCGAACCGCTGCTGCGCAGCAAGAAGCCCGTACATTAAGGCATTTCAAACCATACGGCCTGTGGTTTCGCGGAAAACACGTTTTTCCGCTCACTTTTGACCGGGCGGCGCTATGCCGCCGCCTCGCGTTATACCTTTTTCAAAGCGAAAGCGCTCTAAAAAGGATTGCGCGGCAGACACGCGATTCCCTCTCTGAAAATATCTTTTAATATATCAATTTTATTAGTAATTTTAAATATTTTTATTAAGAAAGGAGCTGTGCAGGTCTTTGTTCTCTTTTCTGATAGAAAGAAAATCTCTCCTGTCCATTGCCGACATATCCGCAGGCATAACTGGCTTCTATTCAACAATATATTAGCAAGGGGCTTTCAAAATAACGGCGGGCCGGTAATATATTCAAGACAGCAGCCGATAGAGTCTCTAACCATATTGCGTACGGAGAACGCGAGGAGAGAGCCTATGACTACGGTTTCGGCTGCCGACATGCTGGGGAACGACGTCATCCGGGAAGAAATTCTGCAAAAGCTGCGGGAAAATGCCGCGCGGCTCCAGCAGGAAGGAACCACCCTGCCCCCGCAGGCATCGCAGGATCTGATCAGCATCTCCGAGGAAGCCCGGCGACGCCTTGAAGAGCAGAAGGCCGCAGCCGCTCTGCCGCAGACGACGGAGCAGGCCGGACAGCCGCAGCCGGAAAATCAGGCCGCGCAGGCCGCCGAAGAACCGCCGCTCCTATCTGGAGAAAGCGCCTCTGGCGTCCGTGTGGACATCAGCGCCACAGAGACCGCAGAAGGCGAAAGCACCGCCCCGACATATCAGGCAGTCCTCAACGGCAAAGACGGCAGCAGCTTCACCCTGAATTTCAGCGGCAGCGTTTCCATTGCCGCCGGAGAGGATGGTTTCTGGAGCGTCTATCATGCCGATCTCGGCGTGACGCGGCTCTATGGCAGCGACGGCAGCTATACCGAATCGGCGGGTAATCTGCTGGACCTCGACGGCGATATTATAATGATCAGCACCGGCGCGGACGAGATCTCGCTGGGCGACGGCGACAATCTGGTCTTCGCCCTGGGCGATAACGCCGTCATTACCGCGGGCAACGGAGACAATACCGTCCACGTGGCGGGCGACAATGTTTCCGTCACCACCGGCGACGGCGATGATCGCATTATCGTCGCCGACGACGCGGAAGGCGCGACCATCAGCACCGGTAACGGCAACGACAGTCTGAAGGCGGACAATCTGCGCGGGGCCACCGTTGATCTCGGCGACGGCGACAACACTGTGCAGGCCAATGGCATCACGGCCTCCGACATCAGCATGGGCAACGGCAAGAATGTCATCACCGGAAGCGGTGAAAGCTGCACCGCCATTGAAAGCAGCCGGGTGTCTCTCGGCGACGGCGACAATATCCTGCGGATCGGCCTGTCGAGCACAATTCTGAATCTCGGACAGGGCAACAACGTCATCGTCCTCGAAGAAATGACCCGCGGCTCCAGCCTCACTGCGGGGCAGGGCGACAATACCATCACCGCTTCCCAGTGGATCGGCGACGCAGCCGACAGCGATATTTCAGATTCGCTCATTGCGCTGGGCGACGGCAAGAACGAAATTGTTCTTGGCGAAGCCACAAGGAGCAACATTACGCTGGGCAACGGCGACAATCTGCTGTCGCTTACCGGCGTGCTCGACGGGCTCATCATGCTGGGCGACGGCAACAACGATATTTCCATCACGGGTCAAGCCGCAGGCAGCGGCACGCTCTCCCGGAGTTATCTGAGCTGGTAAGGGCGACAACACGCTTGCCGTTGCCGGCGTCAGCATGAGCGCCATTGTCGGCGGCGACGGAAACAATATCGTCGCCATCGGCGCTCAGATCAACAGCGATGTCACGCTGGGGCATGGCAACAACAGAATCAGCATTTCCAGCATGTCAGGCTACAGTCTCCTCCGTTCCGGCGACGGCAAGAACTGGCTCACCGTAGGCGGCATGTCGAACAACGCCAGCGCGATCCTCGGACACGGCAACAACTCGGTGCTCATCAATACCATACAGAACAGCGCCGGGCTGACCGTCGGCGACGGCGACAATTTCATCCTAGTAACGGAAATGCGGGACAACGCCTATATCAAGGCCGGCAAGGGCAACAATATTATTCATGTCCTTTCGGCAGAATCCCGCGACATCGACGTTTCCGTGGACGGCAGTTATGACGGCGTTCTGGTCAACTACACCTATCGGGACGTGGTGCGCAATGCCGCCGGCAATCTTACCGGCTCCGCCAATGCCTCGCTGGAAGACCTGCTTGCCGCATCCCTGGATCGCCTCGAACAGGCCGAGGCACGGCGTCGCAGCGAAACCATTGAAGACATCTCAGAGGAGCGCACCCCCGCCACTATCGACGAACGCGCCGCCGAAGCGACGCAACGGGCTTCCGAAGCATCGCAGGAAGCCGTGGAGCGCGCCGAAGCAGCTTAGCCTGGGCGTTTGCAATTTTGGGGGGAAGGGAAACCCCTCATCTCTGCTGTCGATGCCCGTAGCTTCCTTCGTCGCAACGGGCACGGCCTGCGGCCGCCATTCGGTCGCTGCTGGCGCGAGAGGTGTTTCCCTTCCCCCCAAGCCCCCCATCCTTTCCCCAGCGCGCTTTTCTCTGAAGGATGAAACGCTACGGCAACGCCGTCGCTTTCCCTGAGGCGACCGTCTCCCGGAAAGACTGAAAGAAAAACACGCCTTTTACTTTCGCGTCTCCCCTCATTCCCACAAACAAAAAGCCCCGAAACGGAAACATCTTTTCCGCTTCGGGGCTTTTTCTGCAATCCGGGGCCGGAGCATACGGCCCTGCCGGGGGACGTTTTATTGCGAGGAAAGCGACAGAGCAGCCGCAGCGCCGCATTGTCCTGATCAAAAGTTTTCGGAAGAGGGATGGGGGTCTCCCTTCCCCCCGGATAAACCTAAAAATATCCCAGATGACGGAACAACCAGATAAAGCCCGTTAGCGTGAACAGGCTCAGACCGTTGGAAAGCACAGCCGTCAGAGCGGCTTCTTCGGCAATGGCGCTGTACACGGCAGCCAGCACGGAGGCAATCAGAGCCGAACCTGTGGCGCTGATCAGCACGCCGATGGCCGTCCAGAGCGGCGGCAGACCGATATAGGCCATGATTCCCCAGGACAGCAGCGGCAACAGAATCAACTTGCACAGCAGAACCCAGGCCTGACGCAGAAAGGCATGCCCCTGTCCGCGCCGCGCCGCCAGCGCCAGCTTTTGGCGCAGATCGAAGCCCAGCGAAAGAAGCATGCAGGGAGCGGCCGTATTGCCGATGAGCTCGGCCACACGATCCAGCGGCCCCCAGAGACCGATGCCGGTCAGACTCAAAATCAGCCCTACGCCGGACATAAGCAGAACCGGGTTCCCCAGCAGCAGCGCGCGGCACAGATGCCAGACACGCGCCCCGCCCTTTCTGCCGTTCCAGGCGGTTTCCCCGGCCAGAAGGTCCAGCCGCGACTGCGCCAGAATCATGACCGCATTAGGCGTCAGGGTCGCAAGGCCGGCAATAAGCATGGCTTCATCGTTGCCGGGAAAAAGATTGGCCACAATAGGCAGACCTACAAAGGCCGCGTTACAGGAAGAACAGCCCAGCGCAACAATGGTTGCCGGGCCCTCGCCGCGGCGGCACAGCAGCTTGTCGAACCAGTAACCGATAAAATAAATAATGACTGACGCGCCGAACATGCCTATCCAGAAGGCCGGATAGGCCAGATCGGAGGCTTTGGCCCCCGCCAGAATATGCAGAATCAGGGCCGGCAATGACAGCCTGAGCACCATCAGCCCCAGCATATTGCCTGTCTGCTCCGGCAGCACGTCGCGATCATGCAGCCAGGAACCCAGAAAAATCACCAGAAAAACAGGCAGAACCGCAAAAAAAGCTTCAAACATGACAACCAAATCTCCCTCGCGGGCATCCTGCGCAGCCTCTGCGCCGTGCACGCTCTGCGCATGATGCTCTCCCGGACGACGGATGTCCAGAAAATACTGTTTGGTTAAACAAACAATATTTATATCAGACACAAGCCTGAAAACAAACGCTGCGAGGGGAAAATAAAATCTTTTCCAGCAGGCATCGGGCCGCAGCTGCGCATATCCATAGAGGAATACGTGCCGCAGGATCCCGCCCTCTTTAGAGCATTTTCAGTTTGAAACGCTTTGCGCTTCAAACCATACGGCCTGTCGTTTTGCGGAAAAAGCGTGTTTTTCCGCTCACTTTGGGCCGGGCGGCGCTGTGCCGCCGCCTCGCGTTTCTCCTTTTTCAAAGTTGAAACGCTCTAGAGCAATTTCAGTTTGAAACGCTTTGCGCTTCAGACCATACGGCCTGTCGTTTCACGGAAAAAGCGTGTTTTTCCGCTCGCTTCGAGGCGGGGAGCTGTGTCTGAAACGCTCTGAAAAAGCGCACTGGGGAAGGGATGGGGGGCTTGGGGGGAAGGATCACAAGAACGCCTTTCCTCGCTTCGCTGCGGAAAGGCTGGGCCCTCTTGCGCGAGCAGAGGGGTTTCCCTTCCCCCCAACATGTAAGACCTGAAAACCTAAAATACTATATCTTGCGGACTTCCGTATACCAGGCCGCGGCCTGCTCCATAAGGGCATTGGCATGTCCGGCCAGGGCCTGCGGGTCCTTCACGTAGCCCTCGCGCAGGAGGCAGCCTTCAAAGAGCAGTTCCGCCATACCGGCAAGAGCCTTGTCCTGCGGATCAGCCTTGAAAATACGCAGCAGGCTGCGCAGGAGCGGATGATCGCGGTTCAGCTCCAGAGCCTTGACCGGCACGGAATCGTCCTTGTGCATGGCGCGGAACAGCTTTTCCATGCTGGACGTCATGCCGCCGTCGGGCGACACGAGCACGGCGGGGCTGTCGGCCAGACGATGGGACACGCGCACATCCGTCACGCGGTCGCCCAGAATTTCCTTGATGCGCTTCAGCAGGTCGTCGAAGGAACGGCTGTCGTCCTCGGAAAGGGGCGTCACGGAAGGAGTTTCGTTTTCCTTGTCGGCAAAGGCGTCGAGGGCGTCGTCAGCCGCGTTTTCCACGGCCTTGAAATTCCACTCCTTATAGGTGCCGAGACCTTCCATAACGAATTCGTCTACCGGCTCGTACAGGAACAGGACTTCGATTCCCTTCTTGCGGAAGCGTTCCAGATGCGGGCTCAGACGCGCTGCCTCGCGGTTGGGAGCCGAAAGATACCAGAAGGTCTTCTGGCCTTCCGGGGCGCGTCCCATATAGTCTTCGAGGCCGGTCAGGGCGTCGCCGTCATCCAGACGGGAAGAATTAAAGCGCATGAGGGCCGCCACGCGCTCCCGCTGAGCAAAGTCCTGATAGGAGAGCTTGAAAATCTTGCTGTGCAGCTTCCAGAACTGCTCATAAACATCGGGGCGTTCTTTGGCCATCTTTTCCAGATGCCCCAGCATCTGTTTGGTGATGGTCTGGCTGATCTTCATCAGCACGCGATTTTCCTGCAGGGTTTCGCGCGAGATGTTAAGGGGCAGGTCTTCGGTATCGACCACGCCCTTGAGGAAGGCCAGCCAGTCAGGAATGAGTTCCTTGTTGCGGTGCTGGATAAGAACCCGGCGCGCATAAAGATCCAGCCCCCAGAAATCCCGATCCGCGCCAAAGAAATCCTGCGTCGCGGCCGGGATGTACAGCAGAGCGTTAAACTGCACGGGAGCATCCACGCTGATGTGCAGCACGTCCAGCGGATCGGCGCTGTCATAAGTCAGATGCTTGTAGAAGGCATTATAGTCTTCCTGCTTAATGCTGCTCTTGGGCTCGCGCCACAGCGCGGGCTGCGTATTGACGCGCTCGCCGTCCACCAACACGGGGAAGGGGACAAAGGCCGAATGCTTGCGGATGACGGACTGCACCCGGTAGGGTTCCAGAAATTCCGCCGCGTCTTCCTTGAGGTGAGCGACAATCACCGTGCCGCGCGCCGGTTCGGCATCGGCGCATTCCTCGACGGTAAAGGTGCCGAGGCCGTCGCTGGTCCAGCGCCAGGCCGCGGGCTCTCCGTCCGCAAAGGCGGGACGCGAGGTCACTTCCACTTTTTCGGCCACCATGAAGACGGAATAAAAGCCCACGCCGAAACGGCCAATGATATTGGAAGCGTCGGCAGGCTCGCCTTCCTTGCCTTCCTGCTGCGGCAAATCGGCCAGAAAGTCCTCGGAACCGGACTTGGCGATGGTGCCGAGATTATCCGCCAGTTCATCGGGAGTCATGCCGACGCCCGTGTCGGCAATGGTCAGCGTCTTTGCGTCCTTGTCCAGCGTAATGCGGATTTCCAGCGGCGTATCCGGCAGACGGGGCGTTTCGCCGCGATTGGCGCGATAGCGCAGCTTGTCCAGCGCGTCTGACGCGTTGGAAACAAGTTCGCGCAAAAAAATCTCTCTGTTGGTATACAGAGAGTTCGTGAGAATATTCAGAACCTTTCGCACCTCGGCGCGAAATTCGCGCTGTTCACTTCCAGGCATGGGAAAAAATCCTCCTCACACAAATGTTTATTATAGATAACTATTCCTATTCTGCTGTCAAGAACCTGTTTTCAAACGCCTTGATTTTTAAATCCGTTGTGGCTAAGAGGCGGGGAGGAGGACGGCATTTATGGATGTCATCATGCTTTCACGGCTACAATTTGCTGTAGCCGTTTTTTTCCACTTCATCTTTGTTCCGCTGACGCTGGGTCTGTCGCTGCTCATCGCGCTGATGGAAACCCGCTACGTCATGACAGGCGATGAAGCCTGGCGTAAACACGCCAAGTTCTGGGGCAAACTCTTCCTTATCAACTTCACCCTCGGCGTCGTGACCGGTATCACGCTGGAATTCCAGTTTGGCACCAACTGGTCGCGCTACTCCGAATATGTCGGCGACATCTTCGGTTCGCTGCTGGCCATCGAAGCCACCGTGGCATTCTTTCTGGAATCCACCTTCCTTGCCGTGTGGCATTTCGGCTGGAACCGCGTGGGCAAGAAGATGCACCTGCTGAGCATCTGGCTGGTGGTCATCGCGGGCAATCTGTCCGCCCTGTGGATCATCCTCGCCAACGGCTTCATGCAGAATCCGCTGGGCTATGTGATCCGCAACGGCCGCGCCGAACTGGACAACTTCCTGGCGGTCGTTACCAACCCCTATGCCTGGGGCATGTACGCGCACACACTGATTTCCGCGTGGCTGCTGTCCTGCTTCTTCGTGCTGGGCGTGTCCTCGTGGCATCTGCTGCGCAAGAGCCACGTGGAATTCTTCCGCCGCTCGTTCCGCATGGCCGCGCCCATCGCGCTGATCCTTTCGCTGGCGCTGGCTCTGTCCGGCGACATTCAGGGCAAGAACGTGGCCGAACTCCAGCCCGCCAAGCTTGCCGCCATGGAAGCGCACTGGGAAACCTCCTCGAACGTGGGCTTCCCCATACTGCTCGTGCCGGACGAAGCCAACGAAACCAACAGCATGGAAGGTCTGACCATCCCCGGCTTCATGAGCTGGATCGCCTATGGCGACAGCAACGCCGAGATCAAGGGTCTCAAGGACTTCCCCAAGGAAGATCGTCCGCCGGTGACGCCCGTTTTCTGGAGCTTCCGCATCATGGTGGCTCTGGGCGTGGTCTTCATCGTGCTGGCCGCTTCCGCGTGGCTGCAGCGCAAGCGTGAAATGCCCTGCCGCGGTCTTATGGCGACCCTCGTGTGGAGCATTCCCCTGCCTTACATCACCATCGCCCTTGGCTGGCTCGTGGCCGAAGTGGGCCGCCAGCCCTGGATCGTCTACAATCTCATGCGCACCAGCGATGCCGTATCGCCCGTGCCCGCCGACAACGTCATGTTCTCGCTGATCGCCTTCATCGTGGTCTACAGCGTTCTCGGTCTGCTCGACATCTTCCTGCTGCGCAAATACGCCTGCAAGGGCCCCGAAGGTATGGAGGCGTAACATGGAAGCGTTGCAAATCACCTGGTTTATCCTCTGGGCCCTGCTCTGGGCCGTCTATTTCGTGCTGGACGGCTTCGATCTGGGCATCGGTTCCCTGCTGCCCTTCATGGCCGACAATGAAGAAGAACGGCGCTTCATGTACAATGCCGCCGGTCCCTTCTGGGACGGCAACGAAGTGTGGCTGATTTCCGCCGGCGGCGTGACCTTCGCGGCTTTCCCCAAGGTCTATGCCGTCATGTTCAGCGCCCTGTACGCTCCCCTGCTGGCCCTGCTCTTCGCCCTGATCTTCCGCGCGGTTTCTTTTGAATTCCGCAACAAGGTGGACAGCCCCGCGTGGCGCGGCCTCTGGGACCTCGTACACTTCGTTTCCAACCTCGTGCCCTGCCTGCTGCTGGGCGTCGCCTTTGCCAATCTCTTCATGGGCATTCCGGTAGACGCTCAGGGCGTCTATCACGGCAACCTTGTCGCTCTGCTCAACCCCTACGGGCTGGCTGGCGGTATCTTCTTCCTGTGCATCTTCTGCCTCCACGGCTCGCTGTGGCTGGCCATCAAGAGCACCGGCGCTCTCAAGCAGCGCGCCATTACCGCTTCCTGCGTGTTCTGGCCCATCGTGCTGATCCTGCTGCTGGCATTCCTCGTGCTGACGGCCTGCTACACCAACCTGCTGGACAACTACCTGTCCGCGCCCGCCCTGCTGCTTCTGCCGGTCGTGGCGCTGGTCGGCCTGCTGGGCGCGCGCTTCATGCTCTCCCGCGGGAAGCTCTGGCTCGCCTGGGGGTGCAGCTCCCTGTTCATCATCGGCGTCACCTTCTTCGGCGTCATGGGCATGTTCCCCGGCATGATCATCTCCTCGATGGACCCCGCCGCCACCCTGACGGCCTTCAACGCTTCCTCGTCCGAGAAGACGCTGCAGATCATGCTCACCGTGGCCCTTATCATGGTGCCTATCGTGCTGCTCTATCAGATCTGGGTCTACAAGCTCTTCTCGCATGAGCTGACCTCCGAACATCTGGACGATCACGCCTACTAGGCCGATTGACGAACGACCAGAGCGTTTCAACTTTGAAAAAGGCGAAACGCGAGGCGGCACAGCGCCGCCCGGCCCAAAGTGAGCGGAAAAACCGCGTTTTTTCCGCGAAACGACAGGCCGTATGTTTTGAAACGCGCAGCGTTTCAAACTAAAAATGCTATAAAGACCTTTGAGGGAAGGGAAAGTTTCTCGCGAGAGTATCTTTCCCTTCCCTCTTTCTTTTTTCTTTCCCGGCGGCGTTATTCGGGAAGCATAAAGACTCTGGAAAATGCACTGCGCGGAATGGCGGAACAACGCCACCCGGCCTGTCGTTTCGCGGGGCCTGACGATGTGAAACCAGACAGCCGCAAGGCTTCCCGAACAGCAAAGCAGCCCCGCGCGCCTGTGGCGCGCGGGGCTGCTTTGCCTGATAAATAAAACGCTGTCTTCCGCAGATTCGACTGTTAACCGAACACGGGAAAGAGCAGTTGTCTTCTTTTTTCTGTTCTTCCGTTATCGGGGCAGAATCTGCATGCCGCTGGCACGGGTATGCCGATCTTCTCCAGCTGTGCGGCGACGCAACCACTTGCCATGACGCGCGAAACGCACGAGAGCCAACGGCAGAAAAAGGATAGCCGCGGCAAGATGCAGCAGCTTGACGACAGGATAGGCCGCACCGTAGAGCGAGAACTCCACGAGATTATGCAGCGTCAGCAGCAGCCCCGTCAGACAGAGGAAAAAAAGCAGGACAAGGCGACCATAGCCCCAAAAGGTCAGGCAGTAGCGATGCCGCCCGGCCACAATCCAGACAACAAAGCTGTAGGACAGCAGGACAAGCAGCAGCACGTTGGCCCAGTAATGCCATAACGTGGGATTGTAGAGCAGCGGCCGCAGCGCGGCAATGCCGGAAAGACCGGAAGAGTGCCAGCCCAATGGCAAATGCGCCAGACCGGTAGCCAGCGCAAACAAAATCGCGAGAAGCCACAGACAACGGAAAAAGGCAGAGAAAAGATAGCGTTGCGGTCTCATGAGCGTTCCCTCTGTCTGTCGCGCCAGAGACGCAAGGCGGCGAGTCCCACACCAAAAACAGGAGCGCCAAGCAGCAAATGCGTTATGGCGTTTTCCCGCTCCATACTGACGCCGGCTGGCCGCAGACTGGGCTTGCCGGGGCCGATGCCGTTCTGGTTCAGCAGAGCCGCCTCAATATGGCGGAAAGGAACAGAAGAAACATAGAACAGACAGGTTCCGCCGTTTTCGTACCTGCCAAAGACTTCGCCGCCGCGCTCCCTGGCCAGTCTCTCCGCAAGGCTGAGCATCTCCTCCCTGGGACCGTAATGCTGCGCGCCGCGGGAACACGCCGGCACACAGGCCGGCACGCCGCCGCTCCGGGTACGTTCCCAGCAAAAATCGCACTTAAAGGACATGCCGCTTCCCAAAAGGCGCGGCATAAGGTTCAGATAGGGCCCGACTCCGGCCTGAATCTTTGGGAAAAACCAAGGGCAGGCTCGCACACAGCGACCGGCCCCAAGGCAGAACTGCGGAGAGGCATGCACGGCCCCGGACTGCTCCTGTCGCAGAGCGCCGCTGGGACAGAGGCTGACGCACTGAGGATTAAGACAATGAAAACAGCGGCGCGGGAGATAAACAGCCCTTCGGCGTCCCTGCCAGACAAGACTGCATTTCTGAATATACAGCCAGTTATACGGCGTCAGCCGCCAGTCCACGCCGCGGCGATCCGACCAGTCTCCGGCGCGTACCCAGGACCAGAGCGATTTAGGAATCGGCTGCCGCGGCACGGGCACCCGCGCGCTGCGCGTTGTGCGACAGGCAGCGACGCACGCGCCGCAGCCGTCGCAGGCATCCACGTCAACGACTACGGCAAAGGCAGCCTCCGGTCGACTCTCCTTATAGGTCGCGGCGTCGGCTTTCCGGGGCGACAGAGACGCCGCGGCCAGCAGACTGCTCCCCGCCAGCAGGCGCAATGCGGTACGACGTCCGGGATTCATGAGCGATTTACCTTTAAAAGATGCTTGCCACATTGCCTGACCCCCCTCTGAAAAAGCGCGTTGGGGGAAGGGATGGGGGCTTGAGGGGAAGGATTACAAGAACGCCTTTCCTGCGGAAAGGCTGGACCCTCTCGCGCTGGCAGCGACCGGATGGCGGCCGCAGGCCGTGCCCGCTGCGACGAAGGAAGCTACGGGCAGCGACACCAGAGAAGAGGGGTTTCCCTTCCCCCCAAACAACTTACGAATGGTGTTAACAGCCCCTAGATGTTGTGTTCCAATAGGTTGTTCACCCTTTCCCAGTTCGATAAGTTGGAAGTTCCCACACAAACCAACAAAC